>SFEJ01000018.1 GCA_004558035.1 Opitutia bacterium
GGAACGGGCACGGTTCGCGTTGACGCCGCGAATCTCACGACGACCGCCGCGCTGACGCTCGGCGAGAACGTCATCCTCGATTTGGGAAGCATTTCCGCTACGACGACTAAAACTATCTCGGGCACGGGAACGGTGAAGGTCGCCACTGGCTCAAATTTTATAGGGGTTTCGCTCGGCGCAGGCTTTACGGGAACGATTGAGCATTCCGGAAATATCGATGCGAACACCTTCGCCGATAATCAGTATGCGAAGTACGTGCTTTCCTCCGGCAAGATGCGGAGCGGGGCCACGCTCATTAATATCTCGAACGATATTTGTTTCGCGAATTATCAGATTGGCAACAACGACCAGAGCACTACCGACGTCAATTTCACGGGCGCGCTGACTCAGGCAGATGGAACGACGCTGACTATCGGCGGAAATGCCAAGACTACCGCCACATTCAGCGGCACGGCGAATCTTTCACGAGTCACTCTGTCTGCGGGCACGCTGACGATTTCCGGCGACGGCGCGAAGAGCATCACGACGCTGACGCAGAACGCGGGAAAGCTGACGATCGGCGGCGCGGCGACGATTACGACGCTGACGGTGAGCGGCGGCACGACGACGTTTGCGAGCTCCTCACCCGTGAATATCACTACGGCGAATCTTAATAGCGGATCAACGAATCTTTCCTCCACAGGGACGACGAGTATCGGGAGCCTGAGTATGAAAATCGGAGCGAGCGCCACGCAGACGTCCGGAATAGTGACGATCAGCGGCGACGTCCGGTTGCATACTTCAGATGCCGCTACAACGGAAACCTACACGCTTTCAGGAGGCGTTCTGAACATCACCAAGACGGCGTCTCTTTCCATTGCGGCGGACACCACGACTGATCCTAACTACAATGCGTCAGCGATTCTCCTCGGCGTATGGAAGAACGGCAAGGGGCAACTCGCCGTCCAAGGCGGAACGCTGAATGTCCTGAACTCGCAGGTCGTCGTCGGCTTCGACAGCTCGGCGGAAGTGGCGATGTCCTCCGGCGAAATGAATGTGAAGGGCGTCGTGCTTTACGGGAAAATCCGGGACAAGACGTCGAAATTGACCGTGACCGGCGGGCGCCTGAACGTCGGTTCCGAGGGGTTGATTACGTCCACAGCTTCGTCTTCCAGGGCGAACAAGACGATTTCGATTTCCGACGCGACTGTCGGCTCGCTCGATTCGTGGAACGCCAACGGCTCGATCACGCTCGGCGGCACGGTGACGTTCGACACGACGAAGATGGTCGCCTCGACGACAGGCAAATCTTCGGCGGACGCGACGGATACGGAGGGAACGACGATTACGCTCAACGGTGTTCTCTCCGGCGACGGTGCGCTGAAGAAATCCGGCGCGGGAACGCTGACGCTGACGAACGCGAATCTCTATTCCGGCGGAACGACGATCGAGGGCGGCGTGCTCGTCGCGGGACACGCGAACGCGCTCGGCACGGCGAAGGGCGTCGAAGTGAAGAGCGGCGCGACGCTGAATCTCGGCACGACCGCCGTGACGGTCTTCGGGCTTTCCGGCGCGGGAGCGGTGGGTTTCGCCGGCGGCATGGAAAGCTCGACGCTGACGGTGAACGGCGGCGGAGTGTTCTCGGGAACGCTGACAAGCGTTTCTTTGGTCAAGCAGGGGGCGGATTCGACGCTGGAACTCAGCAATGTCCAAAATTGGATTCCGTCCGCGACTGTCGAGTCCGGAACGTTGAGAATCGCGCCCGGCATGAGGGGAGATCCCGGTTCCAGTTATAGCAGTATGTTTACTGGGAGCGTTTCCGTCGCCGGCGGTGCGAAGTTGGAAATCGCTCCGAATCTTTCTGCGGATGACTCCACGGGGCTCAACGCGACGAGCGGCGTGACGTTTGCGGCGGGAGCAAGACTTTTCGTGGATGTGACGGGCGCGTCGGAAAACGACGTCTTGGCCATCATCACGTCGTCGGTGATTCAGTACAATAACGGCACGAAAAACGTGGGCCTCACTTCGGACAATCTCGATTCGTTCGTGAACGATTTCGTTACGCTGAAGGGCTGGAACGGTCTCGCGGACTGGTCTTATGTGAACGACAAGCTTTCCGTGACGCTGACGATTCCGGAGCCGAGCGTGTTCGGCTTGTTGGCGGGTCTCGGGGCGCTTGCGCTCGCGGGAACGCGTCGTCGTCGCAGGAAAGCTTAAAGAGGCTTGGAGCTGAGAGAGGCGGGAACGCCGCTTCTCTCGGCTCTCCGCCCGAAGCTCTCATCCATTTTTTCATAGTGTGTGTTAGTTAGTGTGTGCGTCCCCGGGGAGAAATCCTCGGGGACGTTTTTTTATGTGAGAGTCGGGGGTGCGACGTCCGCGGTGCGCGGGAAGGCAATTGCGCCCCTTCAGGGCGCGTCGGTTTGTTTTGCGGGTTCGTAGGGCTGCGCTCACGTTGCTCGCTTGCCCTACGCTGGGCAATCGTCGCCCCTTCGGGGCTTGGAAGTTTGTGCGGGAGGGATTTCGAGGAAGCGGCGGGAACGCCACCTCTCCCCTGAAAGAACTTCTTTTTACTTCCGGGACTTCCAGTGAAAATCTTCGCGGCTTGGCGTTTGAGAAATTTCGAGGGCAAGCGGGACGCTTACCCTCCTGTAAAAGTCCCTTCGTTCTCTTCTGTTCCTTCTCGGTTCAAAATTTGTGCGGCGGCTTTTGCGTCACACGGCTTCGAGGACGGTCTGCGGGGAGAGCTTCGCGAGATCGCCGTCGGGCGCGACGAGCACGCGGTTGCCGGGGCGCGAGAGCGGGAACGGTCCGTAGAGGCGGGGCGAAGTCGGCCCGAAAAGCCCGAGCACGGGAACGCCCATCGCCGCCGCGATGTGCATCGGTCCGCTGTCGTTCGTGACGCAACGTCGCGCGCGCGCGATCAGCGCGATCACGTCCGCGAGGCGCGTCTTGCCCATCAGGTTCACGAAGCGCGGGTTCGCGTCCCACGCGGGATCGCTCCGCAGCTCGCTCTGTCCGACCCAGACGACGGGCGTCTTCGGGAAGCGTTCCAGCAGCAGGGGCGTCAGGGCGACGAAGCCCTTCCATTCTTTTTCGGCGCGGCGCGAATCGGGGAAAAGCAGAATCGGCGCCTCGTCCGTTCCCGTCTCGGCGAGGCGTTCGGCGACGGCGTCGGAGAGCTTTGCGGCGGGGAATTCGACCTTGCCTCGCGGCTCCGCGGGCAGTCCGAGCTTCGGGAGAAACTGCAGCAGGATTTCCACGGCGTGCGCGTTTTTGAAGCCTGCCGCGGGTTCTCCCGCGAGTTCGCGGAAGCAGAGCCGCGAGCCCTCGCGTCCGTCGCCGCGGCCGATTTTTCTCGGCGCGCGCGCGCAGATCGCCCAGAACGCCGAGCGCGCGAGTCCCTGCATGTCGAGCACGAGGTCGAAGCGTTCCCGCCTCAGCCGCATGCCGGTTTCCCAGATGCCTCGGAGGCCTCTGCCGCGCTCGAAGACGATCGTGCGGTCCACCGTCGCGCACACGTTCAGCAGCGGCTCGAAGATGTCGCGCACGAGCCAGGTGATTTCGACGTTCCCGCGGCCGCGGCTTTCGCGCAGCGTTTCGACGACCTGCAGCGCGTGGAGAATGTCGCCGAGCGACGAGGGTTTGATGACGAGAATTTTTTCCATGGCGGATTCTGCGTTCATTTGAACGTAAAAGCCGCGTTCCCGCAAAACGAAAAACCGCCGGAGGAACCGGCGGTTTTCTTCGCGGCGTTCCCGCGGGAACGTCCGTTCACTTGATCTGCCAGGGGCACTTGCCGCACTGGCGGCAGGCGTCCACCTTCTGCGTCGTCATGATGTCGAGCGCGGAGCATTTCTGCGGGATGAACGGCAGGACGTGCGGCCCGTAGGGGACGACGACGTCGAGCACGAAGGGTCCGGGCGTGTCGAGCATTTCGCGGACGGCGTCGCGGAGCTCCTCGCGTTTCATCACGCGGCGTCCCTTGACGCCGAAGCCCTTGGCGATCGTCACGAAGTCCGGGTAGAGCCCGCCGGGATTGTCGGGCGATCCGACGTTGTTCACGTCGCCGAGCAGGGTCTGCCCGCGGTTGGATCCGTAGAAGCAGTCTTCCCACTGCGCGACCATGCCGAGGTGCTGGTTGTTGAGAATCATCGTTTTGACGGCGAGCTTTTCGATCGCCATCGTGCCGAGTTCCTGAATGTTCATCAGCACGGAGCCGTCGCCGTCCACGTTGACGACGGTCTTGTCCGGATGCGCCGCGGCGACGCCGCACGCGGCCGCGAAGCCGAAGCCCATCGTTCCCGCGCCGAGCGAGGAGATGAACGTGCGCGGCTTGTTGAACTTGTAATACTGCGGCGTCCACATCTGGTGCTGGCCGACGCCCGTGCAGACGATCGCCTCGCCCTTCGTCTCTTCGTAGAGCGTCTCGACCGCCTCCTGCGGGAGAATGTGCGGGCAGTCGCCGCGGTCGTAGCGGAACGGGAAGCCGTGCTCCTTCTTCCAGCCGTCGATGGTCGCGTACCACGCGGAAAGGTCGGGCTTGCGGAAGCCCGTGCGTTTGATGAGGTCGATGAGGCGCGTGAGCGCGTCGTGCAGCTCGCCCTCGATCGGGAACTGCACCTTCTTGTTCTTGTTGTGCTCGGAGCGGTCGATGTCGAAATGGACGATCGTGGCGTTGGGCGCGAATTTTTCGACCGTTCCCGTGATGCGGTCGTCGAAGCGCGCGCCCATCGCGATGAGCAGGTCGGAATAATAGACCGCCCAGTTGCCGACGACGGTGCCGTGCATGCCGAACCAGTAGAGCGACTGCGGATCTTCCGCCGGGAACGCGCCGACGCCCATCAGCGTCGAGGCGACGGGAATGCCCGTGAGGCGCGCGAACTCGCGCAGCAGCTCGGAGGATTCGGACGAGATCACGCCGCCGCCGATGTAGAGCACGGGCTTCTTCGCCGAGGCGATGAGGTCGAGCACGAGCTTCAGCTCGTCGTCCATCGCGTGCAGCTTGCCGGGAATGCGCGGCGCGAGGTCGTCCGTCGAGGCGGGGAACTGCGGCACGAACATCGCCTGCTGCACGTCCTTCGGAATGTCCACGACGACGGGACCGGGGCGGCCGCTCGTCGCGATCTTGAACGCGCGGAACATCACGCGCGGCAAGTCCTCCGCCTTCAGCACGAGGAAGCTGTGCTTCACGACGGGCAGCGTCATGCCGTAGAAGTCCGTCTCCTGAAACGCCTGCTTGCCGATGAACTGCGAGAAGACCTGCCCCGTGATGAAGACGACGGGGATGCTGTCCATGAACGCGTCGGCGATCGTCGTGACGAGATTCGTCGCGCCCGGTCCGCTCGTCGCGAAGCACACGCCGCATTTGCCCGTGGAACGCGCGTAGCCGCCCGCCATGAAGCCGCCGCCCTGTTCGTGGCGCGGCAGAATCGTGCGGATCTTCGTCGAGCGCGTGAGCGCCTGATTGAGCTCGATCGCCGAGCCGCCCGGATACGCGAAAACCGTGTCCACGCCCAGCTTTTCAAGGCAACGGACGACGACGTCCGCGCCGCGCATGGGCGTTCCCGCGGGAACGGATTTTTCGTTGATGAACTTGGGTTTTTCGGAATCTTGACTCATGACGAATTATTTTGAAAGGGGAGATTTTAAGCTTTTCCCGGCCCCGGCGCAAGCGCGTAGGCGTGCGCGGGCGGGCGCGCTCTCCGCGTCCGCGCGGGAACGGCGGAACGCGCGCGTCAGATTATTTTTTCGCCGCGGGCCCGAAGGGCGCGGAGCGAGAGCGCGTCGGAGCGCTTGGCGAGGCGGCAGCCGTGCTCGTCGAGCACGAGCGGCGCGTGCGCCCACGCGGGAACGGCGGCGCCGAGCGCGCGGTAGATCAGGATCTGCCGCGCCGTCGATTTCAGCAGATCCGCGCCGCGCACGACTTCCGTGATTCCCATGCGGACGTCGTCGGCGACGACGGCGAGCTCGTACGCGGGAACGCCGTCGCGCCGCCACACGACGAAATCGCCGAAATCCTCTCCCGCGACGAAGCGCTGCGGCCCCTGGAGCGCGTCGAAGAACTCGATCGCCTCGCCGTCGGGCACGCGGAAGCGCCAGTTGTAATCGCCGGGCGCGTCGAGCTCCGTTCCCGTGCCCGCGGGCGGGCGCCATTCGGGCGGAAAGATCGGCTCGGCTGTCTCGTCCTCCGCGTGCGGCGCGCGCGCGGCGGCGGCGACGTCCTTGCGGGAACGGCGGCAGGGATAAATCGCGCCGGCGTTCTTCAGGCGTTCCCAGATTTTCAGAAAATACGGCAGGTTTTCGGACTGCACGTAGGGCGCGCACGGTCCGCCGACGTCGGGGCCTTCGTCCCACGCGATTCCGAGCAGGCGCAGGTCCTCGATCGCGGCGTCGGCGAACTCCTTTCTGCAGCGCAGCGTATCCAGATCCTCGATGCGCAGGACGAGCGTTCCCGCGGCTTCGCGGCAGCGACGCGCGGCGAGCGCGAACGTCCGCGCGTGCCCGAGATGGAGCAGCCCGGTCGGCGTCGGGGCGATTCTGCCGCGGTAGGTCGCCATGGCGTCTTCGTCAGCCGCGCGGCGGCGGCGTTTCGCGGAACGTGTAGGCGTGGCAGAGCGCGGCGGCGGCGGCGTCGGACTCGTCGAACGGGAGCGATTCGGTGAGGCGGAGAATCTGCTTCGTCATGCCCGCGACCTGCGCTTTGCCCGCGCGCCCGAAGCCGACGACCGCCTGCTTGATGCGCAGCGGCGGGTATTCGAAGATCGGGATGCCGATCACGTTCGCGGCGGCGATCGCCGCGCCGCGCGCCGCGCCCAGCACCTGCGCGACCTTGAAGTTGTTGACGTAGATCGTCTCTTCGAGCGATACGTGGCGCACGGGATATTCGTAGCAGCAGTCGGAGCAGAGCTTGTAGATTTCGCCGAGGCAGTCCGCGAACGGCAGCTCGCGGGCGAGCCGGAGCGTGCGCGAAAAATGCAGCCTGGGCTCGCTCCCGCGCGCGAATTCGACGACGGCGAAGCCGCTCCCGCGCAGGCTCGGGTCGACGCCGAGCACGAAGCCTTCGAAGGGCGTCCGCGCGCCGGGAAGCGCCGGCGCGGAGCGCGCGCGGCTGCGGCTTTCGGGAAGGCGGTCCACGAGATTCGTGCGCGGCGAGGCGGCGTTTCCGCTGGGCTTGCCGCCGCCGAGGAGCTTCTGCGTCCAGAGACTGCGCGAGGTCGCCATGTCTTTTTCGTGTAATTGAATTTCGGATGCGTTTCGCGCGCGTCGCGTTCCCGCCCGCGTCAGCGGACGCGCTCCGCCATCGCGCGGATGATGCCGACGAGGAACTCCGTGTTCCCGCCGAGCTTTTCGCAGGCGGCGACGGCGCGCTCGGAAAGCTCCCGCGCGCGTTCCCGCGATTTTTCCATGCCGTGGAAGCGCGGATACGTCAGCTTGCGGTTGCCGACGTCGGCGCGCACGGGCTTGCCCATCGTTTCGGCGTCGCTGGTCTCGTCGAGCACGTCGTCGACGATCTGAAAGGCGACGCCGACGTCGCGGCCGATTCCGCGCGCGGCGGCGACGGCTTCGGCGGGCGCGTTCCCGAGGCGGAATCCCATCTCCACCGCGGCGGAAATCAGTGCGGCGGTCTTGTTTTCGTGGATGAAGTCGAGGCGCTCGGCGGAAGCCTCGCCGCGCTCGCCGAGCATGTCCTCCACCTGGCCGCCGATGAGCCGGCGGGAGCCCGCGGCGTCGCCGAGCGCGCGGACGAGCGCGACGGCGAGCTCCGGCTTCGACGCGTAGGCGTCGGCGAGCAGCGTCAGCGCGTGCGTGAGCAGCGCGTCGCCGGCGAGGAGCGCGAGCGGTTCGTCGAACTGCCTGTGGCAGGTGGGCTTGCCGCGGCGCAGGTCGGAATCGTCCATGCACGGCAGGTCGTCGTGAATCAGCGAATACGTGTGCAGGCACTCGATCGCGACGGCGGCGGGCAGCGGATCGTTGTCGGACGGGAACGCCTCGAACGCCGCGAGCAGGAGCACGGGGCGGACGCGTTTCCCGCCGGCGCGCAGGCTGTAGAGCATCGCGCGGTGAATCGGCGCGGGGCGCGCGTCCTCCGCGGGAACGTGAAGCGCGAACGCTGCTTCGACGCGCGCGGCGCATTGTCTGATTTTTTCCGAAATCGTCATGCCCGTTATGGAAGCACGAAACGCGCGGCTTGTGAACGGCAAACCGCGCGGAAAGCGACGAAAAGCGCCGCGGAAAAAAATTTTGCCGTTCCCGCGAAAAAAGGTTGTGATGGCGCGACCATGGCAAAAGTAGATTTGGACATTTTACAGCTCGTGCTCACGCGCAACAAGGTGGACGCGCGCATGACGGCGAAGATCATTTCCGAGATCCAGGAGGAGATCAAGCTCGAGCAGCTCGAGAACAAGGAGAACAAGGTTCCCGCCGCGAAGAAGAAGTTCGTCTTCGTCGCGTGCGATCCCGAAGGCGCGCTCGACGGCGTCGAGCTCACGGGCTACGTCGTGCAGATTCCCGAGGAGGACAGCGAGTTCACCGCGACCGAAAAGATCATCGTCGCCGCCTACGAATACAACCGCACGCGCAAAGGCCGCCGCAACCCCGTGAAGAGCATTTCCGAAGCGTGCGAGTTCGTTCCCGCCAAGTTCTTCAAGGACCAGAACGTCTGGGTGAAGAACAAGGAGGCGGCGTTCCTGCTGCCGACGGACAACGTGATTCCGACCGAGACGAAGGAAAAGCCTTTCGAGTGAGCGCGCACGCGTTCCCGCGCGAGAGAGACGCCGCGAATGCCCGTATTTTAAAGGGAATCGCGGCGTCTTCGTCTTTCCGCGCGAGGCGGAGAGCGGGAACGCCGCGCCGTTTCGGGAACGCGCGCGCAAGCATGAAGACGGGCGGAGCACAAGCGTTTTTTTTCGCGCCCGGCGCATTATTTTTTTTGCGTTCCCGCGGAGGAAAACTGTTGACGCAATCGCCGTTCAAGCCTGTATTTATCTGCGTTAACAAAACGTTAACGACTTACAACAATACTTACCATCATAATTATGAACAAAGGTGAACTCATCGAAAAAGTAAAAGCGAGCCTCGGCGGAGATACCTCCAAAGCCGCCGCGGAACGCGCCGTCGAAGCCGTTCTTGACGCGATCAAGGCCGGCATCAAGGCGGACAAGGCCGTCCAGATCATCGGCTTCGGCACGTTCTCGGTCGCCGCGCGCGCCGCGCGTCAGGGCGTCAATCCGAAGACGGGCGAGAAGATCAAGATCAAGGCGTCGAAGTCGGTCAAATTCAAGGCCGGTTCCGCGCTCAAGGCCGTCGCCGCCAAGACGAAATAAGCTTTACGCTTGTTTTTTCCCCGAAAGGCCTGTCCGCTCGTCGGACAGGTCTTTTTTCACGCCTCCGCGGGAACGCGCCGCGTTTTCGGTTTCGCATTTTCGCGGCTTTGAAGGCATGATGCTCCGCCTATGCGTTTCTCTTTTTCTTCGCGCGGGAAGAGCCGCGAAAGTTTCGAGGACGTCCGGCGCGAGTATCTCGCGGCGCGGACGCGCATCGCGCGCGCGTTCATCGCCGGACTTCCGCTCGTTCCCGCGCTCTTCGCGACGGGCTTCGGCGTCGCGGCCGTTTGCAGGTTCGGGGAAGATTTCGTCGGCCTTTTCGGCGCGGAAGGCTCGAAGGGCAACGTGCTGTTCCTCGTTCTCGCGGGAGCGTTCGGTCTCGGCGTAGTCGCGTTTTTTCTCCGCTTCGCGATTTTGGCGGTCCGCGTGCTGCATCTCGTCTTCACCGCGCCGCCGTGCGGGAGCGTTCCCGCCGAAGCGCCGGCGGAGGACGCGCCGGACGCCGCCTCCGCGCCGAATCCGTTCCGCGGCGAGGAAAACGCGGAGGAGGCGGAGCGCGCGGCGGAAAATCCGTCGCGCGCTCCGAAAATCCTCTTCAGCGTTTTCGGGGCGGTTTTCTGCGTCGTCGGAATCTGCTTCATCGTGGCCGGCGTGAAGACTTGCCTCGCCGAAAACGCCGCCGCGGAGACGTGGGTTTCCGCGCCCTGCCGCATCGTTTCCTCGAAGCTGAAAACGGGCACGAGCGAAAAAGGCGGAATGACCTATGCGCCGGAAATCGTCTTCGAGTTTTCCGTCGGCGGGAAGACGTTCCGCGGCGACAAAATCTTTTTCACGGGCGACGTCTCGTCGAACGATCGTGCCGCCGAGGCGGCGCGGCTGGAGCGCTTCCGCAAGCTGAAAAACTGCTGGCACGATCCGGAAAATCCGGGCGAGTGTTCGCTGGAGCGGCCCGAAGGCGGCTTCGCGGCGAGGAAGATGATCACGCCTCTTTTCGGCGCGGCGTTCGCGGTCTTCGGCGCGGGTTTCGCGGTGCTTCCGCACGTCGGCGGGCGTTCCCGCGAAAGGAAGCCGCGGGGGCGTTCCCGCGCGCTCGGCGAGCTCGAGCCGGCGGCTTCTTCTTCGGGCGCGTTCGCCATGATCGTCTTCGCCGTGATGTGGAACACGTTGATTTCCGTGTTTCTCGTCTTCGCGTTTTCTCGTTTCGAAGAAACCGGATTTTCCTCCGTGCACTTTTTCCTGATTCCGTTCGTGCTCGTCGGAATCGGTCTCGCGGCCGCGGCGCTGCGGGCGATCGCCGGTTCTTTCAATCCGCGCTACGCGCTGACGCTCGCGCCCTCGGGACCGCTGCCGCGCGGCGGAAACGCGCTCGTGTCGTGGCGCGTCGTGCGTGGCGATCCCGCGAAGATGCGTTCGCTGAAAATCGCGCTCGTGCTTTTGGAGCCGAGCGGGACCGTCGTGGACGGCAGACCGGAAATGAAGATCGACGAGGAAATCGTCGTCGCCGAAACGCGTTCCCGCGCGGGCCTGCGTTCGGGCGAGGCGTCGTTCGCCGTTCCCGAGAATCTGCGCGCGGCGGGAACGTGGGCGCTGCGCGTTTCCGGAAAGACGACGGCGGGCTTTTTCCGTCCGAACGTCGAAACGGATTTTCCCGTCTCCGTCTGAGCGCGGGGCTCAGAGCGGGAGCTCGATGCGGAAGCACGTTCCCGCGCCGGGCGTGCTTTCGACGGCGGCGTTCCCGCCGTGCAGCTGCGCGACGTGCTTCACGATCGCGAGGCCGAGGCCCGTGCCGCCGAGCTTCTGCGAGCGTTCCTTGTGCACGCGGTAGAAGCGCTCGAAAAGGCGCGGCAGGTGCTCCGCCGCGATGCCGACACCGAAGTCGCGCACGGAGACGACGGCGACGTTCCCGCGGCGCTCGAGCGAGATTTCCGCGCGGTCGCCGCCGCTGTATTTCACGGCGTTGCCGACGAGATTCACGATCGCCTGCTCGATGAGCTGGGCGTCGCCTTCGAGCTCGATCGGGTCGTTGCGCGTGATCTCGAGGCGGAAGCCCGCGGCGTCCGCGAGGTCGCGGCACGCGTTCACGGCGTTTTCGAGCGTCGCGTCCAGCTGCACGGGCGCGAATTCCTTTTCGCCGGCGACTTCGCGGCGTTCGAGCGCGGCGAGGCTGAGAATGTCGCGCACGAGCGCGTTGAGGCGCTTCGACTGCGCGTGGAGAATCTTCAGGAATTTCGCGGCGGTTTCGGGCGAGCGCAGCGCGCCGTCCTGCAGCGATTCGACGGCGCTGAGAATGCTCGTCAGCGGCGTCTTGATTTCGTGGGAGACGTTGGCGATGAAGTCGCTGCGGAAGGATTCGAGGCGGCGCAGATTCGTCAGATCCGTGACGGTGAGCAGCAGGAAGCGCTCGCCGCCGCGCTCGATGATGCCGCCCTGCGCGAGCAGCGTGCGGCGCAGGCCGTTCGTTTCCGTCTCGATTTCGCGGTCGATCTTCGCGCCCGTCAGGAACGCCTTGTGGACGATCCGGATCAGGTCCGGCGAGCCGCAGCGGAAGATGTTGATTTTCTGCGCGTTGGGGTAGGGGGCGAAGAGTTTTCTCGCCTCCTCGTTGCAGAGCACGACGTTCCCGTCGCGTTCGATCTGCATCGCGCCCTCGGTCAGCGAATTGAAGATGAATTCGCGTTCGTTGCGCTCCGCCGTGATTTCGCGGATCTGCGTCTTGAGCTGTTCCGCCATGCGCGAAATCGTCTGCGCGAGCTCGCGCGCGATGCCGCTTTCGGGCACGACGATCTTGCGTTTCAGCTCGCCCGCCGCGATCGCGGAAGCTTCCCGCTGCAGCGTTTCCAGCGGGCGGCGCACCTTCAGCAGGATGTAGGACGTGAGCAGCAGCACGATCGCGCCGCCGAGCACGAGCGCGAGCGCCGTGTTCGCCTTGCCCAGCGAAAGCACGCGGGAGACGTCGCGCGAGCTCTTCGCGACGCGCAGCGCGTAGAGATCGCCCGCGGTCGTGCGGACGGGAATCGCCGCGTAGATCATCCACGCGTCGAGCGTCGCGCTGTAGCGGCGCGTCGAGTTCGGCGTTCCCGCGAGCGCGGCGTCGATTTCCGGGCGGGAACGGTGGTTGTCCATCGCCGCCTCGCCTTCGACGGAAGAGTCCGCGAGCACGTCGCCCGACGCGTTCACGAGCGTGAGGCGCGTCTTCGCCTCCCTGAAGCCGTCGCAGAACTCGACGGCGGCGCGCACGTCGCCGCGTTCCAGCGCCGGGCGGACGGCGGCTTCCGCGAGCCGCGATTCGCCGTCGAGCAGCTCGCTCTGCGCCTCGCGCAGATACGCCTGCTCGAACTCGGACGTGTGCCAGAAAAGCGCGCACGCGAGCGCCGCGACTCCGAACGCCGCGAGCAGCGGCACGGCGAAAAGAATTTTGTCCCGATTCTTCATGCCGGAAATCTCCGTTTTCTTTGTTTCGAAAAAATGCGTTCCCGCGCCGCGCGCTCAGAGCTCGCGGTGCTTCATGCGGTAGCCGACGCCGCGCACGGTCTCGATGTTCGCGCCCCAGGCGCCGAGCTTCCGCCGCAGCCCGACGATCTGCACGTCGATCGCGCGGTCGGTCACGGGGTAGTCGTCGCCCTTCACCTTGGAGACGATCTGGTCGCGCGTGAAGACGCGCCCCGGACGCTTCGCGAGCAGCTGCAGAATGCCGTATTCCGTGAACGTGAGCTCGAGCGGCTTTCCGTCGAGCTTCGCCGTGTGCTCCAGCGTGTTCATCACGAGCGCGTCGCAGCGGATTTCGCCGCTGTGATCCGTCTCGAATCCCAGGCGCAGCTGGGCGCGGACGCGCGCGACGAGCACCTTGTTGCTGAAGGGCTTGGTGACGTAGTCGTTCGCGCCCATCTCGAGCCCGAGCACGATGTCGCTTTCCTCGCCCTTGGCGGTGAGCATGATCACGGGAATGCCGCGCGTCGCCTCGTCCCGCTTCAGCTCGCGGCACACGCTCAGCCCGTCCTGCTTCGGCATCATCAGGTCCAGAAGCACGAGCGAGGGCAGTTCCCGCCGCGCGAGCGCGAGCCCCGCCTCGCCGTCGCCGGCGGTCAGCACGTTCTTGTAGCCGTTGTTTTCCAGCGTGAAGCGGATCACGTCGCGGATCGCTTCGTCGTCTTCAACGATGAGGATTTTCGTCGCCATAACAAATTCTTTCTTCCGCGATTATGCGCGGAAAAGATTCGGAAGCGATTCGGGAATTGTTAGATTTGCGTTAGCGCGCTCCGCGGGAACGCGAAGCGGGGCGCGACGAAAACGCCGCGCCCCGTCTTTTCCGCTCCGGCGGCGGATCAGTCGTCGCGGAGGATGTCTCGCGTCTTCGAGCCGGTCTGCGGCGGGCCGATCCAGCCGCGCTCCTCGAGGACGTCCATGACGCGTGTGGCTCTGCCGTAGCCGATGCGCAGCTTCGTCTGCAGCCACGACGTGGACGCACGCTTGGTCGTGCGGATGATCTCCCACGCCTTGTCGGCGAGCGCCTCGTCGTCGTTGATGTCCACGTCGTCCTCGTCGGCGCCCTTGCCGCCGTTCTTTTCCGCCTCCGCCTCTTCGGCGGCGCGGTCGATGGCCTCCTGCACGTCCTGCGCGTATAGGGGCGCGCCGTTCTCGTCGTACAGATAATTGACGATGGCGTCGATTTCGTTTTCGGAGACGAAGGAGCCCTGCGCGCGGCTCAGGACGGACGTTCCCGGCGGGAGGATGAGCATGTCGCCCTTGCCGATGAGCGATTCCGCGCCGACTTCGTCGAGGATGATCTTGCTGTTCACCGCGGACGTGACCTTGAACGCGACGCGCACGGGCAGGTTCGCCTTGATGACGCCGGTGACGACCTTCGCGTCCGGCCGCTGCGTCGCGAGAATGAGATGAATTCCCGCCGCGCGCGCCTTCGCCGTGAGGCGCTGGATGGCGGAGTCGATTTCGGGCCCGACGACCTGCATGAGATCTGCGAACTCGTCTATGATGCAGACGATGTAGGACATTTTCCGCTTGGCGGCGAGTTCGTCGAGCACGCCTTCTTCGCGCGGGACGGAGAGCTCCTCGCGCGTTTCCGCGCCTTCGGCGATCGCGGCGCGCTCTTCGGCGGAAAGTTCCTTTTCGATCGCAGCGGCGCGTTCCCGCGCGGCGGCGGCCTCTTCGCGGTCCTTGATGAGCTTGGCGTTGAACCCGACGATGTTGCGGACGTTCGCGGCCTTCAGCAGCTGGTAGCGGCGCTCCATTTCGTTGATGAGCCACTTGAGCGCGCCGGCCACCTTCTTCGCGTCGGTGATGACGGGAATGAGCATGTGCGGCACCTTGTTGTACATCTGCAGCTCGACCGCCTTCGGGTCCACCATGACGAGGCGCACGTCCTCCGGCGTCGCGGAATAAAGAATCGAGGTGACGATGCCGTTGATGCAGACGGATTTGCCCGAGCCCGTGGAGCCCGCGATGAGCCCGTGCGGCATCTTCGCCAGGTCCATCAGCACGGGCTTGCCGGTGACGTCCTTGCCGAGCACGATCGGGATTTCCATCTCGTTTTCGTGCCACGCCCTGGATTCGAGGATTTCGCGGATGAAGACGGGCTTCGGCTTGCGGTTCGGCACCTCGATGCCGACTGTGCCGTGCTCGGGAACGAGCGCGAGGCGCGCGCTCTGCACCTTCAGCCTCATCGCGATGTTGTTCTGCAGGCTGAGGATCTTTTCAACGCGGACGTCGTCCTGCGGCGTGATTTCGTAGCGCGTGATCGTCGGGCCGACCTGGACGGTGGTGAGCTCCGACGAGATCTTGAACTTCGCGAGCGCGGAGACGATCTGCTCGCCGCGTTCGCGGAACTCCTCGTGGCTGGCTTCGGAAATCTTTTCCTCCGGCGGCGCCTTGAGCAGCTCCATCGGCGGGAACCTGTATGCGCCGCGGCGCTGCGGCTCGTCGGCGAGCTCGGCGCGCTCGATCGCGTCGTCCTCGATGACGCGGAATTCCGCGGGCGCGTCCTTCGCGGCGCGCGCGGGCGGCTCCGTCTCCACGGGAACGGTGTCTTCGCGCGGCGTCGGCGTTTCCTCGGGAGAGGCGGCTTCGGTTTCGTCGGCGGGAACGGGCGCGGGCGCCTCCGCCTCTTCGCGCGGGAACGGGCGCAGCGTGCCGAGGATTTTTTCCGGCTCGGGAACGCGTTCCTCTTCTTCGTCGTCGGCGGCGTCGGAAGTTTCCGGCGCGGCGGCGTCCGCCTCCGCGGGCGCTTCGGGTTCGGGAGCGCTTTCGGGCATTCCCGCGGCGCATTCGGGCACGGCGTTTTCGCGGACGGGAACGTCGGAAAAATCGATTTCGTCGTCGTCGCCGGAAGATTTTTCGGGAAGCACGGCGACGGGCGCGCCCGCGCGCATGGGCACGGCGCTGCTGGCTTCGATCTGCGCCTCGCGCAGCTGTTCGCGGAGCGCGAGCGCGTTGCGGCGGCGCGCCTCGATCAGGCGGCGGCGCTCTTCGCGGAGCGCGCGCGCGCGTTCGCGGCGGCGGCTCAGCGCGGCGGCGACGGCGTCCGTGAGCTTCGCGAGAATGCGCTGCGGCGGCGCGACGAGCAGCGACGTCAGGCAGAGCAGGTAAACGACCGCGCCGAGGCACGCCGTTCCCGCGACGCCGAGGAGCGGGCGGCAGAGATCGCCGAAAAGCAGCCTGCCGAAGCCGCCGCCGACGCCCTCGGGCATGACGGCGAAGCGCGTCGTCTCGTCGAAGAAAAGCGTCAGCAGCAGCGTTCCCGAGGCGAGCAGGAAGAACATCAGCGTGCACTTCCAGTACATCGAGGCGTCCGCGCGGGAACGCAGCATCCAGAACGCGATGAGAAACGCGAAGAACGGCAGCATGAACGCGCCGACGCCGAAGAAGTTGAAGGCGAGCACGGCGAAGGTCGCGCCGAGCTTGCCGCACAGATTGCCGTCCGTGAGCGGGCTTTCGAGCACGAAGCCGTCGAGCAGGCTTTCGCTGAAGAAAAATTCCTGTCGGGGCGAGAACGACGCCAGAGCCGTGAGCGTGAACGCGCCCAGCAGAAGAAAGACGAGAAAGAGCGCCGGGCGCGGCTCGGCGGCGAGGCCGCCTTTGGGCGCGGAGACGGCGGCGGCGTCCGCGGGCGGGCGCCTGCCGTTGTCCGCGTCGCGGCCGTTGCGGGAACGCGGGCGTTTTTTGGGAGCGGGCATTTTTTTCAGAAAAGCGACGGTTGTTGCGGCGGGGGCGGTTCGGGATCGGTCTGCGGGCGCGCGGAGGCGCTTCCGGCGAGCGCGCCCGCGTGCAGGTGGCGCGGCGGCTGGGCGATCTGCGACTGCAGCGCGTAGTCGCGCTCCTTGCGGATGCGGTTCACCATGTCTTCGAGGCGCATGCAGAGCCAGTCGAACGTGAAGTCCGTGTCGCGGTAGTCGTTCGGGCCGTAGCCGTTCACGCGCTTGCATTCCTGCAGCGTGTCGTTCTGGCGGCGCTCGGCGCGGGACTCGCGCGAGTACACCGCGTAGGCGAAGCCGCCGCCCTTGCGCACGACGGAGAACACGGGAACGTCGCTCGGGCCGTCCGCGACGTACACCATGTTTTCGAACGGCACGCGGCGGTCCTGCGGGCGCACGACGGCGTTCACGTCGATTTCGGGATTCTTGTTCGAGCCCTTGTTGATTTCGAAAATGAAGCGCGTCTTGATCGTGTTGTCCACCATGACGCCGATCTGGGAAATCTCCGACGGCAGTTCGAGCGCGAGTTCGTCCTGCTCCGTGTAGTGCGGCGGGAGCGGCTGTTCGATGAACTCGCAGCCGTAAATGCCGTCCACGTGCGGCGCGACGGCGCTCCCGCGGATCATCTCCGCGAGGCCGGTGCTCACGATGTAGTGCTCGAGATCGATGTCGAGACTGCGCTCTTCGCCGAGCTTCTTCGCGTAGTCGCGGAGCTTGCCGAACACCTCGGGAACGCCGGGGCAGAGCGGGATGCGCGCGCCGAGCTCGCGGAGCTTCTTGTTCGTGAGCCCGCGCAGCGGCCCGTTTTTGACGTAGCTGAGCAGGTGGTTCAGATAGACCGTGTCCTTGGAGACGTGGATGCCGCGCCGCGCGTAGAGCTCCGGCAGACGGTTCACCTCGATCCAGAATTTCGTCTCGTCGATGCCGTATTCCTCGAACAGCGGCACCTGCATGTAGCCGGGCGTTAGCGTCTTGTCGAAGTCCCAGATGCAGGCGAGCGTGTGATGCGTGCGCAGATTGATTTCGGAAGGATCCATGAGCGAATGGCGTTCCCGCGCCGGTTCAGAAAATTTCGTTCTGCACGATCTGGTCGAGCGTCTGGCGGCGGCGGATCAGCCGCGCGTTCCCGTCGGCGCCGATCAGGACTTCCGCCGCTTCGGGGAAGCTGTTGTAGTTCTTCGCGGACATGCCCGCGCAGTACGCTCCCGCGCCGCCGATGACGCACAGATCGCCGATCTCCACCTGATGAAACGCGCGCGTCGCGAGCTTTTCCGGCTCGCCGGGCGCGCACGAGACGAGGTCGCCGGACTCGCAGCAGTGCCCCACGAGCACGTAGTTCACGACCGGGCGCGGCGGCGTGTTCGGGCGCAGCAGACTCGGCACGAGCATCGTCGGATGCTGCGCGCCGTAAAGGCTCGGGCGGAGCAGGTCGGTCATGCCCATGTCGAGCTTGATGAAGCTGCGGCCGAACTTGCCCGTGTCCGTCACGTCCTGCACGCGCGCGACGATCGAGCCCGCGTTCGCGACGAGATACGTGCCCGGCTCGATCTCGAAATGGAGCCGGCGGCCGGTCTCTTCGGCGAGCTTCGCGATCGCGTCGCGCACGGGAGCGCCGCACGCCTGCAGGTCGGTCGTCTTTTCGCCGGGAACGCGCGCGACCTTGTAGCCGCCGCCGAAGTCCAGCGTCTCCACGGTCGGGAAGCGCCGCACCATGTCGAGCGAGGAAATCGCGGCGCGCTGCCACACGGCGGGATCGCTGCCCGAACCGATGTGCGTGTGGATGCGCTCCAGCGTCAGCCCGTGCTTGCCCAGAATGCATTTCACCGCGTCCGCGTATTCGTGCCAGACGCCGAAAGAGGAATCCGGGCCGCCGACGTTCGTCTTGCCCGTCGCGCCCGAGCCGATGCCCGGATTGAAGCGCACGCCGACGCGCGTGCCCGGAAACGCCTTGCCGTAACGGTCGAGCTGGTCGAGCGAACACGCGTTGAAGCGGATGCCCGCCTTAATCTCGTCGGCGAAATCCTCCGGCAGCTCCTGCGTCGAGAGCGAAATCTTTTCCGGCGCGATTCCGGCGCGCATCGCGCGGCGCACTTCATAAATCGAAGAGGCGTCGAAATGCAGCCCCATCGAATCGAAGAGCCGGAGCACGGCGGCGGTCGGGCAGGCCTTCATCGCGAAACGGACCGTGAGCCCGAACGCGTTCGGGAACGCGAGGCACGCCTCCGCGTTGCGCCGCAGCGAATTTTCGTCGTAAACGTAAATCGGCGTGCCGAAGCGCTTCGCGATGTCGCGGACTGTTTCGTAAGAGAGAAAAGGATGTTCGTTCATGCTGTTCAATTTATCGTCCCATCATAAAGAAAACCCTCCGCGCATTGAAGATTTTTTTGAAGCGTTCCCGCCGCTGGAGGTAACGAAGTGATGGAGTTATGAAGGTTCTTTGCGTTTCGCTGCGCGAAAGAGTTTTTCGGAAATCCTTTCGGCGAAGCCGAGCGCAATCAACTTCATAACTTCATAACTCCATAACTCCATCACTTCATCACCTTCCGCCTTCCGCGCGAAGCGCGCCTCGCGCGGCGCTCTTTCCGCTTCCCAAATTCGCGGGAAGGTGTTAGCATGCGCGCAAAATTTCATTTCTCATGCCTCACGCAAAAGAAACACGCATCATTTACAAACGCATCGGGACGCCGGGCTACACGACCGACATCGACTGCTACATCAGAAACGGCGGCTACGAGACGCTGAAGAAGGCGATGAAGGCGGGCGATCCCGCCGCGCTCTGCGCCGAGGTCGAAAAGGCGGGCATCAAGGGCCGCGGCGGCGCGGGCTTCCCTGCGGGCATGAAGTGGAAATTCCTCGACCGCAAGTCCGGCAAGCCGATCTATTTCGTCGTCAACGCGGACGAATCCGAGCCCGGCACGCACAAGGACCGCTGGGTCATCTACTACGACCCGCACCAGCTCATCGAGGGCATCGTGCTCTGCTCCTACGCGACGCAGGCGAAGCAGGCGTTCATCTTCATCCGCGGCGAATTTCAGCACGGCGCGAAGATTCTCGAAAAGGCGATCGAGGAGGCGCGCGCGAAGAATCTCGTCGGCGAGAACATTCTCGGCAGTGGCTTCTCGCTTGAAATCGTCGTGCACCGCGGCGCGGGCGCGTACGTCTGCGGCGAGGAGACGGGTCTGCTCGAAGCGCTCGAAGGCAAGCGCGGCCAGCCGCGCATCAAGCCGCCTTACTTCCCGGCGGTGCTCGGCCTTTACAACTGCCCGACGGTCGTGAACAACGTCGAGACCGTCTGCCAGTGTCTGAACGCGATCGACATGGGCGGCGAAAACTACGCGAAGATCGGCGTGAAGGGCGACGCGGGAACGCGCATCATGAACGTTTCCGGGCTCGTCGCGAAGCCGGGCGTCTTCGAAATCGCCACGGGAACGGTCACGGTCGGCGAACTGCTCAACGACATGTGCGGCGGCCCGCTTCCGGGGCGCAGGTTCAAGGCGATTATTCCCGGCGGCTCGTCGATGAAGCCGTTGCGCTTCGACGAAAAATACAAGATCAAGGACGCCGCCGGCAACGAGAAGGAAGTCTCGCTCGAAGACGTTCCGCTCGACGCCGCGAGCCTCATGGCGTGCGGCTCCTCCATCGGCACGGGCGGCATGATCGTGTTCGACGATTCCGTCGAGATGATCCAGGCGCTCGCGAACCTCAACGCGTTCTACAAGCACGAATCCTGCGGCCAGTGCACGCCCTGCCGCGAAGGCTCGATGTGGATGGCGCGCATCACCAAGCGCATCTGCGACGGGAACGGCGCGCCCGAGGACATCGACACGCTCAAGGACGTGGCGGACACCATCTGCGGGCGCACGATCTGCGCGCACGGCGAAGGCGAAGCCTGGCCGGTGCAGGGCGGCATCGCGAAGTTCCGCGACGAGTATCTCGAATCCATCCGCCGCCGCAACAAGGGCGAGCCCTCGCCGTTCACGGGCTACCCGCTGATCTGAAGCATTTTTTTCGTTAACTGAAACAATAAACCTATAAAAACAAAAAACATGAAAAAGAAAATTGCCATCATCGCCACGGCCATCGCTTCCGCGCTCGTTCTTTCGGGCTGCCTCGGTGATTCCAACAAGACGTCCGGCACCTTCGCGTGCGTCAAGACGGTCTACAAGTACAACACCGGGGAAATCTCCCAGAACAAGTGGGTGAACGAAATCCTCTTCATCATCCCGGGCGGCATCTGCTACGGCATCGGCGGCTTCCTTGACGTCATCATCTTCAACTCGATTCAGTTCTGGACGGGCGAAAACCCGCTCCTCGCCGAAACGACGATTTCCGACGCGGACGGCACGGAATACCTGCTCGCGAAGCAGGCGGACGGTTCCGTCAAGGCGACGAATCTGACGACCGGCGAAGCCGTCGAGCTCCGCTACAACGCGGACGAGAAGGTCTGCAACGTCGTCGGCGCGTAATCTCGACGATTCCGCATTCGAAAGACGCGGGAACGCTTTGCGGCGTTCCCGCGTTTTTTTGCGCCCGCGCGTTCCCGTCGGAAAATTTGCGAAAGAGTGATCGCGGGGCGACCGGGACGCTTGCCCTTCATCAAAAATCTGCGGCGATCCGCGAGTTCCGCGGGAGATTTTTCGCGTTCCCGCGGACGCCGCAAACCCGCATCACGTATCCATTATTCACTATCAACTATTCATTATCAATTATCCGTTATCCGTTATCCACTATCCGCTTTCCGCGCTTGCCAAAAGTTTGCGCGGCGCGTTTCATAGTTAAACTACTTATTATAGTTTTAATCTTCCCATGATTTCTCCGAAAAGTGCGTTTTCAAAAATTCTCCGCGCCTGCGCGTTTCCGCTTTCCGTGCTGACGACGGGGCGGTATTGGCGGACCGTGCTGAAGCTCGCGGGCTGGGCCGTGCTGATTTTCGCGGCGCTGTTCGCGCTGTATTGTCTGGTCGGCGGCGCCGTCGGCTGGAAGCATCTCGCGGAATGCTGGGGCGAATTCACGTCGGGGACGGACTGGATTCCCGACCTCGGCGAAGATCGCTACGGCTCGTCCTCGCGGCTTTTCGCCGCCGCGTTTTTCGTGCGTCTGGCGGGACTGGTCTTCTTCGGCGGCGTCTTCATTTCCGCGGTCACGAACCTGTTTCTGAGCATCAGCGACGAGCGGACGCGCGGGCTCTTCCGCTATCGCCGCGGCTTCTTCCGGGATCACTTCGTCATCATCGGCAACGGCGAGGAGACGGAGGCGCTGATCCGCGCGATCTTCAAAGGAGAGTTCGGCGCCTACGCGGGCGAATACGTCGTCATCATGACGCACTCGGACGTCGAGAGCGCGCGGGAACGCCTACTTTCCGAACTCGAGGGCGAGGGGAAAAACCGACGCGGAATCGTCTTCTACTACGGCGACTTGGCTTCTCCGGAATGTCTCGACGACGTCGCGCCGTGGAACGCGCGGGAGATTTTCGTGCTCGGCGACGCGGACGACCTTTCCGGGCGCGACGTGCGCAACATGTCCGCGATGCGCCTCCTCGACGACATCGTCGGCAGGCGCCGCGGGAACGCGTGCGCTTCCGTGAAACGCATTCCCGTGAACGTGCAGATCTGCAGCGTCTCCACCTACAGCGCGATTCAGAAACTGGACAACTTCGACCGCGGCGACCGCGGCGACGTCTTCCTTCACGTCGCGCCGCGCATCTTCAATTTCTACGAAACCTGGGCGCGGCGGCTGTGGGGATTTTTCGGACAGCGCGACGGCGGCGCGTATCATTACCGCGATCTGGACTATCTGGCGATCCGCGCGGCGGACGACCCGCATCACGTGCACCTCGTCGTCGTCGGACTGAATCAGATGGGGCTCGCGCTCGTGCTCGAGGCGCTCCGCATCTGCCATTACGCGAACTTCGACGAGAACGCCGGCGGCCCGAAGACGCGCGTCACCGTCGTCGACTGCGATCCCGCGCGCAAGCTTTTCTTCGAAGCGAATTATCCGAATCTCGCGCAGATCTACGACGTGGACGTCGATTTCGTCTGCGCGGCGGTGGAGTCTCCCGAAGTCCGCGAGCTGATTTCGGCGAGCGCGCGGGAACGGCATTGCCTGCTCACCGTCGCGATCTGTTTCGAAAGCGACGACGCCGCGCTCGCCGCGGGGCTCAGCCTGCCGGACGTCGTCTTCGAGCACCGCGACGACGACGCGAAGCATCGGAGCATGAAGCCGGGCGGGAACACCGTGCTGATCCGCCAGGCGCGGCGCAGCGAAATTTCCCGCAAGCTCGACCGCGACGGCGACCGCTACAAATACGTCCGCCGCTTCGGCTACGCCAATCCGGAATTCGAATCGGAATTCATCCGGGACGACATGCCCAAGCTCGTGAACGCCCTTTACGGCAAATGGCAGGATCTCGTGAACCTTTCTCAAGACGAAAAAAAGGAGCTGAAGGAGGGAATGCACGCGTCGTGGCTGAAACTGGAAGAATACAAGCGCTGGAGCAACCGCTTTCAGGTGGATTCCTACAGAATTTACCTGCGCATGCTGGGATTCTTCGCGCGGAAGCGGCAGAAAAATTCCGCGGGCGGGGACGCGGCGCTTCCTTCCTTCGCCGGAGAAGCGGAATCCCGGATCGCCGACATGGAGCACCGGCGCTGGCTCGCCGAACGCACGCTCTCGGGAACGCGCTTCTGGGACAAGCCCTTCCCCGACGACGAAAGCGGCGACACGGTGCAGGACAAGCTCTATCGTCTCCACAACTGCATTCGAAAGACGAGCGCGCTCCCGTTCGCCGTCTTGAGGAAGGACATCGCGCCGATCGTGAACGCTCCCGTCCTGCTCAAGGACGAAGGCTACGAATTCATCAGAATTCCGGAGGAGGAAGAATGAATCCGAAAAATGAATACGTTCCCGCGCCGGCGGACACGAGCGCGGTCGAAATTCCGCGCGAACTCGCCGAGCTCGCCGAAATGCTCTCGAAGAACACGCACGAAGTCTGGGCGCGGACGCGTCTCGAACAGGGCTGGCGCTGGGGCGAAACGCGCGACGACGCGCGGAAGCTCCATCCGTGCCTGATTCCCTACGAAGAGCTTTCCGAGGACGAAAAAGACTTCGACCGCAACACGGCGCTGGAGACGATCCGCCTCATCCTCGCGCTCGGCTTCAGAATCACGCGCTGAGGCGCCGGGCGTTCCCGCCGCGGCTCAGTATTTCGAGGGGGCGGGTTCCTTCATGGCGGCGATGCGCGCCATGACGCGGCGGGAAGCCTCGCGGAAACGGTCGGGACAGTCCTTGCCGGGATCGAATTCCTCCGGCGACATCGGCTTGCCGAAGCAGACCGTCAGGTTCGCGCGCTTCGGCAGAAACGTTCCGCGCTGCAGCACCTGATTCGTGCCGAAAAGCCGCACCGGCACGACGGGAACGCGCGCCTTGCACGCGATCAGCCCCGCGCCGCCCTGCGCCTTGCCGAGCTTGCCGTCCTTGCTGCGCGTGCCTTCCGGGAACACCAGAATCGCGTGGCCTTCGCGCAGCACGCGGAACATCTTTTTGAACGCCGCGACGTCCGAGCCGCCGTCGCGGTCCACGGGAATCACGTTGCAGTGGGGCAGCACGCGCGCGAGCACGGGATTGTCGTTCAGCGTCTTGCGCGCGAGAAAGAACATCTCGTGCGGAATGCAGCAGCCGATCAGCGGCGGATCGATGAAGCTCATGTGGTTGCCCGCGAAGAGGCAGCCGCCTTCGGGGATGTTTTCTTCGCCGTAGATGTCGAGCCGGCCGAACGTGTTCATGAACGCGCGGGCGGAATAGTAAATCAGCGAGTAAACGAGTTTGTCGGTGAAAAGCTCTTTCATGGTTTTCGGGGGATTTTTCGGGTGAGAGAGTTCAGACCTCGGCGCGGATTTTTTCGAGGATCATCGCGGAGATCTTTTCGACGACCTGCTCCAGATTCAGGAAGGTGCTGTCGATCAGCGTCGCGCCTTCGGGGCAGGCGAGCGGCGCCGTCTTGCGCGCGGAATCGAGGCGGTCGCGCTCGGCGATCGAGTCGGCGATGCCTTCGGCGGCGCGGCGGCGTTCCCGCGCGGCGGCGTCCGCCGTCAGGAAAACGCGCAGATCCGCGTCGGGGAAAATGACGGAGCCGATGTCGCGGCCGTCCATGATGAGCCCGGCGAATCCGTGTTCCCGCGCGACGTCCGCCTGCGCGCGCTGGTAGTCGAAAAGAAAACGGCGCACGGCGGGGATCGCGGCGAATTTGGACACGACCGCGTTCACGGCGTCGTTGCGGATTTCCGCGCTCGCGGGAACGCGCCCGCCGATGCTCATCTGCGCCTCGTTGCCGTCGATCCGCGTGCCCGTCTTCAGCGCGGCGAGCACGCCGTCTCCCGCGGCGGCGAAGGCTTCGGGCGACGTCACGCCGTTTTCCAGCAGCGAAAGCGCGATCGTGCGGTAGTGCGCTCCCGTGTCCACGTGGAGCAGGTTGAAGCGCGCCGCGAGCGCGCGCGACGTCGAGGATTTTCCGGACGCGGCGCCGCCGTCCACGGCGATGATGAGGAAAGGTGAGCTCATGCCGAAAATGAAACAGCACGCGCCCGCGCGAGGCAAAAAAAAAGTGATCGTCGGGAGCGCGTTCAGTTGCGGAGCAGGGCGGCGTCGAGGCGCGGGAACGCCGCGTCGAAAGCCGCTTCCGGCGCGAGCAGCGAAAACACCAGGTGCGGCGCGGGCGCGCATTCCAGATCGTAGAAATAGCCCGGGTGCGCGACGACGCCTTCGCGGCGCAGCAGATCCGTCGCGAGCGATTCCTCTTCGACGCCTCGCGGCAGCCGCACGACGCCGTACCAGCCGCCTTCACGGCGCAGCAGCTTCAGGTCGCGGGAACGCGCGCACCACGCGGCGAGCCGCGCCTCGTTCGCGTCGAGACGCGCGCGGACGCGTTCCCGCACGGCGGGCGCGTCGCGCAGCAGCGCCGGGAGCGCCGCCTGCGCTGGCGTGCTCACGGAAAGAAACGTGTCGGCGACGAAGTCGAGGCGCGTCGTCGCTTCGCGGCGGAAATCCGCGTCGCCGCGCGTGAGGATCCAGCCCGCCTTGATCTGCGGGAGCGCCGCCGTCTTGGAAAGTCCGCCGAGGACGAAGACCGAGCCGCCTTCCGCCGTCGCGAAGCTTTCCGCCGCCGCGCCGTCGCGCATGTATTCGAGAAAGACTTCGTCGACGACGAGCGGCAGGCCGCGTTCCCGCGCGAAGGCTTCGAGGCGCGCGCGTTCTTCCGCGGAGAACACGGAGCCGGTCGGGTTGTTCGGGTTCACGCAGAAGATCGCCTTCACGCGCGGGTCGTCCGCGGCGCGCGCGAGCGAGTCGAAATCCGGCGTCCAGCGTTCCCGCGCGTCGTCCCGGACGAGCGCGTATTCGCGCGTATCCGTATTTTCCATACGGCACAGAAACGGGATGAGCGGGTACGACGGCACGGGCATCGCGACGGCGTCGCCGGGCTCGCAGAGCAGCTTCAGCAGCCAGGCGTAGGCTTCGCTCGTGCTCGCCGTGAGATGGATTTCCGCGGGATCGACGCGCGCGCCGTGCGTCTCGGCGTAAAACGCGGCGACGGCCTCGCGGGCGGCGGGGCTTCCGCGCGGGTTCGGGTCGTAGCGCGCGATTTCGGGCGCGGCGAGCGCGGCGGCGAGCGTTCCCGCGTCCCACGAAAGCCCGGCGGCGGTCGGGTTGGAGACCGCGAGGTCGAGCAGGGCGCGGCCTTCCGCCCGGGCCTCGCGCAGCGCGCGCGTCCAGCGGTTGGGCGTCATCGGGAAATTGAAGCGCGAAGAAAACACGGCGCGTCGTCCTCCGTCGCGGCTGTTCATTCGACGAAGAGGTCGAGGATGCTTTCTTCGCCGACGCGCAGGTGGTAGGCGTTCCAGCCGCGCGCGCGGGCTCCGGCGACGTTTTTCGGGTTGTCGTCGATGAAGAGCGTCTCCGCAGGAACGACGCCGGCGAGCGCCGCCGCGCGGTCGTAAATCTCCGGCTCGGGCTTCACGGCGAGCAATTCGTCGGAGTAGAAGGTCTTTTCGAAGAGCGCGTCGAATTCGCTGCCGCAGGTCTCGCGGAAGATTTCGCGGAAGCGCGCGCGGTGCGGCGGGTTCGTGTTGCTGAGCACGAAGATGCGGTAGCGGCGTTCCCGCGCGAGCGTCCGCAGCAGGGCGACGCGCTCGGGCAGGAATTCTCCGAGCAGCAGGTTCCACGCGCGCCAGATCTCTTCCGCGGGCATCGCGTCGCCGCCGGGGATGCGTTCCCGCAGCCTGGCGAGAAACGCGTCGCTCGAGAGCGTGCCGCGCTCGTGGTCTTCGAAGAACGTTCCCGCGCCGACCTGGGTTTCCTCGACGCTCAGGCGCGTCACGCCCATCGCGCGGAAGGCCTCCACCGTGCGGGAAAGCTCGACGTCCATGATCACGCCGCCGAAGTCGAAGAAGACGTTGCGGATGTTTTCGGGAAAATCACTGCGAAGTTTCATGGCGCCGAGCGTATTTCCCCGCGTCCCGAAGTTCAAACGCAAAGAACGCGCTTCGCGAGGAAGGTGATGGGCTTATGAAGGTTATGGAGGTTATGAGGTTATGAAGGTTCTTTGCGCTCGGTTTCGCCGAAAGGATTTCAAAAATCTTCTTCGCGAAGCGAAATGCAATCAACCTCCATAACTTCATCACCTCATCACCTTTCCTTCGCCGACTCGCGTCAAAAAAAGTTTGCGGGAACGGCGCGAGTCGGCACGATTGAAGCAAACCCCGTCTTCAGCATGATTTCAGAAAAACAGAACGGCGCGTCCCGCCGCTCGTCCTCCATCGAGCGGATTCTGGGACGCCTTGACGATTTGGATTCCACGAATCTGACGATTCTCGTGCAGCGGCTCGCGCGCGAACGCTCGCTGCTCGAGACGGTCTTCGACACGGTCGAGGAAGGCATTCTGGTCATCGACGCGGCGGGAACGGTCGATTACGCGAACCGCGCGGGCGCAGCGATCATCGGGCTGAACCCGAAGGACGTCGGCACCGCCGTGCTGTGGAAGCTCGTGCCGGACCTGGGGCGCTCGCTCGATTTTCTGCGCGAGGACGGTCCCGCGCCGAACGTCGCCCGCGACGTCGAGATCTTTTATCCCGAGCACCGCTGGGTGCGCCTGCAGATTTCCCGGCTGATGCTCGGCGGGGACGCGGCGCGCTTCGGCGTGATCGTGCGCGACGTCACGGACGAGCGCGAGAACACGGAGGCGATGCTCGAGAGCGAGCGGATCAATTCGGTCTTCACGCTCGCGGCGAGCGTCGCGCACGAAATCGGCAACCCGCTGAACTCGATGAAGATCCATTTGGAGCTGATGAAGCGCAAGCTCGCGAAGCTTGACGTTCCCGCGGAGAAGACGAAGGCGCTCAAAAACTCCGTCGGCGTCTGCCTCGAGGAAATCGGGCGCCTCGACGAGATTCTGAAGAATTTTCTCGGCGCGATCCGCCCGCAGAAACCGATGCTCGCGAAGACGAATCTCATGGAAATCGTCTTCGACGTGCTCGCGGTGCAGAAGGCGGAGCTGGAGAACCGGAACATCCGCTGTTCGGTGCGCCAGGGCAAGGAGCTTCCGGTTGTGCTCGGCGACGAGTCGCAGCTGCGGCAGCTGATCTTCAACGTGACGAAGAACGCGATGGAGGCGATGCAGGACGGCGGCTCGCTCGACCTCGCGGCGGACTGCGACGACGCGTTCGTCTATCTGCGCGTGCGCGACACGGGCTGCGGCATCGAGCGCGACGCGATTTCGCGGATCTACGAGCCGTTCTTCACGACGAAGAAGGGCGGGCACGGGCTCGGCATGATGATCGTGATGCGCATCATGCGGGAACACGGCGGGCAGGTCGGCATCGACAGCACGCCGGGCGAAGGCACGCTCGTGACGCTGCAGTTCCCGCGCCCCGGCCGCCGCGCCCCGATGCTGAACGTGATTTAGACCGAGGCGGGAACGCGCTTCTCGCCCGGCGCGCGCGGAGCGAAGTTCTTGCGGGGAGGCGGGCGAAGTGGTAGCCTCGCGGCGTTATGAAAATCGCCGTCATCGGAAGCGGAAACATGGGCGGAGCGATCGCCCGCGGCCTCGCCGGAAAGGGAATCGTTCCCGCCGCGCAAATCACCTGCACCGCGCGGACGCGCTCGACGCTCGACGCGCTCGCGCGCGACGTGCCCGGCGTCGGCGTCTCGCTCGACAACGCCGCCGCCGTCGCCGACGCGGATTGGGTCTTTCTCTGCGTGAAGCCGTGGCTCGTCGAATCCGTCTGCCGCGAAATCCGCGACGCGCTTCCCGCGGGAGCCGCCGTCGCGAGCGTCGCCGCCGGGGTTTCGCTCGGCGAGCTCGAACGGGCGCTCGACGGAGACGATCCGACGCGCCGCCGCGCGGTTTTCCGCGTCATGCCCAACACCGCCGCCGTCTGCGGCGAAAGCGCGACGTTCGTCTCGGCGGCGGAGGACGCGCCGCGGGAACGCCTCGCCGAGCTCCGCGGAATCCTGGACGCGCTCGGCGAGACGCGCGTCGTTCCCGAAGCGAAGATGGCGGCCGCCGCCGCGCTCGCGTCGTGCGGAATCGCCTTCGCGATGCGCTACGTCCGCGCGGCGTGCGAGGGGGGCGTCGAGCTCGGCTTTTATCCGGACGAGGCGCGCGAAATCGTGCTGCGCACGCTGCGCGGCGCCGTCGCCGTGCTGGAGCGGAGCGGGGCGCACCCCGAAGCGGAAATCGACCGCGTGACGACGCCCGGCGGCGTGACCATCCGCGGGCTCAACGCGATGGAGGCGGCGGGCTTCACGAACGCGGTCGTCGCCGGTCTGCGCGCCGCGGCGGGAAAAGCAAGTGACAGGTGACAAGAGAACACCGAAAACAGGAATCCAGGCTCTTTCAGCATGAAACGCATCACGGTAAAAATCGGTTCCAACGTGCTCGCGCGCGCCGACGGCACGCTCGACGTCACGCGCATGTCCGCGCTCGTCGATCAGGTCGTCGCGCTGAACCGGCGCGGCGTGCAGGTCGTCGTCGTCTCCTCCGGCGCGGTCGCGTCGGGGCGCAGCGAGCTGAGCGTTCCCGCGGATTCGCTGGACGCGGTCTCCGCGCGCCAGCTCTTTTCCGCCGTCGGCCAGGCGAAGCTGATGAACCGCTATTTCGACTTCTTCCGCGGGAACGGCAGCGCCTGCGGGCAGGTGCTCACGACGAAGGAATTTTTCGCGACGCGCTCGCACTACGACAACCAGAAGCGCTGCATGGAAGTGATGCTCGCCAACGGCGTCGTGCCCGTCGTGAACGAGAACGACACGATCTCCGTCACCGAGCTGATGTTCACGGACAACGACGAGCTTTCCGGCCTCGTCGCGCGGATGACGGAGTCCGACATGCTCGTCATTCTCTCGAACGTCGCCGGCATCTTCGACGGCGATCCCGCGGCGCCGGGCTCGCGCGTGATCCGCGAAATCCGTCCCGACGACGCCGACCTTTCCGTCTGCGTGACGCGCGGCAAGTCGCAGTTCGGGCGCGGCGGAATGCTGACGAAATGCGGTATCGCCCGCCGCGTCGCCGCCGAGGGCATTCCCGTCGTCATCGCCGACGGCAAGGCGGAGAACATTCTGCTGCGCCTTCTCGACGATCCCGCGGGAACGCTCTGCACGCGCTTCGTTCCCGCGCCGAAGCCGCCGCGCGGAGCCGACGCGCCCGCGTGCCGCGAAATCGTCGTCTCCGACGCCGCGCTCGCCGAGCTCCGCGCCGGGCGCCCGCGCAGTCTGCGTTCCGACGACGTCCTGCGCTGCTGCGGCGAGTTCTTCCGCGACGAGCTCGTGCGCGTGCTGAACGCGGACGGCGCCGTCATCGGCTACGGCAAGGCGCTCTGCAGCGGCGCGGAGCTGCTTTCGCTGCTCGAAAATCCGCACGCCGAAGCGCGCGAGATCGTTCATTACGACTACCTTTTCCTGGACTGAAACGCCATGCCGACGACCGAAGAAATCTGCGAAAAAATTTTCGACGAAGCCCGCGCCGCGTGCGTGAAGATCGCGTGCGCGGACGACGCGACGCGCTCGGCGGCGATCCGCGCCGTCGCCGACGCCGTCGAGGCGCGCGCGGAAACGATTCTCGCCGCCAACGCCGAGGACTGCGCGCGCATGTCGCGCGACGATCCGAAATACGACCGCCTGCTGCTGACGCGGGAACGCCTCGCCGCGATCGCCGAAGACATGCGCCGCGTCGCCGCGCTCCCGTCGCCGCTCGGCAAGGTGATTTACGAGGACGTCCGCCCGAACGGCCTGCGCATCCGCAGATGGACGGTGCCCGTCGGCGTGATCGGCGTAATTTACGAAGCGCGCCCGAACGTGACGCTCGACGTCTTTTCGCTGTGCCTGAAGAGCGGGAACGTCTGCCTGCTCAAGGGCTCCCGCGACGCGGAGGCGACGAACGCCGCGCTCGCCGGAATCGTCCGCGAAACGCTGGAGCGGAGCGGCGTTCCCGCGGCGGCGTGCGCGCTGCTGCCGACACCGCGCGAGGCGACGTTCGCGCTGCTGCACGCGGTCGGGCGCGTCGATCTGGCGATTCCCCGCGGCTCGCGTGCGCTGATCGATTTCGTGCGCGAGAACGCGCGCGTTCCCGTCATCGAGACGGGCGCGGGCATCTGCCACGCGTATTTCGACGCGTCGGGCGACGTCGCGAAAGGGCGCGAAATCGTCTTCAACGCGAAGACGCGCCGCGTCGGCGTCTGCAACGCGCTGGACTGTCTGCTCGTCCACGCCGCGCGCGTCGCGGATCTGCCCGAGCTCTGCGGGAAGCTCGCCGAAAAGAACGTCGAGATCTTCGCCGACGAGACGGCTTTCGCCGCGCTCGCGGGAACGTATCCGGAACGCCTGCTGCGCCGCGCGACGCCGGAGAGCTTCGGCACCGAATTTCTGGACTACAAGATGAGCGTCCGCGTCGTCGCCTCGATCGACGAGGCGCTCGCGCACGTCGCGCGCTTCGGCTCGCGCCACAGCGAGGCGATCGTCGCCGAGGATCCCGCCGCGATCGCGCGTTTCCAGCGCGAGGCGGACGCCGCCTGCGTTTACGCGAACGCCTCGACGGCGTTCACCGACGGCGGGCAGTTCGGCTTCGGCGCCGAAATCGGCATTTCCACGCAGAAGCTCCACGCGCGCGGTCCGATGGGGCTGGAGGCGCTCACGACCTACAAATACCTCATCGACGGCACGGGGCAGGTCCGCCTGGCGTGAGGCGTTCCCGCCGAAAATCCGGAAACTCACCACCTCATAACCTTCATAACCTTTCTTCCTCCATGCGAAAAATCATTCTACTGGGCGCGACGGGCTCCATCGGGAAAAGCACGCTCGAAGTCGTCGACGCGCACCGCGACGCCGTCGAGCTCGTCGGCGTCGCCGCGAACGTGCGCTGGCGCGAACTCGCCGCGATCGCGAAAAAATACGGCGTGAAGAACGTCGCGATCTTCGACGAAACCGCCGCCGCGGAAGCGCGCGCCTCCGGAGACTTTCCCGCGGGAACGCGCTTTTTCGTCGGCGCCGAGGGGCTGGAGGAAATCGCGACGCTCGCCGAGGCGAATCTCGTGATCACCGCCGTCGTCGGCACGCTCGGGCTGAAACCGACGCTCGCGGCGATCCGCGCGGGCAAGGACGTCGCCGTCGCGAGCAAGGAAATCCTCGTGCTCGCGGGGCGCTTCGTCATGGCGGCGGCGCGGGAACGCGGCGTGAAGATTCTGCCGATGGACAGCGAGCACAACGCGATTTTCCAGTGCATCGGCTCCGAGCCCGCGCGGCGCGTGGACCGCATCATCCTCACCGCGAGCGGCGGCGCCTTCCGCGACTTCACGCTCGAGCAGATGGCGAAGGTCTCGCCCGCCGACGCGCTGACGAATCCCAACTGGAGCATGGGGCCGAAGGTCACCGTCGATTCCTCGAGCATGGCGAACAAAGGGCTCGAGCTCATCGAGGCGACGTGGCTTTTCGACGTTCCCGAATCGCGCATCGACATCGTCGTGCATCCGCAGAGCGTCGTGCATTCGATGGTGAAGTTCACGGACGGCTCGATCCTCGCGCAGCTCGCGCCGCCGTCGATGACGTTCCCGATTCAGCACTGCATCTTCTGGCCGGAACGCCCGGCGGGAACGCGCCCGTCGCTCGATTTTTCGCGGGCGCTCTCGCTCGAGTTCCGCGCGCCGGACTACGAAAAATACAAGTGTCTGCGGCTCGCGCGCGCCTGTTCCCGCGCGGGCGGCGTCGCTCCCGCCGTCTTCAACGCCGCGAACGAAGTCGCGGTCGCCGCCTTCCTCGACGAAAAAATCCCCTACCTCGCGATTCCGGAAATCATCGAGAGCGCGCTGGCGAAAATCCCCGCCCGCGAACCCGCCGACCTGAACGACGTGCTCGCCGCGGACGCGCTCGCCCGCCGCGTTGCCGCCGAAGAAACCCTCCGCGCCGCGAAGCCCGGAGCCTGAGGCGCTCCGCCGCGTCGGACACGAAAAAAGCGTTCCCGCGAAAACTGCGGGAACGCTTTTTTTTGCGGACGTTCGCGGGAACGCTCAGAAGCGGATGCCGCCGCCGAACTGAATCACCGGATAGACATACATGTCGTTGAGGAAATCTGCGACAGTGCTGACGACATCGCGGACGTTTTTGTCGAGGTTGTTGAGGGTTTTCATGGCGTCCGTGTCGCCGGCCTCGGGAACGGCGGCGCCGGCAGCCCAATCTCCCGGATCGGAACCGATCCACGTGCCGTCGCGATAGAATTTAGGACGACCGGATTCCTTGTAGGAGCCTTCCCCAAGGTAAGCGATGCCGATGTCGATGGTGAAGAACAACGTGCGCGCCTGTCCGCCGTCCGTGGACCAGCCGAAACCGAGATAAGGCTGAATGTCGTTTTCCCATTCGCCGTCCATCAGATAGTCGGAGTAGACGTCGTATCGCGCGGGTGTCGGAACGCCTCCGACCGGCGTGTGGTAGGCCGTGGAGGTGCCGTGATATTTCGCTTCGATGCGGACGCGGGGATCCATGCGGATCAGACCCGCCGTGACGTGGAACTGCGATCCGCGCGGGTGCCAGTCGAAGAAGACACCGAAATTGTTGTTGTTTTTCCACGAGGTGTCGTAGGTCGCGTCGGAGAGCGTTCCTTTGTGGCTGATCTTGCCGCTGCCGTAGTGCGCGCGGATCTTGAAATACTTGTTGAACTCGTAGCCGACCTGAATGCCGAGACCGAGCGTGCCGATGTCCGGCGCGATCGTGACACCCCAGGCTTCGCCCCAGCCCCAGTCGGAGACGTCGTTGCGGTTTTCGTAGCTGAGGAAGAGCTTGTGCGCCTCGCCGAGCAGCTTTTCGACGGATTCGGTCTTTTCCGGGCTGTCCAGCGTTCCCGCCATGGTGTCCACGTAGTCGTCGCCGAAGACTTTGGCGATCGCGTCGCGGCGGCCTTCGCCTTCGGGGAATTTACGGTTGATCGCCGCGGCGATGTCGCGGAACTGTTCGTCCGGCGGGAGGTCTTCGAGCGTCCACGAGCTGAGCTCGAGTTCGTCGATGATGGCTTCGTCGGCTTCGATCGTCTGCTGCATCTTCTGAAGGGCGGCGACGGACATTTCCGTCTTCGCCGGCGGAAGATTCTGCGCTTCGCCGGAAGTCGGCGTCGCGGCGATCGCGGGAACGGTCATTGCCGCCGCGAGGAGCGCGGTCGGGAGGAGGACTGATTTCATAGGATCTTTTGGTTTCTGAGTGAAGATTTTAAAAAAAATCGTAATGAAAGTCTGACAAAGCTGACATATATTGTTTGACGGGTAAAGCCAAAAAAGTTTGACAGTGCGTCAAATTCCGGGCGGGGGGCGAAGAGCGTTTTCTGAAAACGATTTTGCCGGAAGCCGCGGAAGTCTTCGCGCTTCCGCCGCTTCCGGCAAAATTCCTGCGGGAACGTCTTCGAGGCTCTTCAGCCGACCTTGGAGACGGATTTGCCGACGAGTTCCCAGATCTTGAGGCAGTCGTCGAGCAGGTCGTCGAGCGCCGTGAGCGGGAGCTGCGTCGCGGAGTCGGAAATCGCCTTCGCCGGTTCGGGGTGCGTCTCGAGGAAGAGGCCGGATGCTCCCGCGGCGACGGCGGCGCGGGCGAGGGCGGGGACGAATTCGCGCTGCCCGCCGGAGGAACCCAGCAGCGCGCCCGGCAGCTGCACGCTGTGCGTGGCGTCCATGATCGTGGGGCGGTTGAGGCGGTTCATGATCGGGAAGGAGCGCATGTCCACGACGAGATTCTGGTAGCCGAACGCGGTGCCGCGGTCGGTGAGCCAGATTTCGCGCGCGCCCGCGATGGAAAGCTTGTCGTTCACGTAGCGCATTTCCTGCGGGGAGAGGAACTGGCCTTTCTTGACGTTGACGCAGCGGCCGGTGTGCGCGGCGGCGACGAGCAGGTCCGTCTGCCGGCAGAGGAAGGCGGGAATTTGGAGCACGTCGCAGACCTGGCGGACCTTTTCGCACTGTTCCGGCAGGTGCACGTCGGTGAGGACGGGGAATTTGAATTCGCGTTTGACCATGGCGAGCAGTTCCAGCCCGGCTTCGAGCCCGGGACCGCGCGCGCCGTTGATGGAGGTGCGGTTCGCCTTGTCGAACGAGCCCTTGAAGACGATGTTGAGCTGCGGGAACTTCTGCCGCAGCACGTCGAGCTTTTCCGCGACGCGACGGCAGATGAATTCGTTTTCGAGAGAGCAGGGACCGGCGATGAGCAGGAATTTTTTGGAATCGTAAATCATGGGGAAAAACGTGAGGCCCTTCATTTTCCAAAGAAGGCGCGCCGGCGCAACGACAAAAACGCGCGGGAACGCGGGCGTTTTCCTGCCGTCCGACGAAAATAGAATTCACACGGCGGGGGTTTTCGTCTATCTTCGCGGGAACACGTTTATTTTCTCCGAACAAACCATTTTTTGAATCGCCATGGCACTCACAAAATTTCGCAGCCAACTCATCGCCGATACCGGAATCAGCACCGGCGACGAAGGCAAGGGACGCCTCATTCCCGAAGTCATCCGCGAGCTTCAGGCCGAGACCGGCAAGCGCGGCGTCGTCTCCGTCGTGATGAAGGTGAACGGCGGGGCGAATTCCGGGCACACGGTCGGCGGGCTCAAGCTGAACCTGCTGCCCGCGGGCGTGATCGAAAAGGACGTCGCCGTGCTCGCGATCGGCGCCGGCGTCGTCGCCGACCCGCGCAAGTTCCGCTGGGAGGCGCGCCCGCTCGAAAAAATGGGCATTCCGATTTACCCGCGCCTGCGCATCGACGAGCGCACGATGCTCAGCGACGTCTCGCACCGCATGCTCGACCTCGCGTTCGAGGATTACCGCGTGAACGTGCTCAAGCACCTGCCGCGCGGCTCGACGGGGCGCGGCATCACGCCCGCGTACTGCGACGAAGTCGGGCAGTGGCAGATCACCTACGCGGATTTTCTCGGCCCGAAGGAAATTTTCGTCGAAAAAATGAACGCGCGCCTCGACCGCGCTGAACGCACGATCGAGCACGTCTGCCGCGTCGCGCCGGAGCTGTGGAGCGAATTCTTCAAAAAACTCACGGCGGCGGAAGTCCGCGGGAACGCGCCCGCGATCAGGGACGGCGTCTTCGCCGAGGCGGATTTCGACTTCACGCAGTTCGACGCGGGAACGCCCTTCCGCTTCAACCGCGAAAAGGTCGTCGAAGTCTATTGGACGGCGGGACGGGAGCTCGTTCCCGCGATCTGCGACGTGCGCGATCTCGTGCTCGACACGATGAAGCGCGGCGAATACGTCATCGGCGAGTTCGGCCAGGCCTACTGGCTCGACAAACGCCACGGCTTCCCGCCGAACGTCACCGCCTCGCACACGTTCACGCCGGAATTTTTCCAGTCCGCGGGAATTCCCGCCCAGCTCGTCCACACGATGGGCTGCTGCAAGGCCTACGACACGAAGGTCGGCACGCACGTCTTCCTCACGCAGATGGACGACGAACACCCGCTGTGCCGCCGCCTGAAGAAGCTCGAGTTTGGCGTCGTCTCCGGGCGCCAACGCATGGTCGGCTGGTGCGACTGCGTCGAAAAGGCGGACGCGCTCCGCTACGGCGGCTACCAGGATCTCGTCATCAACAAGCTCGACGCGCTCTCGCCCGCGGACGAATGGCGGGGCGGCGACCTGCTCGTGTGCGTCGCGTACAGGGGCCCGGACGGAAAAATCTATAAACACGTTCCGCGCAACGACGCGCTGCGCCAGACCCTCGTTCCTGTCTACGAAACGCTTCCGGGCTGGACGGAAGACATTTCCGGCGTGCGCTCGTTCGCCGATCTTCCCGCGAACGCCAAGCGCTACGTCGCCTTCGTGATGAAGACTATCGTCGAGCTCGCCGACGCGCCCGCGCTCCCGAACCTGCGCTACATCGGCGTCGGCCCGCTCCCCTCCCAAATCATCAAGGACGTCCCCGAAACCGCCGAGCTCGTGAAGCTGGCGTAAGAGCTTTTCCGTGTTTCCGCCGATGGGGTGCGGCGGATTCTCGTCGTCGTGCGCGCGTTCCTGTTTTTTTGATTTTCGTACCTGTGGAAAAACAAATTTACAGTCAAATCGTAAGTTTCATCTGGGGAATCGCGGACGATTGTCTGCGCGACGTTTATGTCCGCGGAAAATATCGCGACGTCATTTTGCCGATGACGGTCATTCGTCGTCTCGACGCCGTTTTGGAAAAGACGAAATCCGACGTTCTGGCGATGAAGGCCCGTTTGGACAAGGCCGGGATTGCTTCCCAAAGTCCCGCTCTGTGCAAGGCGGCCGGGCAGGCGTTTTACAATTGTTCCCCGTTCACGCTACGTGATTTGACTTCTCGGACGCGCCAGCAACAGCTGAAGGCAGACTTCGTCGCCTATCTTGACGGATTTTCGCCGAATGTTCAGGAAATCTTGGAAAAATTCAAATTCCGGAATCAGATTGACACCATGGTTGACGCGGACATTCTCGGCGCCGTCATCGAGAAATTCGTGAATCCGGCGATGAATCTGAGTCCGGAGCCGATCGTCGATAACCAGGGAAAGGTAAAAATTCCGGGTTTGGACAACCACACGATGGGCACAATCTTCGAGGAGCTCATCCGCCGCTTCAACGAAGAAAACAACGAGGAGGCGGGAGAGCACTTTACTCCGCGCGATGCGATCGAACTCATGGCGGATCTTGTCCTCGTTCCGGTCGCGGATCGAATCAACGACGCGACCTACACCTGCTACGACGGCGCCTGCGGAACAGGCGGAATGCTGACCATCGCCCAGGAGCGCCTTCTGGAAATCGCGCGGGAACGCGGAAAAAACGTTTCGATTCACCTTTTCGGGCAGGAAGTGAATCCGGAAACTTACGCCATCACCAAAGCCGACATGCTGCTTTCCGGAAAAGGCGAGCAGGCGGAAAACATCGGGTTCGGATCGACGATTTCCCAAGATCGCTTCCCCTCGAAGGAGTTCGACTTCATGATTTCCAATCCGCCTTACGGAAAATCGTGGAAAGTCGATCAAGACAAGCTGGGCGGGAAAAGCGATCTGGCGGACACGCGCATGGTGCTTCCTTTCGGCGGAGACGCCGAATTTCAGATGGTGCCGCGTTCCAGCGACGGGCAGATGATTTTTCTTCTGAACAATCTTTCGAAGATGAAAGGCACTCCGCTCGGAAGCCGCGTCGCGGAAGTGCACAACGGCTCTTCTCTTTTTACCGGAGACGCAGGGCAGGGCGAGAGCAACGCGCGCCGCTACATCATCGAAAACGATTACCTTGAAGCGATCATCGCGCTCCCGGAGAACATGTTTTACAACACAGGAATCGGGACGTTCATCTGGGTGTTGTCCAACAGAAAGTCGGAGCACCGCCGCGGAAAGATTCAGCTCATCGACGCAACCGAGATGAAGTCTCCGCTACGCAAAAATCTCGGGAAAAAAAACTGCGAACTGACTCCTGAGATTCGCGAGAAGATTTTGAAGCTCTTCCTCGATTTCGAGGAAAACGAGCGAAGCCGGATTTTCGACAATGCAGAATTCGGCTATTGGCAAATCACGGTCGAACGCCCGTTGCGGCTCCGCGTCGATTGCTCCGGAAAAATTCCCTTTGAAAATCTGAAAATCAAGCCCGCAGACGCGGACGCCTGGAAAAAAGCGCTGGAAAATCTCCCGCCCGATACGCCTCGCGACGACTGGGACGCTTTCGCCAAGGCGACCAAGCTGAAAGCCTCTCTGCTGAAAAAGATTCGCCCCTACGTCACCGTGCGTGACGAAACTGCCCGCGCCGTCGAAGGAGAGCCCGATCCCGAGCTCCGCGATACCGAGCGCGTGCCGCTCCTGTTTGAGGGCGGAATCGCCGGATTTTTCGAAAAGGAAGTGCTGCCCTTTGTGCCCGACGCATGGATCGACGAATCTAGGACGCAGATCGGCTACGAGCTCTCCTTTACCAAGTATTTTTACAAGCCCGTCCGGCTTCGTTCGTTGGACGAAATCTCCGCTGATCTGCGGGCGCTCGAAGCCGAAACCGCCGGACTTTTGGACGAAATTCTCGGAGGAAAAAAATGAGGAGACCGGGAAAAATGAAGGACGTTCCCGAAAACGGGATCATCCTTTATCGCACGGAGGACGCGCGAAGCGAAATCCGTCTCTATTCCCGCGACGGGAACGTTTGGCTCAACCAGCTGCAGATTGCGGAACTGTTTGCCGTTTCGAAGCCGAACGTGAGCGTCCATATTTCGAAAATTTTGCGGGAAGGTGAATTGGATGAAAAATCAGTTGTTAAATACTATTTAACAACTGCCGCTGACGGAAAGGATTATTCGGTCGCGTATTACTCGCTCGAGCTTGTTTTGGCGGTCGGCTACCGCGTCCGTAGCGTCCGCGGAATGCAGTTTCGTCAATGGGCGACGCGTCACCTGGCGGAATATCTTCAAAAAGGCTTCGTCATCGACACTCGGCGTCTCGAAAATCCGGACGGACGTCCTGATTTCTTCGACGAATTGCTAGCGGAAATTCGGCGAATTCGGGCTTCCGAAAAGCGTTTCTACCAGAAAATCCGTGATCTATTCTCACTCTCCAGCGACTACGTCGCTTCGGATCAGGCAACGCAGCTCTTTTTCGCTGAGGTGCAGAATAAGTTGCTTTACGCCGTGACCGAAAAAACCGCCGCGGAAATCATCGTCTCTCGCGCGGACGCGGAAAAACCCAACATGGGACTGACGACTTGGAGCGGGAACGTCGTTCGAAAAACGGATGTCATCATCGCCAAAAACTATTTGACCAAAGACGAAGTCGATACGTTGAACCGGTTGGTCGTCATCTTTCTCGAAACTGCGGAATTGCACGTCAAGTTGCGTCGAAATCTGACTTTGGATTTTTGGCGCGAGAACGTGGACAAAATCCTCAATAACCACCAGCTTCGGGTGTTGACGGGTGCGGGAACGGTGTCTGTGTCGGAAATGAAGCGCCTCGTTTCCGATGTCTATGAGAAATTCGATGCTTCCCGCCGCGCTTTTGAAGCTCGCCAAGCGGATGCGCTTGACGAAGAGGAGCTCAAGCGCTTCGAAGAAGAGCTCAAGAAAGGCGGCGCACGATGAAACCTTATCCCGAATACAAGGAAACCGGGCTTTCGTGGCTTCCGAAAATCCCTAAGCATTGGGAGGTTCGAAAAATAAAATATCTCTTTGATGAAAGACGTGAAAAAGGTCATTTTGATGAACCCTTGCTTGCTGCTACACAAAATCGTGGTGTGATTCCAAAAAATCTTTATGAGGCGCGGACAGTGCTTGCGCAGAAAGATTTACATCTCTTAAAGCTTGTACGCGTTGGAGATTTTGTCATTAGTCTTCGTTCGTTTCAGGGCGGAATTGAATATGCGTATCATCAGGGAATCATTAGCCCTACTTACACAATAATGGTGTCTAAGAGCAGAGATTTGGATTCTGATTATTTTAGATTTCTTGCGAAATCAAAACCCTTTATAGAGCTTCTAAAAACATGCGTTACGGGGATTAGAGAGGGACAAAATATTGATTATTCAGCCTT
>SFEJ01000019.1 GCA_004558035.1 Opitutia bacterium
GCCAATCATGAAGTTTTAAGCGAAAACGTCAAACGATTTTTTAGGAATCGACCTCAAACCCGCTTAAACACTGAAAAGATTTTTTAGAAACACTCGCCCCGCATCCCATCAAAAACTCCCCTGGGAACATCCCCAAGCGCCCCTGGACACACCAAAACATTCCCGAACACTCTGAAACACCCCAAAAAGGACCTAAAGGACGAAAAAGACAAAAAAACATTCGGATTCAAATGATGATATGCGTATCCGAATTTCAATTACAAATTGTCCAGACGGGAGGCGGGCTCAAAAAAAAATCCGCCGCGCGAACCGCGGCGGATTTCAAAGCGGACAGACGTGAATCAGCCTTCCAGTCCGAGAACGGCTTCCATGCCGTAAACCGCCGGGACCTTGCCGACGACCCAGCCCGCCGCGTGAACGGCACCATTCGCGAAAATCGCGCGCGACTCCGCCTTGTGCGTCAGTTCCACGCGCTCGCCCTCGCCCGCGAAAATCACCGTATGGTCGCCGACGACGCTCCCGCCGCGCAGCGCGTGCACGCCGATTTCCTCGCGGGAACGCTCGCCGACCAACCCCGCGCGTCCGTGGCGCTCCGCGGACTTGTCCAGCCCGCGCGCCGCCTCGACGACCGCGAGCAACTTTTCCGCCGTGCCCGAAGGCGCGTCCTTCTTGTGCCGATGGTGCATTTCGACGACTTCGATTTCGAACGACGGATCGAGCAGCTTCGCCGCCTTGCCGACGAGCCAGTTCAGCACGTTCACGCCGACGGAATAATTGCCCGCCCAGACGATCGGGATTTTTTTCGCCGCCGCTTCGATGCGGGAACGCTCCTCCGCCGTGTGCCCCGTCGTGCCGACGACGAGCGGCTTGCCCGCGGCCGCACACGCCTCCGCGAGCGCCGGCGTCACTTCGTGAAACGAAAAATCGATCGCGACGTCGCACGCCGCGACCGCTTCCGCCGTGAACGTTTCGCCCACGTCGCATTTCGCGACGACTTCCGCGCCCGCGTTCTGCGCCGCGGCGAGAATCGCCTGCCCCATTCGTCCCTTGTAGCCGTTGACCAAGATTTTCATAAGTAATCCTCTTTAATCATGTTGCCGCGCGTTTTTCAACCGGCGAAAGTTCCGTGCGCCGGCGTGAACTTCTTCAGACGCTCCCACATGGAATCCATGGATTCCACGAGCGTCCGCGTGTCGGAGATGACCGGCATGAAATTGCTGTCGCCCTCCCAGCGCGGAACGATGTGGCAGTGCAGATGCTGCGGAATGCCCGCACCCGCCGCCGCGCCGAAATTGAAGCCGACGTTGAAGCCGTCGGGCTTGAGCGCGTCGCTCAGAATCTTTTCGCCGAGCACGACGAGATCCATCAGCTCCGCGCGCTCTTCGGCGGAAAGATCCGCGAGCGCGGGAACGGCGCGATAGGGCGTGACGAGCAGATGACCCGCGTTGTACGGGAACGCGTTCATGACGATGTAGCCCGTCTTGCCGCGATAGATCAGATGGACTTCCTTTTCGTCCGCCTGATTCGGAATCTCCGCGAACGGATCCGCCCACTTCGGACCGGACTTGTTCGCCTGAATGTACGCCATGCGCCAGTAAGGATGTAAGTGATTCATGATTACAAAAAACAAGGATTCGGACGCGCGGAGAAACCGCTTCAGCGCGCGATTTCCAGCAGATCGCGCAGATCGACGCGCTTTTCGTAAATCGCCTTGCCGACGATCGCGCCGTCGAGATTCGCGTACGTTTCCGCGAGCCCGCGGAGCCGCACGACGTCCTCGCGCCGCGACACGCCTCCGGAGGCGATGACGTTCGCGGACGTGCTGCGCAGCATCTCCTCCAGCGCGGGGAAATTCGGTCCTTTGAGCATGCCGTCGGTCGCGATGTCCGTGTAGATGATCGTGCTCACGCCGAGACGCGCGGCCGTTCCCGCGAGCTCCGTCGCGCGGCGCGTCGTCACGTCCACCCAGCCCTTGACGGCGACGAAGCCGTTTTTCGCGTCGATGCCGACGGCGATTTTCTCGCCGCCGAAACGCGCGACGAGCTCGGCGACGAAAGCGTCGTCGTGCGCCGCCTTGGTGCCGACGATCGCGCGAGCCGCTCCCGCGTCGAGCACGGCGCGGACGTTTTCCGCGGTGCGCAGACCGCCGCCGAATTCGACCTTGAGCCCGGTCGCGGCGATGCGCTCGAGCGCGGCGAGATTCTTCGGCGCGCCCTCGAAGGCGCCGTCCAGATCGACGACGTGAATCCAGGCGCTCCCGGCGTCCGCGAACGCCTTCGCCGGCTCGGCGGGATCTTCGAAATAGCGCGTGGATTCGTTCGCCAGTCCCTGGCGCAGACGGACGCAGTGCCCGCCCTGAATGTCGATTGCCGGATAAATGTTCATGCCGCCATTATTAGTCCGCGCGGCGGAATTATCCAACCTTTAAAAAGGCGGCGCGCGTTCAGACTTCCACGCGCAGACCGTCGTAGGCGAGCTCGACGCCCGCGGGCAGTTTCGCGCTCCATTCGGCGTGATCGACCTGCCACGTCATGTGGATGAGAAACGTGCGCGCCGCGCCGATTCTGCGCGAGACTTCCACCGCCTCCTGCACGGAAAGATGCGTCGGATGCGGCTTCGGGCGCAGACCGTCGATCACGAGCACGTCCGCGCCGCGCGCGAGCTCGACCGCGGCGTCGGGCACTTCGCGGCAGTCCGTGTAATACGCGAGTTTTTTGCCGCTCGATTTTTCGGTGAAGACGAGGCCGAGCGTCGAAATCTTCTTCCCGTGCGGCAGCGTCGTCGTCTCGACGCGCGTTCCCGCGGGCAGCTCGAAGCGCTCCGGCGCGACGCGCGGCTGCAGCGCGACGTAGCCGTCGGAAGCGCGTTCGCGGATCGCGTAGTCGAAAAGCGTCTCCACGCGCGCGACGCCGCCCGGCGTCGAAAACACCGGAATCGCCTCGCCGCCGCGCAGCGCGCAGTAGCGGCGCAGATCCTCCATGCCGAGAATGTGGTCGGAATGCTCGTGCGTCAGAAAAAAGAAGTCCACGGCGGGAACGCGCTCGCGGATGCACGCGACGCGGAATTCCGGTCCCGCGTCGATCTGCACGTGCGCGCCGTCCGCGACGAGATGCGCGCACGAGCGCCCGCGGAAATTCTTCGGATTCGACGCGTCGAAGCCCGCGCAGTCGCGTTCCCACTCGATCATCGGAACGCCCTGCGACGTTCCCGTGCCCAAAAACAAAAGCTCCATGATTCCCGCGAATCTACCACCGCGCGCGCGGGCCCGCGAAGCAAAAAGAATGTTTCCAAGCGGCGCGCGAGCCCGTAGAATCCGCGCACGTTTTAACTGAAAATTCACGATTCCCTTATGAAATCAGAACAGAAATTCCTCATCTCGTGCGCCGCGCTGCTCGCGGCCGGAACGGCTTTCGCGCAGGAGCAGACGAACGTCGCGGCTCCCGCGCCCGCTCCCGAAAAGAGCGGCGGCACGAAAATCGTGCTCGAACTTCCCGAGCTTCCCTCCGCCGACAAAATCAAGGTCAAGGTCTCCGGTCTCGTCCAGGCGCAGTACGTTTACGCGAACGCGAGCGGCGCAAAGGCGTCCGACCAGAACGGCTTCTCGATCCGCCGTTCCAGCATCGGCGTCTCCGCCGACGTCGGCGACGCCTGGAGCGCGAAGATCGTCTATGAGTTCGACAGCACCGCGAACGGCGGAAGCAATTACAACGACTACATCGACACGGCGATCATCTCGCGCAAATTCGACGCGGGAACGCTGACCGTCGGCCACAAGAAGACGCACTTCATGCACGAAGAATATTCGCCCTCGTCGAAATTCCTCTGCCTCGAGCGCTCTCTCAACTCCAATTTCGTCAGCGGGAACAAATACGCGAAAGGCCTCGCCGGCTACCACATCGGCGTGTTCTGGGACGGCAAGCTCGACGAGGCGATCGACTACGGCGTCTCGCTCACGAACGCCGTGGACAAGGACTACGACAGCCGCTCCAACGACCTCGCGCTCACGGGCAACGTCGGCTACACGATGAAGCTCGACGGCGACGCGAAGCTCTACTTCGGGCTCAACGGCACGGTGAACTTCGGAAACGACGGCGAAAGCGGCGCGAGCACGAACAAAGGCACGGTGTACGGCATCGAGCCTTACGTGCAGTTCACGGACGGCGGGCTGACGCTGCTCGCCGACGCGTATTACATCGACGGCGAGAGCGCCGCGGATCTGCATTCGTTCTACGGTCTGAATCTCACCGCCGCCTACCGCCTCGAATGCGGCCTCGAGCCCGCCGTGCGCTTCACCTACCTGAACACGGATTCCGGCGTCGTGAACGCGAACATCCAGAACCGCGTTCCAGCAAGCGGGAACCACGACAACGCGACGACCTACTACGCGGGCGCGAACTACTACTTCAACAAGTACGTGAAGCTCGCCGCCGGCTTCGAATACGGCCACTACTTCGGACAAGGCGCTCACGCGGACGATTCCTTCTCCTTCCGCACGATGCTCCAGGTCTCCTTCTGACCGCAAGCCCTTCGAGGGGACGACGCTGCCGCCGTCCCCTCGAAAATTTCATTCGAACGGGCTTTCTCTTCCCGTTCCCGCGTACTCTGATTTCTTCAAGGCGGTCTCCGGAAAATCCCCGCCGGACGCGCATCAAAGTTCGCGGCCGCGGATTTCGGGGACGACCTCGGCGGAAAGAATCGCCGCGCGCGAGACCGCGTAATCGACGCGAAGCTTTTCCGTCTTGCGCTCGGGCAGATACCAGTACTGCCGCACGCCGGGACGCACGCGCACGACGCTCTCGGGCAGCAACTCCTCGCCCGCGTCCGTGCGCACGCGGAAGGGCTGCCAGAACAGCGCGCCGGGCGCGGAAAGATCCGCAGCGCCCTCGATTTCGAGCACGAGCGCGGGCATGCCGTTCGCGAGCGTGCGGTAGTATTTTTTCTCCGCGTAGGCGCGGACGCGGACGCGCGTTCCCGCGAATTCGAGCGTCGTCGGCACGCGGGAAAGCTTCAGCTCTTTGAAAGAGCGGATTTCCTCCGGCGCGAACGCGAAACGGCGCACGAGCGCGACGCGCACGCTCCACGCCTCGTCCGCGCCCGGGAACAGCGTCTTGGCGAGCGGCGAACGCAGCACGCCGTCCTTCAGCGTCTCGAAAGCCTCGCCGTCGGTGAAGCGCACGTTGACGCCGAGCGCGTCCGGCTCGTCCCAGGAGACGGAGCGCGTCTCCTCGCCCGCGGGCGCGGCGATCGCGACGTTTTCGACGCTCCACGCGCGCGCGGGCGTGCGTTCGTCGCCTTCGATCGCGACGCCGAGCCGCGCGAACGCGTCGTGAAGGTCCGGACTTTCCGAGAAAAAGCGCGCGTGCTCCGGGAGCGAAAATTCGACGAGCTCCGCCTTCGCGGGAACGCGGTCGGGCAGCGAAAACGCCTCGTCGAGCTCGCTTTCCGAGAGCGTTTCTTTCGGCGAAACCGGCGACGGCGGCGCCGCGGGAGCGCCGTTCCCGCCCTTCAGCGCGCACGAAAACGGGATTTCGCCGAGCGTCCGCCAAAGCCCGTTCCCGCCGCGTGCCTCGATTTTCAGCGAAAATTTGCCGGACGCGGGCGGCTTGTTCAGCACGGGCAGCGCGCAGATCGCCTCGCCCGTCTTGGCGTGAAAAATCGTGAACAGCGCGGGCGAAATCTGCACGGAAAAACCGCTTTCGTCCGCCAGCGAAAAGCAATAGCGTTCCCGCGAAAACAGTGACTTGCCGTAGCTTTCGAAGGCGCGGTCCTTCTCCTCGTCCGTGCGGCCGCGGGCGTAGATCCACACGGCGGGAACGGCGACGAAGCGCGAGGCGGCCTCTTCGTTCCCGAAAAATTCCGTCGCGAGCTTTTTGCGCATTTCCCCGCGCGCCGCCGTGAGCGAGAGCCCGAGCCGCCGCATGCGCACGGAAAAATCCTCGCCCGAAAAACTTTCGCGCATGCGCCCGCCTTCCTCGACGCCGAGCACGGCGAACTCGACGAGCTCGTCCCCGCATTCGGCGCGGAAGCGTTCGTCCCACGTCACGAAAAGCCAGACGGCGGCGACGATGATCGCCGCGGCGAGCCACAGGCGCAGAATGACGTTTTTCGGCGGGTTGAGAATGCGGTCGATGCGGTCCATTTTTTCAGTCCACGATGAAGTATTTCAGCCATGCGGCGTAGGCGTAACCGAGCTCGGCGGCGCGGCGGAAGCTCCAGAACGCGCGCGAAAATTTTTCGGGATGCCGGCGCTGAAACGCGATGCGGTCGGCGTCCATCGAATAAATCTGCACGTCGCGGAAGCCCGCCTTTTCGAAAAGAAATTTCGCGCGGCGTTCCTGCAGGCGGCTGCTCGTCACGATGAGTCGGCTCTCGGGCGTGACGCCGGGCAAGAGACAGATCGTGCGCGGGTGGTCGATGGTGCGCCGCGCGAGCGGATCGACCGAAATCGCCTCGTCGGGAACGCCCGCCGCCGCGAGCGCGTCGAGCAGGAAATCCTCGTCCGCGCTGACGACGACGCGCGGCGCGAGCCCGGCGCGGAACGCCTTCGCGGCGCCGAGCGCGCGCGTGCCTTCGTCGCCGCCGAGAATGACGATCGCGTCCGCTTCGCGCAGCTCCGCGAACGGCGTGCAGCCGACGCGCTGCAGATCTTCGAGCGCGTCGCCGAGCGGTCTCGACGCCGCCGCGAGCACGAGAACGCCCGCGACGAGCGTTCCCGCGACGTAGAGCGCGAGCGCGCGGCGGCACCACTTCCTGCGGGCTTCGGGAGAAAAAAGCTTCATGTCGCCATTATCGTGCATCGCGCCGCAAATAGCCAATTATTTTCCGGGAAGAAACTTCCATCGGCTTCAGAAACTTCCGGTAAAATCTCTGCGGGAGCGGATTTCGCGGGCAAGCGGGCGCGTGCCCCGCCCGCCAAAAATTCCGCGTTTGCGGTTTCGGCGGGAGCGCGTATGCTTGCGCGCAGTTTATGACGTTCACGCCCGACAATTATCTGCTGATCGGCTCGCTGCTGCTTCTGGGAAGCATCTTCGCCGGCAAGGCGACGCACAAGATCGGCGCGCCGCTGCTCCTGCTCTTCCTCGGGATCGGTCTGCTCTGCGGCGAAAAAATCTCGTTCACGGATTCGGCGGCGCTCAGTCTGCTCGGCGAGCTCGCGCTCGTGTTCATTCTTTTTTCCGGCGGGCTCGACACGAAATACGCGGACGTGCGCCCCGTCGCCGTGCGCGGCGGCGTTCTCGCGACGTTCGGCGTTTTTCTGACGGCGCTTTTTCTGGGCGCGTTCATCTTCGCGGTCTCGAAGCTGGACTTCGTGCCGCTGAATTTTTCCTTCGCGGAATCGCTGCTGCTGGGCGCAATCGTCTCCTCGACGGACGCGGCGTCGGTCTTTTCGATCTTCCGTTCCAAAAACACGGGGCTGAAGCACAATCTGCGCCCGCTGCTGGAGCTGGAATCGGGCTCGAACGACCCGATGGCATACGTGCTCACGGCGACGCTGGTCTCGCACGTCGCGGCGTCCGGGCAAGGCGAAGCGCCGGCGGCGTTCTGGACGGCCGTTCCCGCCGTGCTGATGAATCTCGGCGTCGGCGCGCTCGCGGGCGCGCTTTTCGGGCTCGTCTTCGTGCGGCTCATCAACCGCATCAATCTGATCGTCGAAGGGCTTTATCCCGTGATGATGGTCGCGCTGACGGCGCTGACGTTTTCGGCGACGAAGACCTGCGGCGGGAACGGCTTTCTCGCGGTTTACGTCGCGGGCATGATCCTCGGCAACGCGCCGTTCGTGCACAAGCGGCTCATCACGAAATTCTACGACGGCTTCGCGTGGCTGATGCAGCTTTCGCTCTTCCTCACGCTCGGGCTGTTCGCGGACGTTTCGGCGATAAAATCCGTCGCCGCGGGCGGCATTCTGATTTCGCTTTTCCTGATTTTCGTCGCGCGCCCGCTCGCGGTGGGCGTGTGTCTCGCGCCGTTCCGCCCGACCGCGCGCGTGTTCGCGTTCACGTCGTGGGTGGGGCTGCGCGGCGCCGTGCCGATCGTCTTTGCGCTGATTCCGCTGACGACGCCGGGCGTCGATCCCGAGACGGCGAAGATGATCTTCAACACCGTGTTCTTCATTTCGGTCTCCTCGCTCGTCATTCAGGGGACGACGCTTTTCGCCGCGGCGAAACGGCTCGGGCTCACGATCGAGGAAAGCGCGCCCGCGCCTTCCGCGTTCGACAAGGAGACGGAGGCGATCGACGCCGGCTACGCCGAAATCGCGATCGCGGGAACGGCGCCCGTCGTCGGCAAAACCCTAGCGGAGCTGGCGCTGCCGCGGGGCGCGCTCGTCGTCATGATCCGCCGCGAGAACCGCTTTCTCACGCCGACCGGCGCGACGCGGCTCGAGGCGGGCGACATTCTGCGGATTCAGGCGGACACGCCGGAACACCTCGCCGCCGCGCGGGAACGCCTGGAAGGGAGCGCCGAGGCATGAGACGCGGACGCGACGGAACGGCGGCGCGCGCGTGCTCGCGGGAACGCGAAAACGAACAGGGATTTCGGGGATTTTAAGGGATTCGATCCGGCCCCGCGAAGCGCCCCGCCGAAGAACCGGAAAAATATGCGACGCCTCACGACCGAAGACAGGAACGCCTTCGCCCCCAAAGGCGGCGTTCCCGCAGAACTCCGTTTCCCTGCTCCTCCGTTCCTCTGTGTTAAAAGAAAAGCTTAAAGGGAAGTTTTTGCGGGCGGATTTCGGCAGCAAGCGGGACGCTTACCCTTCCACAAAAAAAGCCCGCGGGGTGCAGGACCTCGCGGGCGTTTTCGCGTCGGGAACGCGGCGGAATCAGCCGCCGGTCATCGTCTTGATGACGGAGATGATCGGCAGGAACATCGCGACGACGATCGTGCCGACGACGACCGCAAGGAAGACGATCAGCAACGGCTCGATGACGGAAGTGAGCGCGCCGACGGCGTTGTCCACTTCTTCGTCGTAGTTGTTCGCGACGCGGTTGAGCATTTCCGGGAGCTGGCCGGTTTCTTCGCCGACCTGCACCATGGAGCAGACCATCGGCGGGAACACCTTCGCCTGTTCGAGAGGCGCGGCGAGCGTGTCGCCGTCGCGGACGCGGTCGTGAACTTTTTCGAGGGCTTCCTGAAGAACGACGTTGTCGAGCGTTTCCGTGGTGATCTTCATCGCCTGCAGAATCGGGACGCCGGAGGACATCAGCGTGCCGAACGTGCGGCAGAAGCGCGAGACGGTGACGACCTGCAGGAACGTGCCGATCTTCGGCATGCGGAAGAGCACGCGGTCGCGCAGCGCGGTCATCTTCGGGTTCTTGAACATGAAGCGGATGCCGAAGACGAGCACGGCGATGATCGCAAGCGTGAGAATCCAGTGGTCGCGGAGCGCGTTGCCGATGCTCATGACGAACGCCGTCAGCGCGGGCATGTCGCCGCCCTGAGACGCGATCATGGACTGGAAGGACGGAACGACGAACGTGAGCAGCACGTAGACGATGACCGCCGCGACCGTGACGACGACGCACGGATAGACCATCGCGGACTTGACCTTCTTCTTGATGCGTTCGGACTTTTCCTGGAACGAGGCGAGACGGTCGAGCACGGTGTCGAGCACGCCGCCGGCCTCGCCCGCCTTGATCATGTTGACGTAAAGGCGGTCGAACATGCGCGGGTACTGCGAGAGCGAATCCGAGAGCGAATTGCCGGACTGGATGTTGTCGCAGATGTTGTCGAGCGCGGTCTTGAAGTTCGGGTCGCGTTCCTGTTCGGCGAGAATCTGCGTCGCGCGCAGCAGCGGCAGGCCCGCCTGGAGCAGCGTGGCGAGCTGGCGCGTGAAGACCGTGAGCTGCTCCGTCGTGATCTTCTTGTGGAAGGCCTGCGTCTTCTTGCCGGACTTCTTTCCGAAGGAAAATCCGTCTTCGGCGATGGAGGAGACCATGAGGCTCTTGCGCGTGAGCGCGGCGCGCGCCTGCTCTTCGTTGACGGCCTCGACGGTGCCGGAAACCTGTTTTCCCGAGCCGTCGATCGCTTTGTATTTAAATTTTGCCATGGGTTTGGAGGGGTGTCTGATGAACGGTTGAATTAGGTATACTTTAAGACTTCTTCGATGGTGGTCAATCCGTCAAAAATGCAGCGCAGCCCGTCGTCGCGCAGCGTGCGCATGCCGTTTTCGATCGCCTTCTGCTTGAGGACGAGCGTCGGCGCCTTCTTGGTGATGAGCTCGCGGACGGCGTCGTTGATCATCATCAGCTCGAAGAGCCCCTGTCGGCCCTTGTAGCCCGTGCGGTTGCACTCGGAGCAGCCCTTGCCGTAGAAGAACTGCTTTTCGGCGATTTCGAGCGGATCGACCTGAAGCATGTTGATGACGGCCTGGTCGGGCTCGTACGCGGTCTTGCAGGAACGGCAGATGCGGCGCAGCAGTCGCTGGCCGAGCACGCCTTCGAGCGACGCCGCGATGAGGAACGGCTCCAGGCCCATGTCGACGAGTCGCGTGACGGCGCCGGGCGCATCGTTCGTGTGCAGCGTGGAAAGCACGACGTGCCCCGTGAGCGCCGCCTGGACGGCGATTCCGCCGGTCTCCTGGTCGCGGATTTCCCCGACCATGATCGTGTCCGGGTCCTGACGGAGGAAGGAACGCAGCGCGGACGCGAACGTGAGCCCGACCTGGTGGTTGATCTGTACCTGCATGATGCCCTCGATCTCGTATTCGACCGGGTCTTCGGCGGTGAGGATCTTCACGTCCACGGTGTTCACTTCGCGGAGCGCGGAATAAAGCGTCGTCGTCTTGCCGGAGCCCGTCGGTCCCGTGACGATGAAGATGCCGTTCGGCCGGTTCACGAGCTCGCGGATGCCGCTCATGATCTCGTCCGTCATCGTGAGGTTTTCGAGGTCGAGGTTGACGACGCCCTTGTCGAGAATACGAAGCACGACGGATTCGCCGAACTGCGTCGGGAGCGTGGAGACGCGGAGGTCGATCGGGCGCCCGCCGACGGTGGTCTTGATGCGGCCGTCCTGCGGAATGCGGCGCTCGGCGATGTTCAGACCGGACATGACCTTGACGCGCGCGGTGACGGAGTTCGCGAGCGACTTCGGCGGCGGCGCCATTTCGTAGAGCGCGCCGTCGATGCGGTAGCGGATGCGGAACTGATCTTCGAACGGCTCGAAGTGAATGTCGGACGCCTTCGCCTTGACGGCCTCCTGCAGCACGACGTCCACGAAGCGGATGATCGGCGCCTGATTGGCGGAATTGGAAAGCGCGTTCTCGTCGTCCCCGCCGAGGTCGAGCCCCTCGATTTCGCTCAGCACCGCGTCCATCGACGAATTTTCTTCGCCGTAGTACTTGATGATGGCGTCCTCGACCTTCGCGGGATTGCACACGGAGAATTCGACGGAATCGCGGCCGAGCAGAAACGCGACGTTCTGCGCCGCGGGGAAGTTGAAGGGATCCTTGGCGAGAAAGTAAATCTGATCCGCGTCCGCCTTGTAGGGCACGATGCCGTATTTGTGCGCCTGCTCCGCCTTGAGGATGCGGATGAGGCTGGCGTCGATGGCGTCGGGAACGTCGGGAACGCAGGAGACGCCGATCCGCTCCGCGACGACTTCAAGAATCTCGTCGCGCGTGAAGTATTCGTTGTCCTCGACGACGTCCGTGAAGGGCTTGCCGGTTTCGTCGTGCTCCGTCCAGCATTCCTTGAGCTGCTCCTCGGTGACTTTCCCGGTGTCCTTCAGGTAGGTGATCAGATCTTCGCTGTGCTCGTCAAACATAACGGTGTGGCGTTGGGGGTTAGTAATTCATTTCGCGCAGTTTCTGCCGCATTTCGTCCGGCTCCTGCGCGTAGGTGATCGCCTCGGCGGGCTCGATGACGCCCTCTTCGACGAGGTTGAACAGGTGTCCGTCGAGCGTGCGCATGCCGAGCGCGCCGCCGGTCTGGATTTCCGAGGTGATGCGGTAGGTCTTGTTGTCGCGGATGAGCGCGGACGTCGAGTCCGTGTTGACCATGATTTCGTAGCCCGCGACGCGCCCGCCTTCCTTGCGGCGGCAGAGCACCTGCGAGATGACGGCGACGAGCGACGAGGCGAGCTGCATGCGGATCTGCTCCTTCGTGTCCGCCGGGAATGCGTCCACGATGCGGTCCACGGTTCTCGCCGCGCCCGTCGTGTGCAGCGTCGCGAAGACGAGATGCCCCGTTTCCGCGGCGGAGACGGCGGCGGTGATCGTCTCGAGGTCGCGCATTTCGCCGACGAGGATGATGTCTGGGTCCTGGCGGAGCGCCGCGCGGATCGCGTCCGAGAACGTCGGCACGTCTCGCCCGATTTCGCGCTGGGTGACGACGGAGCGCTTGTGCTCGTGGAAATATTCGATCGGGTCTTCGATCGTGATGATGTGGCGCTCCTCGTGCTCGTTGATCCAGTTGAGCATCGACGCGAGCGTGGTCGATTTGCCCGAGCCCGTCGGTCCCGTGACGAGGATGAGCCCGCGCTGCCGCATGAGCAGCGACTTCACCTTGTCCGAAAGCCCGAGCTGCTCGAGCGTGAACATGTCGTGCGGAATCTGGCGCAGCACGATGCCGTAGGCGTTCGCGTCGCCGAAGCCGCTGCGCGCCTTGAAGCAGCTGACGCGGAAACGCGCCTTGTTCCCGAAGGAAAAGCCGAAGTCGCAGCCGCCCTGTTCCTCGAGGCGCTTCAGATGGTGCGGCGGCGTGATTTCCTTGACCATCGCCTCCGTGTCCTCCGGCGTCAGCGGAACGCCTTCGACGGGAACCATGCTCCCGGCGATGCGCAGCACGGGAGCCTGGTCCACGTGCAGGTGCAAGTCGGAAGCTTTTTCGGCGACCACGAGGTCGAGCAGATCGTTCAAAAGATAATTCATTTTTTCAAAAGCCTTTCTGTATCGTTTCTTGGTGTCCGCGGGAACGCTCAGTCGACGCTGACCGTCGTCGAGAGCACTTCCTCGATGGTCGTGATGCCGGCGGCGATCTTGCGGATGCCGTCCTCGCGCATCGTGCGCATGCCGAGGTCGCGCACCTTGCGGCGCAGATCGACGAGCGTCGCGTTCTGGTAAATCATTTCCTGGATCTCCTCGTTCACGAGGAAGAGCTCGAACACGCCGCGGCGCCCGCGGTAGCCGGTGTCGTGGCACTTCACACAGCCGCGGCCCTTGCGGAAATTCGTGTCCGAAAGGTCGCTGACGGTCATGCCGATCGAAATCAGCTCCTTTTCCGTCGGCGTGTAGGATTCCGAACAGTCCGGACAGATGCGGCGCACGAGGCGCTGCGCCAGCACGCCGCGCAGCGACGCGGAGACGAGGAACGGCTTCACGCCGATGTCCACGAGTCGCGAGACCGCGCCGGGAGCGTCGTTCGTGTGCAGCGTCGAGAACACCATGTGGCCGGTCAGCGACGCGTTGACCGCGATTTCCGCCGTCTCCAGGTCACGGATTTCACCGATCATGATGATGTTCGGCGCCTGACGGAGCATGGAACGCAGCGCGGACGAGAACGTCATGCCCACTTCGCGACGCACCTGCACCTGGTTGATGCCCGCCATCTGGTATTCGACAGGATCCTCGACCGTAATGATCTTGCGGTCCGGCTGGTTGATGTAGTTGAGCGCCGAATACAGCGTCGTCGATTTGCCCGAGCCCGTCGGTCCCGTGACGAGGAAGATGCCGTCCGCGCCCGTGATGATCTTCATGAAGACCTCCTGGTCGTCGGAGAAAAAGCCGAGCTCCGGAAGCCCCAACTTCAGCCCTTCCTTGTCGAGAATACGCATGACGATCGATTCGCCGTAAACCGTCGGGAGCACCGAGACGCGCAGGTCCACGTCCTTCCCGCCGACCTGGATCTGAATGCGGCCGTCCTGCGGAATGCGTTTTTCCGCGAGCGAGACGTTCGCCATCAGCTTCAGGCGCGCGATGATCGACGCCTGCAGGCGCTTCTGCGGATTCTCCACTTCCTGCAGCACGCCGTCGATGCGGTAGCGCACGCGGAAACGCTTCTCCAGCGGCTCCATGTGAATGTCGGACGCGCGCCGACGGATCGCCTCCGTGATCAGCTTGTTGACGTACTGAATGATCGGCGCGTCTTCCGAGCGCGCGTTCTTGTCGTCGTTCCCGGGAATCTTGACGTCCGAGCCGCTCGGATTGTCTCCGAAAATCTCGCTCAGCGAGCCGTCGCCCTGCGTTCCCGCGGAATCGTAGGCGGCGAGCACCGCCTCCTTGATCTCGTCCGGCGGCGCGACCTTGAAATTGAGCGTCTTGCCGACGAGGCGCCCCAGCTCGTCCATCGCCTCCATCGCCAGCGGGTCGCCGATGACGACGAGCAGGAACGAGCCTTCCAGCTGGAGCGGCAGCACGTTGTAGCGCAGCGCGGCGTCCTGCCCGACGATCTGCAGCGCCTCGTCCGTCGGGCGCACCTGCGAAAGATCCGCGGTCTCCATGTCGAACTCTTCGGCGAGCGCGGAGGAAATCGCCTTCCACGTCGTGTAGCCTTTTTCGACGAGCAGCCGGAGCACGGCCTCGTCCGCTTCGCTTTCGCGCGTGCCTTGTCCGAGCACTTCCTGACGCGCGACGCCCACCGTGTCGGGGCTCACGAGCTCTCGGTCCTGAATCAGTTGAACAACGTAATCGTCGGCGGAAAAAATCATAGTCGAGCCTGAAAATCTGTGAACTGGATGGGGAAAAACTTTGGTTGGCGTTCGGCGTTCCCGAACAGGGTAAGAATGCCGGAATTTCTAACAGGTCCTCCCCTCCCGCGCAACAAAATTGAACACGAAGCCCTTCTCGCGGGACGCGAAGGCGCCCCCAGTTTGCTTTTGCAAAAGAGGCGGAATTGCGTCAGCATCGGGGACTTTCCTTTTCACATGTCCGATTCCGAACAAGCGCCGTTTTTCGAGCCCGACGAAATGCCCGCAGAAGTTTCCCTGCCGGAGCCTCCGCCGGAGCGGAGCGCCGCGCCCGCGGCGGCGTTCCCGCGTCCGCGCCGTTCCCGCAGGGACGCGCCCGCGTTCGGCGAGGGCGCGACGTCGGTCTTCGCGGACCGGATTCCGCCGCACAGCGTCGAGGCCGAACAAGGGCTGCTCTCGGCGATTCTGCTCGACGGCGGCGGCGACATTCTGGCGGAATGCCAGACGCAGAAAGTCGTTCCCGAGACCTTTTTCCGCACGGAGCACCAGCTCATCTACGAAGCGATTTCCGCGCTCAGCAACGCGGGAACGGGCGTCGATTCCATCACCGTGCTCACGAAGCTCGCGGAGCTCGGCAAGCTCGAAGCCGCCGGAGGACCCGTCTATCTGCGCGAGCTCGAAAACAAGGTGGCGACGACGGTGCACGCGCCGCACTGGCTCGAAATCGTCAAAGAAAAATATTTCCGCCGCAAGCTGATCGCGACCTCGGTGCAGACCGTCGAGCGCGCGTTTTCCGACGGCGACGACATCCGCATGATTCTCGACCGCGTCGAGAAAGCCTTTTTCGAAATCGCCGGCGACAACGTGCAGGATTCCGCGGAGAGCACGGACCAGACCGGCCCCGGCGGCCTCACGGCGCGCACGATGGAGATTCTGCGCCAGATGGAAAAGAACCGCGGCGCGATTCACGGCGTGCCGACGGGCTTCACGACGCTCGACCAGATGACGTTCGGCTTTCACCCGGGCCAGATGATCGTCGTCGCGGCGCGCCCGGGCATGGGCAAGACGTCCATCGCGCTGAACTTCATCGAGGCGGCGCTGTTCGACAGAAAGCGAGAAGCCGCGGGAACGCCGCCGCGCACGGTGCTCATGTTCAGTCTCGAAATGACGCGCGAGGACCTGATGCTGCGCCTGCTCGCGTCGAAGTCGCGCGTGAATCTGCGCAACATCCAGAAGGGCTTCGCGCAGCAGGGCGACACGCAGAAGCTCTTCGAGGCGAAGAAGGATTACGAAAAGCGCAAGCTGATCATCGACGACGTCGGCGGGCAGACCATCATGGAAATCCGCGCGAAGGCGCGCCGCATCCACGCGCGCACGCCGCTCTCGCTCATCGTCATCGACTACCTGCAGCTCATCAACGGCACGGATTCCCGCATGCCGCGCGAACAGCAGATCGCGGAGGCGTCGCGCTCCATCAAGGCGATGGCGAAGGAATTCGGCGTGCCGATCATCGCGCTCGCGCAGCTGAACCGCGATTCCGACAAGGAAGACCGCAAGCCGCGCGCGAGCGACCTGCGCGAATCCGGCTCCATCGAGCAGGACGCGGACGTCATCATGCTCATCGACATCAAGCGCGGCGGGCAGCGCAAGTCGCCCACCGAAGACGAAGAGGAACGCCAGCGCGACGTGCGGGAACGCGTCCTCATCATCGCCAAGCAGCGCAACGGTCCGACGGGCGACATCCCGCTTTACTTCCACAGCAACATCACGCGTTTCGAAACCCCCGCGACCAATATCAGCGAACCGAATTACTGATGAACCCGACCGCCGCCAGCCGCCACAAAACCGCCGCGTTCGCGGGAACGCTCGCCCTGCTCCTCGCCGCGGGAACGCAGACCGTCTTCGCCGAAGCCGCCGCGACGCCCGCCGCCGCGGGAACGCAGACCGCCGCGAAGCGCGAAGCCGGCAAACTCTACGTCCGCAAAGTCCTCTTCAAAAACGAAGGCGGCCCGAAAATCGACGAGGCGCTCATCGCCGCGCACGTCTCGCTCAAGCCCGGCGACGAATTCTCCCGCCCCGCGCAGTCCGCGACCATCCGCTCGCTCTACGCCACGAACCTCTTCGACTTCATCACCGTCGAGCCGATTCCGGACGTGGACGCCGCCGCCGTCGATCTGCGCGTCTCCTACGTCGCGCGCCCGCTGCTCGTCGGCATCTTCTTCGAAGGCAACAAGGAATGGGACGGCGGCACGCCCGAAGCGCAGACCGAATACGAGCAGATCATCGTGAACAAGCTCGACTCGACGCGCCCGGAAGGCGGCGGCAACGGCGGCGTGATCGAATTTTTCCGCGGCAAGCTCATCAAGGAATGCACGGACGCGGGGCTGACGGTCGGCGCGCCGCTCGACCGCGTTCTCGTCGCCCGCGCCGAATCCAAGATCCGCAAGAAATACGCCTCGCGCTTCCCGTTCGTGAAGATCTCCCACGCCGTGAAGACGGACGCCGACGCGGGAACGGCGACGGTCACCTTCTTCGTCGAAGAAAATCTCGACACGCGCGTCACCGAAATCAAATTCGTCGGCAACAAGGCGTTCGACGACTACACGCTGCGCTACGCGATGCAGACTTCGACCTGGGCGTACACCTTCGATTTTTCCGAGTGGCCCGGCAACCGCTTTCTGAAGTTCTCGCCGATCCGCGATCTGGGGCGCTTCGACTACGACACGTACCGCCGCGACCTCGTCGCGCTGAAGAATTTTTACCAGAACGCCGGCTATCTCGACGTCGAAATTTACGGTCAGCCGCGGGAAGAGCTCGAAGAAGGCTACTCCTTCGTGAACAACGAGGAGACCGAGGGCGACATGCCGCTCGAAATCACGATTTCGGAAGGCATGCGCTACCACCTCGACGCGATCAGGATCAGCGGGAACGATCTCGGCAAGCAGCACGCGCGCTTCACCGAAGAGGCGATCGTCGCGATGCTCGCGCAGTATTCGCCGCGCGGCGTGCGCCGCGGGAACGAGGAGGATTTCGACCTGCTCTTTCCCGGCATGCCCTATTCGCCGCAGGCGGTGAACGTCGCCGTCGAAAAGATCCGCGAATACTACGGCCAGGTCGGCTATCTGAACTGCCGCGTCGCCGTCACGCGCGAGCCCGACGTGGACACGGGCAAGATCACGCTGAAATTCAAGATTTCCGAAGGCGAGAAATCCTACCTGCGCTCCGTCGTCGTCGAAGGCAACACGACGACGAAGTCCGAAATCATCCTGCGGGAACTCGTGCTCGCGCCGGGCGAAGTCTTCGACATGGTGCGGATGAAGACCTCCGAATCCCGCCTGAAGAACACGAGCTATTTCCGCCAGCCTTCCGGGCAGGCGAGCGTCTCGCTGCGCGCCGCGGACACGCCCGTCGCCGGGCAGAAGGATCTCGTCGTCTCCGTCACCGAAGCGCCCACGGGCTCGTTCAACTTCGGCGGCGGCTTCTCGACGGTGGACAGCCTTTCCGCCTACGTCGAATTTTCCGAATCAAACTTCGACCTCTTCAACTGGCGCAATCATTTCCGCGGCGGCGGGCAGAAATTCCGCTTCCGCATTCAGGTCGGCACGAACTCCACCACCATCGAGCAGTCCTTCGAGGAACCGATGATCTTCGGGCGCGAAATCGCCGTCGGCTACGACGCGTATTACAAGTCCGACACCTACGTCAGCTCCAGCTACAACACGGTGGACGCGGGCGTGAAGCTCTACGCGCGGCGGCGCCTCTTCGAGCGCGTTTACGGCACGTTCTACTACAAGATCGACAACTACGAGATCAAGGACATCGAATGGGACGTGCCGCAGTTCGTCTGGGACGAAGCCGGCTACACGCTCCTTTCCCGCGGCGGAATCACGCTCTCCCGCGACACGCGCGACAGCTACCTGTTCCCGAACACGGGAACGAAGATCGCGCTCACGAACGAGCTCGTCGGCGGTCCCTTCGGCGGCGAATGCACGTATTACAAGATGCGCCTCGACGCCGCGCGCTGGTTCCCGATCTTCAACTACCAGGAACAGACGCTCAAGCTGCGCATGCGCGCCGACACCGCCCACGCCTTCGGGAACAGCTACGTGCCCTTCTTCGAAAAGATCAAGTACGGCGGCCCCTACAACCTGCGCGGCTTCCGTTACGCGCACGTCGCGCCCTTCATCGGCGACGAGCCCTACGGCGGCGACTCCGGCTTCTTCGTCTCCGCGGAATACACGATCAAGCTCCTCGAACAGCTGCGCTTCGCGCTCTTCTACGACGGCGGCTTCGTGAACGCGGACTCCTTCGACTTCTCGCCGCGGGAATGGAACGACGACGTCGGCTTCGGCTTCCGCATGCTCATCTGGGGCGCCCTGCTCAACCTCGACATCGGCTTCCCGATCAACACCTCGGACGACAACGACGACGGCATGCGTTTCAACATTTCCTTCGGCACCAGCTTTTAAATCCTAAAAAATCATGATCAGAAAAATCACCACCATCGTCGCGGTTCTCGCTCTCTCCGCGGGAACGCTCTTCGCTCAGGCCGCCAAGACGGCCGTCATCAACATGGAAGAAGTCATCAACGGCTTCTCCAAGACCTCCGCCGTGCTCGAAAGCCTGAAGGCGGACGTCGCCCTGATCCAGGAGCAGGAAAAGAGCGCCGTCGCCGAACTCAACAAGAAGGCGGAAGAGCTCCAGAAGAAGATCAAGGAAATCGAAAATCCCCTCAACAGCGATTCCGCCAAGAAGAAGGCGGAAGCCGAAGCGCGCGAAATCAACAAGGCGCTCCTGAAGGAACGCCAGGAACTCGCCGCCGCGCTCGACCAGGCGAAGCGCGCGCTCGACGAAAAACGCCGGAGCAAGCTCAACGACCTTCTCAAGGAAATCGCGCCCGTCATCAAGGAATACGCCGAAAAGAACGGCATCGAAATCGTGCTCAACGTCGCGAACGGCGCCGTCGTCTACGCCGCGCCCGCGGCGGACATCACCAAGCCCGTCAACGCCCTGCTCGCGGAACGCTTCCCCGCGGAAAAGAAGACGGAAGCCGCGCCCGAAGCGAAATGACGCGCTTCGCGGAAACGTTCCCGCCGCTTCCCGCGCGCGGGAACGCTCTCCCGCGAGTTTCTCCGTTGACGCGAAACGTCCGAAAGCCGATTATGGCGACTTAATTCTTTCGTAAACACATTCAAAATACATGGCGAATTCCGAAGGCATCATTGAACTGGAAGGCAAAATCATCGCGGTGCTCCCGGGAACGATGTTCCGCATCGAGCTCCCCAACAAGCACGTCGTGCTCGGGCACATCTCCGGCAAGCTCCGGAAGAACTTCATCAAGATTTTCGTAGGCGACACCGTCCGCGTCGAAATGGATCCGAAGGATCTCACGCAGGCGCGCATCACCTACCGTCTTCGCAGCTCCGCGCCGAAACCCGCGACGCCCGCCGCCGCCCCCGCGCGCCCCGGCCAGCGCCGCCGCTGAGCGCGGAAAGAAGCGGCATGGCTCCACGCTTCGCTCATCAGCCGCTTCGTCGAAATCCCTCCCGCACAAATTTTTCTCCCGCAGATTTCGCGGATTCGCGCGGATTTCTTATCCACGAATTGCACGAATTTCTCGAAAAGGCGGGTACGCGTCTCGCGTGCCTTCGAAATCTGCTCGCACAAACTTCTCTTTAAGCTCTGCCCCTTAAGCTTTAAGCTCTTTTGACACGGAGCGCCGGAGCTCCGCGGAAACGCGCATCGCTCCCATGCGCGCGAACGCCGCGCCCCGACGGGGCGAAACAAGCGTAACCCCATGCGCGACGCGAAGCGCGCGCTTGGGGAAAAACCGCACATGCGCCGCGCCTGAAGGGCGCAACCGCCCGACGCGCGAGGCGTTTTCGCGGCGCGCCGTTCCCGCGGGGCTGTTGCGCTTTTCAAGCGCGTTTTTTTTTGCGCGGACGCCGCCCCAAGCGGCGTTTCGCCGCATGGGGTTATTTTTGTTCCGCATTTCATGCGAACGCTTGGGGGCGAAGGCATTCCTGCCTTCGTCCGTGAGGCGGGCTTTTTCCCTTTCCCGCGGCGAGGCGCTCCGCGGGACTGAATCAAATCCCTTAAAATCCCCGAAATCCCTGTTCCTTTTCCCGGACCACGGAAACTCACGGCAATCTCCACGGAAAAGCGCCGAAACGCCGACGTCTCGAAATCGCCGCGCGTTCCCGCGGCAAAAAACGTCCCCGAGGATCTCTCCCCGGGGACGCACACACTAACTAACACACACTAAGAAAAAGGATGAGGAAAAGTTTAGAATTGGAGGAGTTTAAAAAGTTGAAAAGTAATTACCTTTTAAACTCCTCAACTCCTGAACTTTTAAGCTTTCCTCCGGCGTCGGCGCGTTCCCGCGAGCGCGAGCGCCCCGAGACCCGCCAACAGCCCGAACACCGACGGCTCCGGAATCGCGATGGAAAGCGTTCCCGCGCCGACGTTCCACGAACCTTCGACGTAAGCCCACTGCAGGTCTTTGACCCACGAGCCGGCCTCGTTGTACGTGCCGACTTCGACCGCCGAGAAGAAGGAATTGTCGAACGCGCTTGCCGCCGCAATCGTCAGCGCCACTTGCTCGCCCGTCAGCACGTCGTCGCCGAGCGCGCCGATGTCGAGATAGAGCGTCGCGCCTTCCGCGACCTTGAAGTTGCAGTCCGTGTCCGCCGTCAGCTGCGCGGAATTGTTCGCGAGCAACGAAACATTGTGAAGCACGACGTCCGTCGTCGCCGCGTTCACGGTACCGCCGAATGTCTCCGGGTCGTAACCGGGGTACGTCACGCTCACATCGGAAATCTTGATTATTCCCGAGCCGAGAGCGTTCGCGTGTTCGGCGCTCACCTTGACGCCGGCAACCTCAAGCCCGCCCGAAAAACTGTTATTGCCCGCAAGCGTCAACGCTTCGTTCTGAGAAGCATAATACGTCGCCTTCAGCGACCCTTCGCCGGAAATCATACCTTCGAGCTTGTTTCCGTCGTTCTTGGATTTCAAAGTCAGCGTCTTGCCGGAAGCGACGGCGACATTGTTCGCGACCGTCAGCGCTGCTCTGTCGCTCGTTTCTCCGATCTGCAACGTAGCGTCGCCCGTGACGTTCACAGTGTTCGTGCCGAGCCCTCTCGCGTTCCGCACTTCGACCGTTCCCTCTTCAACGCGTGTTCCCTGGTTATAGGTGTTCGTGCCGCTCAAAACCAGCGTGCCCTTACCCTGCTTCACGAGAACAGAGTTTGTATCTTGGGCTGCCGAAGAAGGCGTCAAAATATCGCCTGAAATCGTCAAGGTCGCACTGTCATCCACATTGAAAGCCAAGGTCTTAGACGCCCCTCCGCGAATCGTCATGTTCGCGGAGATTTCGGAATCCGCCGTCACCACCACCGTGTTGTCTTGGAAGAAGTCGAGCGCGTATCCTTGGTTGTTCGCGCCCGTTCCGGAGATTTTTCCTCCGTTAAGCACGAAATCTACCTTGGAACAGAAGGACTGTCTTTGCGCTCCCAGCGCCAACTCGCCGCCCGCATCCAGGGTGATTATCTGCGTCTGTCCCACTTGGTAATTGAAAATGTCGCCGGAAGCGGAAGCATCCACCGTCGCGTTGCCGATGGTCAGATTGCCGGAAATACTCTTCGACCCCGAAAGCGCGATCGTCGATTTGTCTCCCGTTCCCGCGAGCTTCAGCGACGTTCCCACCGCAAGCGAAGAGAGCGTTCCCGTCAGCGCGCCCGTGCCCCTCACTTCGACCGAACCGCCGGAAATCGTCAGCGAAGAGACCGAGCCGCCTTCGGTAATCGTCAGCGTTCCCGTGCCGGACTTCTTGACTTTCGCGTTGTCGAAGCGGCCCTGGTAAGTCCTCGCGACGTCGTTTGCGAGTTCAAAGACGCCCGTGCTGGCAGAGCCGCCTTTCAGCGTTCCCGTGAACTCGGAAAAGTCCCCGGAAAACTTGAACGTTTGGTTTATTGCGCGTGTATATTCGAATGTTCCCGTTCCAGTGAGCGCTCCAGTGAAATTCGTCACAAGATTACTGGTTCCATTCGTTACCTTGAGACCTCCGCTCGCGATTTCGATATTGGCGGCAACGTCTCCGCCGTTCAACCACAACCCTTGAGCAGGCTGATTCGTTTCTGTACCGACGACCCCGTCAAAAACTATTTTCGAAGTCCTGTCTCCGTAATTGCGCAGGTCTAAGCCGACACCGGAAACACCTGAAATGTCTTTGAAGGCGACCGTTCCCGTCCAAGCCTTGAAACGATTCGCGTCATTGGCTGTTCCCACGGAAAGTCCCGTCAGCAAGCCGAGCTGGATTGTTCCCGAGCCGGCGAGTGCGCTCGCCGTGACCGTGCCTCCCGAAAGCACGAGCGTTCCCGAAGAAACCGTCACCGCTCCCGCCGTCACGCCTCCGGAATCGACCGTCACAGTCGTGTCGCCGTTGAACGTCACGTAATCATAAGGATTGAAGGACGTCGTTCCCGTTTCGCCGGAGACCGTCCAATTCTGCGCCGAGGCATTCCAGTCGCCCGAGGGTCCGCCGCTCCAGATGAGGTCGCACGCGGCGCCGGAAATCGTCACCTTAATGTTGTTGCCGTCCTTCGTCCATGCCTGCGTATAGCCGGAGTTCGCGGCCGTAAGAGAAAGCGTCCCGAGAGTCGCACTGCCCGTTCCCGTGAAAATCGTATAAGTACCGTTCTTGATGGCACCGAAAAGCTCGACGGTGCCGCTGGTCGCGGTAATCGTAGAAGCAGAAAGAAGCGCCGTGTCGCCGAGAAAATACGCGTTCCCGAGCACGACGTTGCCGCCGTCCAGAGTAAACGCATTGCCGAAGGTATGAGTTCCTGAAGAAATGTCGAGCGTGCCGCCGGAAACGGTGACCGCGCCGTTGAGGGTGTTCGTTCCCGAGAGCGAAAGTTCCCCGCCGGAAACGGTGACCGCGTTCGCGGCGGTCACGCCGGAGAGTTTCTGCACGCCGCCGGTAAGCTTGAGCTCGCCCGAGCCCGCAAGCGTGCCCGAGAACGTCTGATTCGTTCCCGCCGTCGTAGCCGAATTGTTGAGCGTGAACGTCACGCCCGAATCGATCGTCAGCGTTCCCGCCCCCGCGAGCGACGCTGCGGAGTACGAGTTTTCAGAGCCGGAAATACTGAGCGCCGCGTTCGCTCCGCTGAGATTGAGTACTCCGAGACTTGCGCTCTTGTAGTTCATGTTCACCGTCGTGTTGCCGGAAATCGTCAGCCCGCTCAGCGAAATGGTTTTGTCGGTCGCGCCCGTCATCGCCAACGCAAAGTCGCTGTTCAGGTTGGAGATCGTCAGAACTCGATTTCCCGAGATTCCGCCGGAAATGACGCCACGCGTACCGCCGCCGATGATTTTCGCGTCCGCGCCCAAAATCATGTCGCCGGAAACCTTGACATCGTAGTCTCCGTCCGCACCGAAGCGAAGCGCTGCGTTGTACTCTCCCGAATTCGCGCCGAGCACCAAGGTGGACGTGATGTCGATTGCGGCAGAGCTTTCCCAACCTTGGAGGAAAAGCTGCTTCGCCGTGGCCGCCGTCGCACCTCCACCGTTCGTGGAATACGTGCCGTTGCCGAGAATGACGACGCCGGCTTTGTTCACATTCGCCTGCGCGGTGGATTTGACCTCGACCTTTGCGTCATTTCCCGTCAGCCACCATGCGGGAGTCGCCGAAGTCGGCGCAGTTTTTCCGGTGGTTATCGAATCGAAAGCCTGCGTATAGTCGCCGACAGTCACGGTCGTCGTCGCATATGCGCTCGTTCCCATCGCCGCGGCGGCGAGGAGAGAGGTGAGGAGGAATTTTGAATTTCTCATTGTGTGAATCTGTTTTTGGTTTTCGTTGAATTTTTCCGCAATCCTACCCCGGTTATGAATACCGAGGCAAGCGAAAAGTTTTAACCACGGAAAACACGGAAAAGCACGGAATTTATCATTTGGCGAAGATTCGCGGGAACGCAGGGGAGAAGCGACATTCCTGTCGCTTTGTCGAGATTTGCTTAAAAGTATGTTCTCGGGAGCTTCAGAAATTTCCTCCCTCCTTTGAGCGATATTCAACGGTCGTTCACTTCCTTTTGTTTATGCGGCTTCGGAGGCGTTTACCCCTCGGTATTCATAATCGGAGGAACGGCGGAAAGCGGAGAAAAAGCCGGAAACGATGCAGGAGGATTTTCGAGGGCACTCGAGACGGTTACCCTCCGATAAAAATTCGTGGATTCAGGATTCTTTGCGTCTTGGCGTCTTTGCGGGAGAACTTTGCGTTCCCGCGAACGTCCACGAAAAAATTTCCGCGCTTTTCCGTGGTCAAAAATTCGGGCTTGCCTCGGTCTGCGTAACCGAGGGGCGATGCGGGAACGCCGTTCCCGGAAGTCACTTCTTCACTTCGAGGTGGATGGTGGCGTCGACGCCGAGCTCGGCGAGGACGGCCTTCTCGATTTTGTCGGCGCAGGCGTGGGCGTCGCGCAGGGGCGTGTCGCCGTCGAAGCGGATGTGGAAAGTCACTTCCGTGTGCGCGCCGTATTCGTGAAAATGCATGTGGTGCAGGTCGAAGTCGTCGCGGCCGCCGACGCGGGCGCAGAGCTCGCGGATTTTCGCTTCGAGATCCGCGGGAACGCGTCCTCCGAGCAGGCGGTTGGAGGCGTCGCGCAGGACCGTCCACGCGAGGCGCAGCAGCAGCGCGCCGACGACGCAGGAGAGGGCGCCGTCCATCCACCAGAGCGCTTCGCCGGCGAGTTTCGCGGCGACCATGCCGACGAGCAGAATCGCGGAGCTGAGCGTGTCGCTGCGGTGGTGGTAGGCGTCCGCGCGCAGGGAATTGAGGCGCGTCCGACGCGCCGCCCAAAACGCGTACTGCGCCATGGCCTCCTTCACGACGATGGTCGCGATCATCGCGGAGAGCGCGAGCCAGCCGAATTCGACGGATTCGCGCGCGAGGATTTTTTCGACGCCGCCCTTGCCGAAGGAGACGCCGATGCCGGCGAGCATCATGGCGATGACGACGGAGCTGATGAGTTCCGCGCGCCCGTGCCCGAAGGGGTGTTCGGCGTCGGCGGGTTTTTCGGAAATCTTCAGTCCGACGATGAGGACGGCGGAGGAAAGGCAGTCCGAGAGCGTTTCCCAGGAATCGGCGAGCACGGCGAGCGAGCCCGTCGCGACGCCGACCCAGAGCTTGAAGGCGCCGAGCAGCGCGTTCCCGCAGATGGCGACGACGCCTTCGCTCTTGGCGATGGCGAGATTGCGCGCCTGCAGGGCGGCGAAGGTCTCGGCGTGGGAATTTTTCGGCATGGAGCGGACGTTCCCGCGGCGGCAACGGCGTCGCGCGGGAACGCGAAAAAATCAGTTGATGTCGCCGAGGTAGTCGGTCGGAATCTCCAGCTCGTTCTTGTCGTTCAGGAACGTCTTGAAGAGCGAGGGGAAGAAGCGCGTCTCGCGGAGCTCCGCGAGCGGGATCCATTTGTAGCCGACCTGGCGGGAATCCTCTTCGGAGCCGTGCCCGATGTTGCCTTCCTCGAGCAGGTCGCACGCGAAGACGACTTCGACCTGGTGGAAATGCTTGTGGCGCGCCGCGAAATCGTGATTCTTTCCGATGTATTCGCGGACGTAGAGCATCTTGTAGGGCTCGACGGAAATGCCGAGCTCCTCCGCGCATTCGCGGCGCACGGTGTTGTAGAGCTCTTCGCCGTGCTTCTGACCGCCGCCCGGAAGCACGTAGAACGGACCGCTCTGGTCGCGGAGAATGACGGCGAGCAGCTTGTTGTCCCGCACGACGACGGCGCGCGCCGCGACGCGAATGGGATTGTTCGGCACGAACGGTTTCGGGCGTTGCGGACGCTTGTTGTTTTGCGGAGGCGGTTTCATGGGTTCGTAAATTTGGACGCGGACGGCGGGAACGCTCTCGGGGAGGGCCGCGCGCCGTCCGCTGTGCGAAGATGCGCGCGCGGACTCAGTCCAGCAGCGATTCGTCGAAGTCGTCGTTGGAATAGACGGCCTTGACGTCGTCGAGGTCTTCGAGCGCGTCGATGAGCTTCTGGACTTTCTTCGCCGTTTCCGCGTCGGAAATCGGCACGGTGACGTTCGGCAGATAGACGATGTCGGATTCCGCCGGCTTGACGCCCTTGTCCTCAAGCGCCTTGGCGACGTTGTCGTAGTCGGCGATCGCGGTGATGATTTCGTAGTGGTCGCCGTTGTTCTTGAAGTCTTCGGCGCCGGCTTCGAGCGCGAGCTCCATCAGCTCGTCTTCGCCGATGCCTTCCGCGGGAACGAGAATCTGCCCCTTGCGGTTGAAGTTGAACGCGACGGATCCGGAGCTGCCCATGTTCCCGCCGTTCTTCGTGAACGTCGAGCGCACTTCGCCGACGGCGCGGTTCTTGTTGTCCGTCGTGACTTCGACGATGAGGCTGACGCCCGCGGGAGCGTAGCCTTCGTAAACCATTTCTTCGTAAACGACGCCGGGAATCTCGCCCGTGCCCTTTTTGATGGCGCGGTCGATGTTGTCGTTCGGCATGTTCGCCGCTCGCGCGCGCGTCAGAATCGAGCGCAGGCGCATGTTGGAGTTCGGGTCGCCGCCGCTTTCGCGCGCCGCGAGCGTGATTTCTTTGGCGAGATTGCTGAAAATCTTGCCGCGTTTAGCGTCCACCAAACCTTTGTGGCGCTTCGTCGTAGCCCATTTGCTGTGTCCGGACATAAGTGAATCGAATGGTTGAAAATTGTGCGGGAACTTTATTCTCAAAGCGCTCCCGCGTAAAACGAAAAAATCATCCACCGCGCGTTTTCGGTTCGGCGGCTCTCAGTTTTCGTCGAGCCCCTTTCCGAAAATTTCCGTGACGTCGAACCAGAATTCGCGCTCGGTCTCTCTCCCGTTTTCTTCCTCCGCGAGGATGAACACGTCGAATTTGCGGTCGCCGTGCATCCGAAGCTCCTGCCGAACGATCCGCGCATTCGGATGCTCGAGCTTGAGAAACCGGTATTCGTCCCGTACGGATCCGGCGGCGGGAATGAGAATCGCGGTTTCCCGCGAGGCGCCCGGAGCCGCTTCGCCGTCGGGCGCGTCGATTTCGTATTCTTCGTCCGGGGCGTCGTCGAAACATTCGTTCGCTTCGCAGGAGCAGCCGCGCGAAGAAGAACTCCCGAGCGGGAAAAGCTCTCCCAGCCACCAGGATAAAATCACCGTGAGGACGGAGAAGGCGACGACGGAGCAGAGCATGCGGGCGCGGCTCCCCGGGACGCGCTGCTCTTTGAGCTCGGGCGCGGGAACGGCGGAGCCGCCTTCGGACGAAAATTCGAAGACGGGCGCGAAAAGAATCCGCGCGGCGTTCCCGTTCTCGCGTTCGACGTACAGCTGAGGATGGTTTTTCGAGATGCGGATTTCAGTGCCGTCGTTCCCGCGCAGGAGATACGTTTCGGCGTCGAGCTCTTCGAGCGTTCCTTCGAGGCATCCCCGTTTTTTGACGGATTTCAGAAGGCTTCTCGAAGCGATGAAGAGACCGTATGCGCTCGCGGCACAAACGAGTCCGAGACTCGTGCGGAAAGCGACGGCCGTCGCGAGTCCGACCAGGGCGCAGATCAGCCTGGCCGCGGCGGACAGACGCCAGGGGCGCAGAGCCGCGCGGCGGAAGAACGGAGGGAGGCCTGCGTTTTTCTTCATGGTTCGCGGGACGCGCTCAGCGCTTCAGCGTTTTCAGGTAGCGCTCGATGCGCGTGCAGGCTTCGTCGATGTTCGCGTAGGAGGTCGAGAAGCTCGCGCGGCAGAACCCTTCGCCGCATTTGCCGAACGCCGTTCCGGGCACCATCGCGACGCGTTCCGCCGCGAGCAGCCCCTTGGCGAAATCCATCGAGCTCATGCCCGTCGAGGTGATGTCCGGGAACGCGTAGAACGAGCCGCGCGGCGAGTGGCACTTGAGCCCGAGCTCGTTGAAGCGGCGCACGATGAAGTCGCGGCGTTCGCGGTATTTCTCGCGCATTTCGAGCATCGCCGGGCGGCCGTTGCGCAGCGCCTCGATCGCCGCCTCCTGCGAGACGATCGGCGCGCAGAGAATCCCGTACTGGTGGATTTTGAGGATGCCGTCGATGATGTCCGCCGGGCCGCACGCGTAGCCGACGCGGAAGCCCGTCATCGCGTACGCCTTGGAAAAGCCGTGCAGGAAGACCGTGCGTTCCCGCATGCCCGGAATCGAGGCGATCGAGGTGTGATCGCCGTCGAACGTGAGTTCGGAATAAATTTCGTCGGAGATGACGAGCATGTCCTTCTCCACGGCGAACTTCGCGATTTCCTCAAGGAGCTCGCGCGAGGCGGTGCCGCCGGTCGGATTCGTCGGGAAGTTGATGAGCAGCGCCTTCACGCCGGGCCGCCACGCCTTGCGCAGCGCGTCGATCGTGATCGCGAATTTGTCTTCCGCCTTCGTCTCGACGGCGATCGCCTCCGCGTGGCAGAGCTTGATCGACGGGCAGTAGGAGACGTAGCAGGGCTCGTGGTAAATGACCTTGTCGCCGGGATTGAGAATCGCGCGCAGCACGGCGTCGAGCGCCTCGGAAACGCCGACGGTCGTGATGATTTCCGTCTCCGGATCGTATTCCGCGCCGTAGTTGGCGGCGACGTATTTGGAGATTTCCCTGCGCAGCGCGATGAGCCCGCGGTTGTCCGTGTAGCTCGTGTGCCCGCGTTCGAGCGCGGAAATGGCGACGTCGCGGATGTGGAAGGGCGTGACGAAGTCGGGCTCGCCGATGCCGAGCGAAACGGCGTCCTTCATCTGCGAAACGATGGCGAAGAAGTCGCGGATGCCCGATTTGGGCATCGTGCGCACGTGTGAAGCGAGAAAATCTCTCATGACGAATAACGGATAGTTGAAAATTGATGACGGATAGTTGATGAGCGAGAACGGATAAACGAGTGACTGGTCGCCGGAAACTGGTGACTGGAGATTACTTTGGGAAGCATTTTCGAAAGGTTTTGCCGGAGCAAAACCCGCAATGCGCCAGCTACCAGTTACAAGTCACGAGTTTCAGCCCGTTCCCGCGCGCGGAAATGAATTTTCGCCGCCCGCTTGCGCCGCTTATTGCGAAACGGCGGGGCGCTCCGGTTTTTCCGGGGCGGCGATCGCGAAGCCCGATTCCTTGTAGGCGCGGAGCATGAAGTGCGTTCCCGTCGAAAGCACGCCCGCAATGCGCGCGAGGCGGTTGTGGACGAAGTTCGCCACCTTGTAGAGGTTGTCCGCGTTCACGATGACGAGCAGGTCGTAGGCGCCCGACATCAGGTAGCAGCTTTCGACCTGGTCGAACTGGCTGATGCGCTCGGCGACGCGGTCGAACCCGCCGCTCACGTCCGGCGAGACCTTCAGCTCGATGACGGCGCGGACGCGCGTCTCTTCGTCGAAAGAAGGATTGAGCACGGGACGCCACCCGAGCAGGATTTTCTCTTCCTTGAGCTGCGCGAGCTGGGCTTCGACTTCTTCGGGCGTGAGCTCGAGAATCCGCGCCATCTGCTCGGTCGAAAGCTGTTCGCCCTCCATGATGAGTTTGAGAACTTTGTTGTTCATGATCGTTGCGGGAGAATCTATCGTTTTCGCGGGAACGCGCAAAAGAAAAATCCGCCGCGCTTTCGCGTCGACGGATTTTTTCGCGGGAAGACGTGAAAAGGCGATTACGCTTTTTCGACGAGACCGGCCTTGAGCGCCTTGACGGAAACCCAGAGACGCTTGATGCTGCCGTTCGGGAGCTTCACGCGGATGCGTTGAAGATTCGGCTTGAACGTGCGCTTCGTCTGTTTGACGAGCTGGAGCCCGATGCCGCCGCTCTTCTTGCTCTGACCTTTGTGAACGATGCTGCGTCCCTTGGTCGGACGCTTGCCTGTGATTGCGCAAACTCGTGACATGATGTTTTCTGGTTTGAAAGGTTGTACTTTTTAAAAATGAGGCTCGACTATCGCGGGAAATCGGCGGCTTGGCAAGCTCTTTTTTCGCGGAACCGAAAAAAACGCGTTCCCGCGCCGAAAAAATGTTTGACGCACGGGAACGAAAAAGCCATGCTTTCCTTTCACATTTTCCAATTCGAACCATTTTCAAACAGAAACAAGTCAAACCAATGCCCGTAGAAATCAAGATTCGTAAAGGCGAAAGCATGGACAAAGCGCTTCGCCGCATGAAGAAGAAGCTCGACCGCGAAAACATCATCCGCGACGTCCGCGCCAAGCGCTACTTCGAAAAGCCGTGCGAAGAACGCCGCCGCAAGAAAAAAGCCCAGGCGTTCAGCAACATGCTCCGCCAGCGCTACGAAAACATGTAATTCACCGAAAACGCAAGGAGACTGCAAACCATGTCGCAACACGCCAGCTTCAAAAGCGCCGCCGCCGGTTCCTCGAACCGCACCGTGCTCAAACGTTTCGAACGCGTCGATCTGCTCAAGAAACGCGGTCAGTGGTCCGACAAGCGCACGCGCTTGACGAACCTCCCGAAAACCCGCCCGGAAGAATAATCCTCCGCTCCGGTTTTCCGAAAATCCCGTTCCCGCCTCCGCGGGACGGGATTTTTTTCGCGTTCCCGCGGAGGCGCGCGGCGCGCTCACTCCGCGAGAACGCGGGTGATTTCGCCCGAGAGCGTGGTCACGGTCGCGGAGGAAATCTTCACGGAGACGAGCTTGCCGAGGAAGGATTCGTCCGCCGGGAACACGATTTTCCTGTTCCCGCCGTTGCGCCCTTCGAAGATGCCCTCGCCGCGCTTGGCGCGCGATTCGACGAGCACTTCCTGCTCCGTGCCGACGAGCGATTCGTTGCGCGCGAGCGAGTCCTTTTCGAGCACGGCGAGCAGCTCCTTGTTGCGCGCGTCCTTTTCCGCCTCGGAAATCGGGTCGCCGAGCGCCTCCGCCGGCGTTCCCGCGCGCACGCTGTAGCGGAAGATGTACGCCATGTCGAATTTCACTTCGTCGAAGAGCGAGCGCGTGAGCTCGAAGTCCTCGCGCGTCTCGCCGGGGAAGCCGACGATGACGTCCGTCGAAAAATACATGTCCGGACGCGCCGCGCGCAGCGCGCGCACGAGCTCGACGAAGCGTTCCCGCGAATACGGGCGGCGCATCGCCTTGAGAATCTTGTCCGACCCGCTCTGCGCCGGCAGGTGAATGTAGCTGCACAGCTTCGGCAGGCGGCGATACGCGTCCACGAGGTCTTCGCGGAAGCCCGACGGGTGCGGCGACGTGAAGCGGATGCGCCAAAGCCCCTCGATTTCGCTGAGTTTCTCCAGCAGCTGCACGAACGGCGACTTGCCGTCGACCGCCGGAAATTCGCGGATGCCGTAGCGGTTCACGATCTGCCCGAGCAGCGTGACTTCGCGCGTTCCCGCGGCGACGAGCTCCCGCGTCTCCTCGACGATTTCGTCGATCGGGCGCGCGCGTTCGTGCCCGCGCGTCTTCGGCACGATGCAGTAGGCGCAGCGCATGTCGCAGCCCTGCATGATGGAGACGAACGCGGAAACCTTCCGCCCCGGCGTGTGCGCGCGGATCGTGTTCTGCGAGCCCGCCTCCTCGTCGAGATCGACGATGCTCGACGGCCGCGGCCCAAGCCCGCGCATCGTCGCGAGCAGCTTGTCGAGGTGCTCGGGAACGCGGTGAAACTTCTGCGTGCCGACGAGCAGATCGAGGTCGGGCAGCGAATCGAGCAGCGCGCGCCCGCGGTTCTGCGCCATGCAGCCCATGATGCCGACGATGCGCCGCTTGCCGCCGTCGGCGTCCGTGCGCAGGCGGTTTTTGCGCGACGGCAGCAGGCGATACGCCTTGCCGATCGCCTTCTGCTCCGCCTGATCGCGCACGCTGCAGGTGTTGAGCAGAATGACGTCGGCCTCGTGCTCGTCGTCCACGATGGAATAGCCGCGGGCGCGCAGCATCCCCGCGACGGCCTCGCTGTCGCGCTCGTTCATCTGGCACCCGTAGGTTTTGATGTAGACTCGGTTCATGGGAAAAGCGGAAAGTCTCCCGCAAACGCGCCGTCCTTTCAACCGCAAAGCATCGGCCCGCGGGAACGCTTTTTTCGCGCGCGGACGAAAAGATTTCCGGGGCCTCCGCGGGCGCGCGCCCTGCCCGTTCCCGCGATTTTTGGAGTTTACAAAAACGGGAAGCGAGAGTTTAATGCCTATAAATTTGTAATCATTACAAAGCAAAGGAAAATCATGGAAAACGACAAAAAACTCACCAACGAGGTCGGCGCGCCCGTCTCGGACAACCGCAACTCCCAGACCGCCGGCGCGCGCGGTCCGATCATGATGCAGGACGTGTGGCTGATGGAAAAGCTCGCGCACTTCGACCGCGAAGTCATTCCCGAGCGGCGCATGCACGCGAAGGGCAGCGGCGCGTTCGGCACGTTCACGACGACGCGCGACGTCACGCGCTACACCTGCGCGAAGCTGTTCTCCGAAGTCGGGAAGAAGACGGACGTCTTCGTGCGCTTCTCGACGGTCGCGGGCGAACGCGGCGCCGCCGACGCCGAGCGCGACATCCGCGGCTTCGCGATCAAGTTCTACACCGAGGAAGGCAACTGGGATCTGGTCGGCAACAACACGCCGGTGTTCTTCATCCGCGATCCGCTGCAGTTCCCGGACCTGAATCACGCCGTAAAGCGCGACCCGAAGACGAATCTGCGCTCGCCGCAGAACAACTGGGATTTCTGGACGATGCTTCCGGAGGCGCTGCACCAGATCACGATCGTGATGTCCGACCGCGGCATTCCCGCGAGCTACCGCCACATGCACGGCTTCGGCAGCCACACGTACAGCCTCGTGAACGCCGCGGGCGAGCGCTTCTGGGTGAAGTTCCACTTCACCACGCAGCAGGGCATCAGGAACCTGACCAACGAAGAGGCGGCGGCGATCATCGCAAACGACCGTGAAAGCCACCAGCGCGACCTCTTCGACGCCATCGAACGCGGGGACTTCCCGCGCTGGACGCTCAGCTTCCAGATCATGACGGAAGAACAGGCGAAAAATTACCGCGAAAATCCCTTCGACATCACGAAGACCTGGAGCCACAAGGAATTCCCGCTGATCGAAGTCGGCGTGCTCGAGCTCAACCGCAATCCCGAAAATTATTTCGCCGACGTCGAACAGGCGGCGTTCTCGCCCGCGCACGTCGTTCCCGGAATCGGTTTCTCGCCGGACAAGCTCCTGCAGGGACGCCTCTTCTCCTACGGCGACGCGCAACGCTACCGCCTCGGCGTGAATCACGACCAGATCCCCGTCAACCGCGCCCGCTGCCCGATGCACTCCTACCACCGCGACGGCCTCATGCGCGTGGACGGGAACGCGGGAGCGACGAAGGGCTACGCGCCCAACGGCTTCGGCGAATGGGAGGCGACGCCCTCCGTGCGCCCGCCGCGCCTCGAGACCGACGGCGCGGTCGATCACCACGATCCCTACGAAGACCGCACGGACGACTGCTTCCGCCAGCCGGGCGACCTCTATCGCCTGCTCGCCGAAGACAAAAAGGCGCTCCTGATCGCGAACACGGCGGCGGACATCGCGCCCGTCACCGACAACGTGAAGTACCGCCACGCGGCGCACTGCTTCCTCGCGGACAAGGACTACGGCACGCGCCTCGCCGCCGCGCTGAAGCTCGACCTCCGTCGCGTCGAAGAACTCGCCGCGATGAGCGAAGCCGACCGCCTCGCCGCCACGCGCTCGGCGTGAGGCGGAGAAGCTCTGCTTCCCCGAAAAAAACGGCGTTCCCGCGGGAACGCCGTTTTTCGCGCCCGCGCCGCGAGAATAGCGCTTTAAGTTTCGGCGGCTTTGCGTTTTAATCGGCGGGCATGGCAAACATTCAATTCGACGGAGTCGGCATCCGCGCGGTCGCGGCGTGCGTTCCCGCGGACGTTTCGCGCAACGCGGACGCGCTGCGCGGGCTGCTCCCCGACGACGAAATCGAAAAGACGATTCACGCGATCGGCATCCGCGAAAAACGCATCGCGCCGAAAAACGTCTGCGCCTCCGATCTCTGCGCCGCCGCCGCGGAAAAGCTCTTCGCCGACAATCCCGACGTGCCGCGCGACGAAATCGACTTCCTGCTCTTCATGAGCCAGACGGCGGATTTCCGCACGCCCGCGACCGCGCCGATTCTCCAGCATCGGCTCGGGCTTCCGCAGAGCTGCGCCGCGCTCGACCTTTCGCTCGCGTGTTCCGGCTACGTTTACGCGCTTTCGACCGCGTTCGCCTACGCCGCGCTCCCCGGCGTGCGCCGCGTGCTACTGCTCGACGGCGAAACGTATTCCAAGTGCGTCAATCCGCGCGACCGCGTCAACGCGCCGCTTTACGGCGACGCGGGAACGGCGACGCTCGTCGAAAAATCGCCCGCCTTCGGCACCGCCCGCTTCACGCTGAAGACCGACGGAAGCGGCGAGGACGTCGTGAAGATTCCCGCCGGAGGCTGCCGCGTTCCCGCGGGCGCGGAGACGCTGCGCGAGAAAGCCGACGCGGAGGGCAACGTCCGCTCCGCCTGCGAAGTCCGCATGAACGGCATGGACGTATTCAACTTCGCGATACGCAGCGTTCCCGCCGTGACGAGGGAGACGGCGGCGAGCGCGGGATTCGCGCCCGCGGACGCGGACTGCGTCGTCTTCCACCAGGCGAACAGAATGATGACGGACTTCCTCGCGGCGCGCATGAAGATCGCGCCCGAAAAAATCTTGTATTCGCTCGGCGAATACGGGAACACGAGCTCGGCGTCGATCCCGCTGACGCTCGCCGCGCGCGGGAACGCCCTCGCCGCGCGGGAACGCGCCCTGCTCTGCGGCTTCGGCGCCGGGCTTTCCTGGGGCGCCGCCGCGCTCTCGCTCGCGCCGACGAAATTTTCGGAACCCTTCGACTTCAACCCGGCATGAACATCACGGACTTCAGACTGCATCACATCGGCGTCGCCGTCGCGGACATCGCGCGCGCGGCGGACAAACTTCGCGAAAACGGCTTTCTCTGCGGAGAGAAGATTTTTGATCCGCTCCAAAATGTGAATATCTGCTTCGCCGAAAAGCCCGACGAAATTCCGCTGGAGCTCGTCGAGCCCGCCGGCGAGGATTCTCCCGTCTCCGAGCTGCTGAAAAAGAGCGGCGGGGAATCGGAAGCCTGCTTCGTCTGCTACGCCGTCCCCGACGTCGAGGCGGCGATCCGCGACCTGCGCGCGCAGTCCTGGCTGCTCGTCAAGACGCCCGTGCCCGCCGTCGCCTGCGGGAACGCGAAAGTCGCGTTTCTCTTCTCGAAGGACGCCGGCCTGATCGAGCTGCTGGAACAGAAAGACGCGTGAAACGCTTCGTCTTCAGAAACGCGACCGTCGAGCCGTTTTTCCCGCGCGGAGAAACGGAGTTCTCCGGCTACGGCGACGTCTCCCGCGTTCCCGCGGACGCGGAGATCTTCCGCTGGTTCTACGCGCTCCCGCCCGACGCGGCGCCGGGAGAAGCGCGCGCGCTCGTCGCGGATTTCCTGCAGCGGCTTCGTCTCGCGGCGAAAGGCGTTCCCGCGGAAAAGACGCTCGAGCTCGTCCCGCTCGCCGCGCCGCGCCGCGCGCCGCTCGTGCTTTCCGATTCGCGCCTGCGCGACGCCGTCGCCTTCTACGCCGCCGAGCTGGAAAAATTTTCGCGGGAACGCGGGAACGCGCCCGTGCTCGCCGCGCCGGAATTCGGCATCGACTGGCGCCTCTGGTTCCTGACGAAGACGCCGTTTTCTCCGGCGAAAAAACTCGCGGGAACGCCGCCGCCCGCGCCGCGCGTTCCCGTCCCGCGCAAAAAGGGCCTCGTGCTCGACTGCGACGGCACGCTTTGGGGCGGCACGCTCGGCGAAGACGGCTTCGCGGGAATAAAGATCGGCGGCGATTATCCCGGAAACGCCTTCGCGCATTTTCAGAAACGCCTCGTCGCGCTCGCCGAAAGCGGCGTCGTGCTCGCGGTGTCTTCAAAAAACGATTACGCCGACGTGCGCGAAGTCTTCGAGAGGCATCCGGACATGATTCTGCGCCCCGAGCACGTTTCCGCCTGGCGCGTGAACTGGAACGACAAGGCGGAAAGCGTCCGCGAAATCGCCGCGGAGCTCAACGTCGGCGCGGATTCCCTCGTCTTCGTCGACGACGACGCGCGGGAACGCGAACGCGTGCTTCAGGCCTTCGGCGGCGACGTCGCCGCGCCCGCGTATCCGGCGCAGCCTTACGCGCTTCCGGAATTCTTCGAGACGCTCGCAGACGAATTCTTCCGCGCGGAGACGCTGACGCGCGAAGACGCCGAAAAGACGCGCCAATACCGCGACGCCGCCGCGCGCGCGGAATTTTCGCGGACGTTCGCCTCTCTCGCGGACTACGTCGCCTCTCTCGGCATCCGCCTGCGCCTCGCGCCCGCCGACGATTTTTCGCTCCCGCGCCTCGCCCAGCTGACGCGGAAGACCAATCAGTTCAACCTCGCGACGCGCCGACGCACGGAAGCGGAACTGCGCGGATTTCTCGCGCGCGGGAACGCGGTCTTCTCGCTCGCGGCGGCGGACAGATTCGGCGACCTCGGCGTCGTCGGCGAAGCGGAAATCTCCTTCGCCGACGCGGGAAAATCCGCGCGCGTCGAAAATTTCATGATGAGCTGCCGCGCGCTCGGCCGCGGCGTCGAAACGGCCTTCGCCCGAGCGCTGCTGAATCTTCTGCGGGAACGCGGCGTCGAAAAAATTTCCGCGGACTTCGTCCCGACCGCGAAGAACGCGCCCTGCTCCGATTTCCTGCCCTCGCTCGGCTTCGCCGCGGAGGGCGACGCCGCGGGAACGCGCTTTTCCCTCGACCTGCGCGCGCGCGGCGCCTTCGAAATCTCCTCAGCCTACGAATTCGTATCCGATGAACAACGACATTGAAACGCGTCTCGAAAAAGTCTTTCGGGAAACGCTCGGGCTCGAGCGCGTTCCTGCGGAGCTTTCGCAGTCGAACTGCCCCGCCTGGGATTCCGTCGGGCACCTGAACCTGATTCTCGCGCTGGAGGCGGAATTCGGCGTCTTCTTCGAACCCGAGGAAATCGCCGCGCTCCGCACGCTCGCCGACGTCCGCGCCGCGCTCGAAAAGAAGAGCGGCAAGTGACGAAAGAACACCCGGTCGATCTCTTTTACTTTCGAATTTTTAATCCCTGTTTTTCAAAAAAAAATCATGCACATCTATTTCATGGGAATCTGCGGCACGGCGATGGGCAACGCCGCGCTGCTCATGCGCGCGCTCGGGCACGAAGTCTCCGGCTCGGACAAGGGAATCTACCCGCCGATGTCGGACATGCTGACGAATTCCGGCGTCAGGATCTACGACGGCTACAGCGCGGAACGGCTCGCGTTCCTCCGCCCGGATCTCGTCGTCGTCGGGAACGTCGTTTCCCGCGGTCATCCCGAGATGGAATGGCTGCTCGAATCGCGCGCGATCGACTACGTTTCGCTGCCGGAGCTGCTGCGCACGCGGCTGCTGAAGAACCGCTGCGACATCGTCGTCGCGGGAACGCACGGCAAGACGACGACGTCCTCGCTCGCGGCGTTTCTGCTGCGGGAACGCGGCGAAAACCCCGGCTGGCTCATCGGCGGCGTGCCGCGCGACCTGCCGGGAGGCTCCGCGCCGGGAACGGACGGCGGCGCCTTCGTCATCGAGGGCGACGAATACGACACGGCGTTTTTCGACAAGCGCAGCAAATTCATTCAGTACCTGCCGCAGATCCTGCTCCTGAACAATCTCGAGTTCGACCACGCGGACATTTTCCGCGACCTGCAGGACGTGCAGCGCACGTTCTCGCACGTCATACGCCTCGTGCCGCGCAACGGCTACATCGTGGCGAACGGCGACGACGCGAACATCGCACCGCTCCTCGAAAACGTCGCGTGGGCGCCGATCGTGCGCGTCGGAGTCGGCGAGAACTGCGACGTGCGCATCCGCGATTTCCGCGAGACGCCGGAGGGCTCCGAGTTCGCGCTGAGCTGGCGCGGGAACGACTGGGGGCGCGTCGCGTGGACGCAGTCCGGCGTCTTCAACGCGCGCAACGCGGCGATGGCGGCGACGGCGTGCGCGCTCTACACCGCGACGGACAAGCCCGAGTGGGCGTTCCCGCTGGACGCGCTCGCGAAATTCCGCGGCGTGAAGCGGCGACGCGAAATCCTCGTGGACACGCCCGCGCTCGTCGCCGTCGAGGATTTCGGGCACCACCCGACGGCGCTCAGGCTGACGCTGCAGGCGCTGCGGGAACGCTGGCCGAACCGCCGTCTCATCGCCGCGTTCGAGCCCCGCAGCAACACCGCCGTGCGGAAGATCCTGCAGGACGCGTTCACGGACGCGCTCGCGAACGCGGACGCCGCGCTCGTCGCGCCCGTGCACCACGCGTCGGGCGGCGCGGAAAAGATGAACACGGAGGAAGTCGCCGCGGCGCTGCGTTCCCGCGGCGTGGACGCGCGCGCGCCGGAAAGCGTCGAGCGGCTTTTCGTCGAGCTGGAGGAACTCGCGGACGCGGCGACGCCGGACGCTCCCGCGCTCGTCGTCTTCTTCTCGAACGGCGCCTTCGGCGGCATCATCAAGCGCTTCGCCGACTTCCACCGCCCCCTGGCGTGAAAGGGGGCGTGGGAACGCGAAGCGTTTTTCTTCTTTGATGTCCATGAAAAAGCTCTCGGAAAACGAACTATTAATGCCGGAATGGGATTATGAAAAAAACAGTCCCCTTGGGCTTTTCCCTGAAAAACTTTCATCCAAGAGCAACAAGAAAGCGTGGTGGCGTTGTTCACATGGGCATTCTTGGGAGATGGAAATTTATCATAGGACAAACGGACGCGCGTGTCCCTATTGCTCGAACAAGCGCGTACTGCCCGGCTATAATGATTTGAGCACGCTTTTCCCAAGCATTGCGGCTGAGTGGAATTACGAAAAAAATTCGAATCTTGATATTTTGTCCTGCGTGAAAGGAAGCGCTCGGGACGCATGGTGGAGATGCTCCGTTTGTGGGCATGAATGGCACGCAAAAATAAGAGCGCGAACGCTGAGGGGGAGCGGCTGTCCGGAATGCGCTAAGCTAAAGCGAGCGGAGTCTCGACATGCAAGCACTTTGAAAAAAAAGGGAGGAATTTTCGATTCAAAATTGCTTGAAGAGTGGGATTACAAAAAGAACGCCAAAGCTCCCGAAAACTACTCTTCGGGAAGCAATGAGTCGGTTTGGTGGAAATGCGGAAACTGCGGATATGAGTGGCAGGCGAGGGTTGCGAATCGAACAATTCTAAATCGCGGGTGCCCTTGTTGTACTCGAAAGACTGTCGCGCGGGGGAAAAATGATTTAGGAACAACGCATCCTGAACTGGCGAAGGAGTGGCATCCGACTAAAAACGGAAACTTGAAACCGCATCAGGTGCTTGCCGGGAGCGCAAGGAAAGTATGGTGGTTGTGCCCGATGGGACATGAGTATCGCTCGAGCTTGTTGCATCGCGGACACGGAACCAATTGTCCAATCTGTAATTCCGGACGGCAGACATCTTTCGCCGAGCAGGCGGTATTTTTCTATGTGAAGCACAAATTCCCCGATGCGGAGAATCGTGTGCGCGGAATTTTGGGAAGACGGATGGAGTTGGACATTTATATTCCATCTCTAAATACGGCTGTCGAATACGATGGCGTATTTTGGCATAGTGAACGAAATCGAAAGCGAGACTCCTTCAAGTATAAGGAATGCCTTCTTCACGGGATCAAACTGATCCGGATAAGAGAAAATTCTTCGGATTCGACGGAAGAGGAGATTGCGGATGAAGTGCTTCGAATAGAAAACCCTGAAGACAAGGCAAAC
>SFEJ01000020.1 GCA_004558035.1 Opitutia bacterium
TCGCGCGACGCGTTCGGGCGATTCGTCGGCTACGTCTATTCCAAGGACGGCGCGGCGCAGCAGACGGTCTCCGCCGCCTACGACGCGGCGACGGGACGCGTCGCGAGCGCGGGCTTCCTGCACGGCGGCGCGGAAAAGCTCTTCTCCTACGCGTATCTCGCGGGAACGGATCTGCTCGAAACGCTGACGTGCCCGAACAACATGAGCGCGAACTTCGCCTATGACGACGAGCGCGACCTGACGGTCGGGATCGCGCTCAAGCGCGGCGCGACGCTCGTCGCTCAGCGCGCTTACGCCTACGACGCGCTCGGGCGGCCGACCTCGCGCACGCTCGCCCGAGGCGGCTCGACGCGCACGGATTCCTTCGGCTACAACGCGCGGAGCGAGCTGACTTCCGCGACGCTCGGGAACGCCGCGTACGCCTACGCGTTCGACAACGTCGGCAACCGCGGCGCGGCGACCGAGGCGGGAACGCAGTTCGCCTACACGACGAACGAGCTCAATCAGTGTCCGGCAATCGTCTCTTATTCCGGACAAAACCGCAGGAATGTTTTTTCTTCTTAGTAAAATTTAAAAACTCCGATTCCATGATGCTTCAGATTATTTTCGCCGTTCTTTTTTTCTTCGGGATTCCGCGTTTCGTTGCGGTTTTTCCGTCGTAATTCTGGCGGCGGCATTTGTGCTTTTGTCACTTTGGCGGCGACGGAAGGACGGAGATTAGAGCGAAAATCCGGACGACTATTTCAGCCCCAGGCCTCTGCGGAACGTCTTTACGGCGATCCGCGGGAACGCGCGTCTTTCGGCGCCGTCGTTTCTTCGCGCGCGCTCAGAAGCGCGAGTTCAGCCCGATCGAAAACGCCGTGGAGACGCCGCCCGAGGGCGACGCCTGGATGCGGCACGCGGCGCCGAGCGTCCAGCTTTTTTCGATTTCGAAATCCATGCGCGGCGTGAACTCGAAGGCGGCGCGCTCGTCCACGGTCCCGCGGATCGTCGTCTCGGAATTTTCGTAGGCGACGAAGCGCGACGTGATCTTCGGGTCGCGCCCGAGCTCGCCGACGAAGGCGAAATCCGCGCCGAGCGTGAGCGTGTCCCGCCCCGCGGGACGGCGGCGCAGCTTCTTTTCGACGCCGAATCCGAAGCGCGGGCGGAAGCTCGAGTAGCCGAACGCGTCGATCTCCAGCGCGGAATACGAGCCGCGTTCCCGCACGGTGTCCACGCGGACGTAATTGAAGTCGAAGCGCGCGAACGGGCGCAGCTCCCAGCCGTCGCCGAGATCCTCGCGCAGGCTCCACGCGATGAAGGCGCCCGCCTCGAGCCCGCCTTCCTCGGCGCGGTTCGTTCCCGTGCCCGTCTCGTGGTTGACGTCGTAATAGTGCACGGCGGCGGAGGCGCCGAAGAGCACGTTCCAGCCCGCCTCCGCAGGCATCATGCCCGCGAAGACGCGCGCGCGGAACGCCGTGTCGGTGAACGTGCCGTCGGAAAAACCGTGCGGCGTCGCCGTCCCGCGGTGAATCGCGAGACTCGCGCCGACGAGGCGCTCGCCGTCCGCCCAGCGGTAGAAGCCGCCCATCACGCCCATGGAATCCGCGTCGTAGATCGGCGAGGAGACGCCGTCGTCGTTGCGGACGAACTCCGTCAGCACGGCGGAAAAATACTGCGTGTTCGCGGGAACGCTCAGTCCGTCCGGCGAATGCGGCGCGGAAAGCCCCGGCGCGAAGACGCGCTGCAGGTAATCGACTTCGAGGTTGGACTGATGCACCGCCATGCCCGAAAGCGCGCAGTGCGCCAGCGGAGAAAAATTGTTCACTGTGTCCGAGAGCGCGTCGCCCATGGCGAGATTCACCGCCTGCCCGACCTCGTTCGGCCGGTTCAGCTCCGTCTGCGACGCGACGTAATCGACGAACTCGGAAATGCCGTCGTGCTCGCGGAAGGCGCCGCGTTCCCGCAGCTTGCGGTTCTCGATGCTCGCGATTCCGTATTCGTTCCCGCCGATTCCGCCGACGCCCGGCGAGACGAGCATCACGTTCTCCGAAGCCGAAACGATCTGAAAATCGCCGCGCACGTCGTCCGCGCGCAGGAAGACCGCGACCTTGCCCGGCGCGAGGTCCTCCGCGCCCTGCAGCACCAGCGTTCCCGCGAGATTGACGATTCCCGCCACCTCCGCGCGCCCGCAGCCGTTTTCCGTGAGCACGACGACCGTCCGCCCGCCGAGGTCGGTCGTGACGATCGAATACGTTTCCGTCTCCGCGTCGAAGCGGATTTCCTGCCGCACGGAATCGAAGTTCAAGTCCCCGCCGATCCGCAGCGTGCCGCCCGCGTAACCGAGATAAAGCGCGCCGCCGATCGTGGAGGCGTCGCCGAGCGAAATCTCGCCCGAGGCGACGTACTTGCCCTTCACGTTCACCGAGCCCGCCGTGCTCCCGTGGCCGCCGAAGGAACCGCCGTTGACGACGACTTCCGACGCGCGCGTCTCGAGCGCCTTTTCCGTTCCCGTGGCGAGCAGAGCCGTGCCCGCGTTGACGACGAGCCTGCCCGTGAAATCCAGCATCTCGCCGCGCAGCACGACGGAGGCGGAGCCGTCGAAGACGATTTCGCCCGCGCCGGAAACGCCGCCGTTCACGCCGACGTCCGTGCTCGAAACGTTGAAGCGCAGCGTCGAACCCGCGTCGAGCATCGTCGCGCCGGAAAGCCCGCCCGTGGCGCCGCCGTCGCCGACGCGCAGCTCCGCGCCGCCCGCGACGCGGATCGCGTCGAACTCCGTGTTCCCGGAAACGATCAGCGTTCCCGCGAGCACGCGCAGCTCCGCGCCCTCGGCGGAATTGAGCCGCACCGTGCCCGAGCCGACGTTTTCGACGACGCCGACGCGCCCGTTCACGTCGTGCCCCGAAATCGCGATGTTCGACGCCGTGGCGCCTTCAGCGACGCCGAAATCGCCGTTGCAGCTGAAGACCAGCGTCGCCGAATTCGAGATTTCAAGCCGGTTTCCGGAAAGCAGCTCCGCCTCGTCCGTGAACGTCAGCGAGCCGCCGCTCACGACGACGTAGCCCTCGAACGCGGCCGTGTCCGCGCCGAACTTCCCGTCGAAGCGGAGATCGCCCTCGCCCGACTTTTCGAAGGAGCCTTTGCCCGAAAGCGTTCCCGCGAACGCGCCGTCGATGCCCTGCGCGAAGGTGAGGCGGACGTTTTCCGCCACGGCGAAATCCGCCGAATACGCGGACGAAAACTCGTCGACGTCGCGGATCGTCGTGCGGACGGAAATCTCTTCCGCGCTCAAAAAGCCCGAAGCGAAGGCGACGCCCGCGGCGCAAAGAAACGGCAATGCAAATTTCGGTCGGAACATAAAAAATTCGAGTGTGCGAGCGTAAAGGACACGCCCGAAAATGTCGAGGGCGGACGCGCCCCGAGCGCCCTCAGCCCGCGGACGAGCACGGAGAAACGCGGATTATTTGAAATACACTTTAAATAATTCGGAGATTATTTGAAATGCGCTTTAAATAATCAGCGGAGGGAGAGGCCGCCGTCGACGACGAGGCGCGTTCCCGTGATCCACGCGGCGGCGTCGGAAAGCAGGTAGCGCGCGGCGTGCGCGATTTCCTCGGGCCTGCCGGCGCGCCCGAGCGGACAGGACGCGACGCCGAGCTTCCCGACGTCCGCGCCGACGCTCGCGTGAATCGGCGTGTCGACGACGCCGGGGCAGATGCAGTTCACGCGCGTCCGCTGGTACGCGAGCTCGATCGCCATCACTTCGGCGGCGGCGCAGAGCGCGCTCTTCGACGCGGCGTAGGCGGTCTGCCCGATCGCAGCGGAGCCCGTTCCCGCGACGGAGGAAATGAAGACGATCGACGCGCCGTCGCGAATCATTCCCTTCTTCAGCAGGCGGCGCGTCAGCTCGAGCGGAATCCGCGTGTTGAGCGCGAGGAGCTTTTCGAAAAGTTCCGGCTTCGTGAACGCGAACGGACGCAGCGCCGAAATTCCCGCCGCGTGAACGACGCCGTCGTAGGGCGCGGGGCACGCGCAGAGCAGATTTTCGAAGTCCTTTTCGACGGTCAGGTCGGCGACGCAGAACGTGGAATACGCGCCGCGCGGCCGCGGGAACGCGTCGCACGTCGCTTCGAGCCGCGCGGGATCGCGTCCCGTGGCGACGACGGACGCGCCGGCGCGCGCGCATTCGATCGCGCAGGCGCGACCGATGCCGGACGAGGCGCCGGTGACGAGAATGATTTTTCCTTCGAGAGAGAACGTTTTGTCGGTCATGGTTTTATCCGGCGTTCAAAGCTGTTTCGCGACGACGGCGGCGAGCCCGCCGAGCGTCTCCGCGTCGCGGATGTCCGTGCTTTTCAGAAGCACGTCGTATTCGTCCTCGACGAGCGCGATGAGCGAGAGCGCGAGCAGCGAGTTCCAGTCCGGAAGCTCCTTGAAGCGCGTTTCCGCGGAGAGCGTCTCGCGCGGCGTCTTTCTGAGCAGCGAAGCGAAGTCATCGACGAATTTCTGCGTATCCATTTTCAAATTACTTTGTTCAGATCTTGAAGAGCACGGCGGGATTACCGACGTAGGTGGAGGCGCTTTTCGCGGGGCGGAAAAGCACGGAGTTCGCGCCGAGCGTCACGTCGTCGCCGACGGGAACGCCCTGCAGCACGACGGAGGCGACGCCGAAGAAATTGCGGTCGCCGACGCGCACGTTCCCGGAAACGCGCACGCAGGGATTGAACATGTTGAAGCTGCCGATGCGGGTGTCGTGCCCGACGTAGATCTGCGTGTTGAAGAGGTTGAAGTCGCCGAGCTCGACGTCGCACGAAATCGAGGAATGGTGCGAAATCAGGTTGCCGCGTCCGAGCTTCAGCGTCTCGGGGTCGAGAACGCGCGCGGTCGGCGCGACGACGTTCGGGAACGCGACGTTCGGGTTCGTGATTTTTCCGAAAAGCGATTCGACGACGCGCGGCGAGGCGACGGCGAAGACGACGGAAAGCTCGCCGGCGCGCGCGTTGAGCGCGTCCATGCCGCCGAGCGTTTCGCCCGCGCGCAGGCGCGTTCCCGCGGGAACGGCGTCGTCGAAAAAACCGACGAAGTCCCACGTCGGCGAGACTTCGTTGATTTCGCGGAGCAGGCAGGCGGTCTCGCGACCGAAGCCGCCGGCGCCGTAAATGGCGATCGGTTTCATGGGGAGAAATTCTGCCTCAGCGCGCGCGAGGCTTAAAGCGAAAAATCCGCGGGAGAAAGCGACGAGGTTACGGAAGTTATGAGGCAATGAACTTCATAACCTCGTGACCGCCGCAACTTCATCACCTCATGGAACGCAAAAACGCCTCTTCCAGTCCCTGCACGGTGATGAACGGCGTCCAATGGACGCGGTCCTTCCACGCGCGCGGGAGAATGCCGGCGCAGCCGCCCGTGGCGAGAATCGTGGGCTCGGGAACGCCGTCCTTCTTCAGGCGCTCGAGCACGGTCTCGAGCAGCGCGCCGATCATTCCCGCGAAGCCGACGGCGCAGCCGAAACGCATCGCCGCGAGCGTCGATTTGCCGACGGCGTCGGCGTCTTCGGCGAGAAGCAGGTCGCGCGGCTCCAGCGCGGGCAGCAGCGCGGTCTGCTCGTGCAGATAGCGCGTCATGACGCCGATTCCGGGCGCGATGATGCCGCCCTCGTAGCCGAGCTCGGAAAGAATGTCGAACGTGACCGCCGTGCCCATGTCGATGATGACCGCGGGCGCGCCGAAACGCGCCTGCGCGCCGATGCAGTTGGCGAGGCGGTCGGGGCCGACTTCCTGCGGCGTCGGGTAGTGGATGCCCAGCCCGGGGCAGTTGCCGTGATAGACGCGGCAGACGGGCAGCGGCGTGCAGTTCTTCAGCGCGAGCTCCAGCCGCTCCGTCGCGGCGGGAACGACGCTGCAGAAGGAGATGCCGTCGGGCGCGAGCGCGCGGATTTTTTCCGAGGCGAGCAGCGCGGGAACGCCGTCGGCGGCGCTGGAGAGGCGGCGCGTGTCCAGCTCGCCGCAGACGAGCGAGCGGCGGTTTTCGAGCACGGCGTAATGCGTGTGCGTGTTTCCGACGTCGAGGCAGAGGATGCGCATGGGAAGACGTTTTGGAGGTTGGTTTCGAGAGAAAAACGGGCGGCGCTCAAGTCCCGGAATCGCCGTCCCAGCCGCGGTCCGCGAAGATGCCGAGCGCGTCGAGCCGCAGCATGAACTCGGCGAAATCCGGATTCGCCAGTACAGCGTCCAGGTCCTGATCTTCGAAAGAGACGCGCACGAAAATCTGTTCCGCGCGCTGGTTCAGCCCGAGGCGGCGCAGGTCCTCGATGCGTTTCGGCAGGCGGAAGATCACGCCCGCGAAGCCCTCGCGCCAGCCCTGCCGGTGGTCCTTGTAGGCGTGGACTTCGCCGTTGACGAGGTGCCAGAACATGACGGGCAGCTTCATGCCTTCGCGCTCGTAGCGGCCGAGCTCGTAGGGGCGCAGCTCGCGCCCGCCGAGACGCGTTCCCGCGACGCCGAATTCGCGCCCGACGCGCGTCCAGCCGTTGTCCACCCAGCATGCGTCGGGGTTGTGGCCGCCGGCGTCGATGGGCGATTTTTTCCCGGGCTTCCAGTACGCCGCGTAGAACGTGATCGCGAGCGGGCCTTTCTCGTAGCGCCGCGAAACGCACTGGTCGAAACGGAGCAGATTGCGCACGTAGTCGATCATGCCCTGCGTGGAGCCGATCGGCACTTCCGAAACCGTCCAGCCGTCGAGCTTCGCCGGCGCGATTTCGTCGAGGCTGCGAGTGAAGCGCGGCGTCGTTTCCGTGAAGAATTTGACGTAGCCGACCGTTCCCGCGACCGCGAGAACGAAAAGCGCGAGGAGCGCGAAGAGGATTTTTTTGAGTTTCATTTCAGCGAATCAGAATCACGACGGCTTCGGCGAATTCCGCCGTGTGCGTCAGGGAAACCAGCGCGTCCGCGGCGCCGGCGTTTTCGAGGGCGGCGCGCCCGCGCGCGGAAAAGACGGCGCGCGGCTCGCCGCGTTCTCCGCAAAGCACGGAAAAATCCGTCAGCCCGACTTCCGCGCCGACGCCCGTGCCGAGCGCCTTGGAAAACGCCTCCTTCGCGGCCCAGCGCGCGGCGAAGCTTTCCCACGCGTGCGCGCCGCGGGAACGGCACAGCGCGCGCTCCTCCGGCGAAAAGACTTTTTCGAGAAAGGCGTCCCCGCTGCGCCCGATCGCGGCGCGCACGCGCGCGACGGATTCCAGGTCGATCCCGACGCCGACGACGTTCGTTCCCGCGGGAACCTTCACCGCGGCGCCGACGCCGATCTTCTCCGGAAATTTTTCCATGCGGGAACGCGCGCGGAAACCTTACGGACGCGGCGAAATCGTGATGCCGTCGCGCATGCGCGCCTTCATCTCGCGCACCGCCTCGCCGATGCCGGAAAGCAGCGCGCGGCACAGAATCGAGTGCCCGATGTTGAGCTCGTGCAGGTGCGGGATTTCGACGACCTCGCCGATGTTCACGTAATTGATGCCGTGCCCGGCGTTGACGGAAATCGCGACGTTCGCCGCCGATTCCGCCGCGAGGCAGAGCCGCCGGAATTCGCGCGCGCGCGCCGCCGTCTCGTAATACGCGTTCGCGTACGCGCCCGTGTGCAGCTCGACCCAGGGCGCGCCGATTTCGGCGGCGGCGGCGATCTGGCGCTCGTCCGGATCGATGAAGAGGCTCGTGATCACGCCCGCGGCGGTGAAGCGCGCGGCGACGTCGCGCAGCTCGGCGACTCGGGACGCGACGTCCAGCCCGCCTTCGGTCGAGACTTCCTCGCGCCGCTCGGGAACGAGGCAGACGGAATCCGGCTTGAGCTTCAGCGCGAAATCGACCATCGCGGGCGTCGGCGCCATCTCCAGATTCAGGCGCGTGCGGATCGCCTCGCGCAGGCGGCGCACGTCGCTTTCCTGAATGTGGCGACGGTCTTCGCGCAGGTGCACGGTGATGCCGTCGGCTCCCGCCTGTTCCGCCGCGAACGCGACGGCGACGGGATCGGGCTCCACCATCTTCCCGCAGCTCGACTCGTAACCGCGATAGCGCGACTGGCGCAGCGTCGCGGCGTGGTCGATGTTCACGCCCAAAAGAATCGCTTTTTTCATGCCGGAAATTACAAGCCAGAATCCGCCCGCGCGCAAACCGCAAATGCGTCTTCAACCACGGAAAACACGGAAAGACACGGAAATTCAGCGGAGAGAAGGCGGCACGGCTCCGCGCTTCGCTTACCCGCCGCCTCCTTGAAATTCTCCCGCACAAAATTCCCCGCGAAGACGCCGAGACGCAAAGATTTTTGGAGAAGTGACGCGGGCTTCGCGGGAACGTCGCTCGAAATCCGTGAAAATTCGCGCCGATTCGCGTTTAAAAACTTTCTTTAACTTCCTTTGACTTCGCGGTCAAAAATCTTCGCGACCTTCGTGTCCGAAGCGCGCCGCGCGGCTTGCATTCGCCGCGAAAATGCGTCAGAATCAAGGTTCATCATGAGCAATACAAGCTTCAAAGAAACGGACGAAAACAATCCCGCGGCGATCGCGCTTTTCGACAGCATCTGGTCGTCGCTGGAAAGCAATCTCGGCGTCGCCGCGCTGACTTTTCCGAAGGCGATTTACTGGCTCAACGGCGCTCCCGGCGCCGGCAAAGGCACGCAGACGGACGTGATTCTCGAAGAGCTCGGGCTCAAATCTCAGCCGATCGTCATGAGCGATCTGCTCAAGACTCCCGAGATGGAGGCGATCAAGGCGACCGGCCAGCTCATCGACGACGCGACCGTCATCGGCCTGCTCTTCCGCCGTCTGACGCGTCTCGAATACCGCGACGGCGTGATGGTGGACGGCTTCCCGCGCACGGCGGGCCAGGTCGCGTGCCTGAAGCTGCTCGCGAAGAAGCTGAACGCGCTCCACGCCGCGAATCCGGAAAAATTTCCGGCGGCGGACTTCACGATGCTCATGCTTTACGTGACGGAGAACGAATCCGTCGAGCGCCAGCTCAAGCGCGGCCGCGAAATGAAGGCGGCGGGCAAGCCCGTGCGCGAAACGGACGTCGATCCGGAAAAGACGCGCGTGCGCTACCGCGTCTTCGCGGAAACGACGCTCGAGCCGCTCCAGTCGCTCAAGGGCACGTTCCCGTATCTGCAGATCGACAGCCTCGGCGGCATCGCGGAAACGGCGGACGAAATCCGCAAGGCTCTGCGCGCCCGCGCGAAATAAGCGCCGCGCGCCGAACCGTTCCCGCGACGCGACGCCATGCTCCGCGCCCATCATCCGTTCGACGTTCCCGCCGACGCGACGACGCTCACGCTTTCCGCGGACGAAAGCCGCCATCTCGCGAAAGTGCTCCGCGCGCGCCCGGGCGAAGCCGTCGAGGCGTTCGACGGGCGCGGCGGCGTCTTTGCGGGAAAAATCCTCGGCGGCGACGCGAAGGCGCTGACGATTTCCGTCGAGACGCGCGAACGCGTTCCCGCGCCGCGGCGCCGCATCGCGCTCGCGCAGGCGATGCCGAAGGGCTCGCTGATGGACGACGTCGTCCGCCAGGCGACGGAAATCGGCGCCGCGCGGATTTTCCCGCTCGCGAGCGAGCGTTGCGAAGTGAGGCTCGACGCCGCGCGCGCCGCGCACAAGCTCGAACGCTGGCGCACCATCGCGGTCGAGGCCTGCAAACAGTGCGGCACGCGTTTCCTGCCGGAAATCGAGCCCGTGCGGACGCCGGCGGAATTTTTCGCGTCGCTCGCCGCGGAGACGCGCGGGAACGCCGCGCTGCGCCTCGTCGCGAGCCTCGAAGCGGGAACGCGTCCCTGCCCGGAAATCATGCGGGAACGCGCCGCCGAACCGCCGGGGGAAATCCTTTGGCTCGTCGGTCCCGAAGGCGATTTTTCGCCGGAGGAATACGCCGCCGCACGCGCCGCGGGCTTCGTTCCCGCGCGTCTCGGCGCGAACGTCCTCCGCGCCGTCACCGCCGCGATTTACGTGCTTTCCGTCGCCGACCAGATGCGGCAGTTCTGGGACAAATGACGCGCGCCGGAAACATCGCCGCAGGCGCCCTTCACGATTTCAAAACCTCATCACCTCCCTTTCCGCCATGCAGCCGCTCACCCTTTGGACCGAAACTTTCACCGACGCGCAGATCGCTGCGCTGCGGGACTTCTGCGCGACCGCGAACGGCTTCGAGGCGACGGAAACGCCCTACGCGATTTTTTCCTGCCGCTCCAAGCCGCTGAAGGTCACCGTCGTCGCCTACACGTCGCGCAAGGTCGTCGTCAGCGGCAAGGGAACGCGCGAGTTCGTCGAAAACGTCGTGGAGCCGCGGATCACGGGCGTCGCGAAGCTCGGCTACGACGACGTGCACCATCCGGAATGGTTCGAACGCCACGCCGGGCTCGACGAATCCGGCAAGGGCGACCTCTTCGGGCCGCTCGTCTCGTGCTGCGTGATCGCGGGCGGCGACGCCGTGAAGGGCTGGATCGAAGCGGGCGTGCGCGACTCCAAGACCGTCGCCGAAAGCGCGATTTTCGAGCTCGAGAAAAAAATCCGCGCCACGCCGGGCGTCGTCGTCAAGACCGCGACGACGACGATGCCGAAATACAACGCGCTTTACGCGGGCAAATTCGGGAACCTGAACACGATGCTCGCGCACTTCCATTTCGTCGCGCTGCGCGAGGCGCTTTTCGCGGCGCGGGAATCCGCCGCGGGAACGCCCGAGTGGGGGCTGCTCGACCAGTTTTCGAAGACGCCGCTCGTGCAGCGCGAGCTCGCGCGCAACGGCGTCGATTTCGACCTGCGCATGCGCACGAAGGCGGAAAGCGATCCCGTCGTCGCGGCGGCGTCGATCGTCGCGCGCGCGGTTTACGTGCGCGCCGTCAAGGAGCTGGAAAAAATCGCGGGCGCGGCGCTGCCGAAAGGCTGTTCCGCGGGAACGCGCAAGGCGGGCGAGGCGCTCGTCGCGAAATTCGGCCGCGAGCGCTTCGGCGAGTTCGCGAAGCTGCACTTCAAAACCGCGGAAGAGGCGCTCGCCTCCGCCCGTCGCTGAACTCGCGCGTTCCCGCGGGTGCTCAAAACCGCCTCGCGTTTGTCGCGGGAACGTGATTTTCTTTTACGCCTCAAAGCTATGAGCGAAGAATCCAATTCAGCCGAAACGCCGGCGGCGAACCGGCATTTCATCCGCCAAATCATCGACGCCGACCTCGCCGCGGGAACGGTCTCGAAAGTCGTCACGCGCTTCCCGCCCGAGCCCAACGGCTACCTGCACATCGGTCACGCCAAGGCGATCTGCCTCGATTTCGGCATGGCGAAGGAATACGGCGGCGAATGCCATCTGCGCATGGACGACACGAACCCGACGCGCGAGGACGTCGAATACGTGGACGCGATCCAGCAGGACGTGCGCTGGCTCGGCTTCGACTGGGGCGACGGCTATTTCCACGCCTCGGACTATTTCGACAAGATCTACGCCTACGCCGTGAAGCTCATCGAGCTCGGCAAGGCCTACGTCTGCCACCTTTCCGCGGAGGAATGGAAGGACTACCGCGGCGTTCCCGAAAAGCCCGGAAAGCACTCGCCGTGGCGCGACCGCTCGGTCGAGGAGAATCTCGCCGAGTTCGCGAAGATGACGCGCGGCGAATACGACGAGGGCGCGGCGACGCTCCGCGCCAAGGTGGACATGGCTTCGCCGAACATGCACATGCGCGACCCCGTCATCTACCGCGTGCGCAAGACCGCGCACCACAACACCGGCGACAAGTGGTGCGTGTACCCGATGTACGACTTCGCGCATCCGCTCGAGGACGCGATCGAGGGCGTCACGCACTCCATCTGCACGCTCGAGTTCGAGGTGCATCGCCCGTTCTACGACTGGGTGATCGACACGCTGAATCCGCCCGTGAAGCCGCATCAGTACGAGTTCGCGCGCCTCAATCTCACCTACACGATGATGAGCAAGCGCCGCCTGCTCGAGCTCGTGCAGGAAAAGCGCGTGAGCGGCTGGGACGACCCGCGCATGCCCACCGTGTGCGGGCTGCGCCGCCGCGGCTACACGCCCGAGGCGATCCGCAATTTCTGCGAAATCATCGGCGTGACGAAATACAATTCGCTCACGGACGTCGCCCTGCTCGAACACGTCGTGCGCGCCGACCTGAACAGGACTTCGCCGCGCGCCATGGCGGTGATGAACCCGCTGCGGCTCGTGATCGACAACTATCCCGAGGGCGCGACGGAAGAGCTCGTCGCCGTGAACAATCCCGAGGACGAGTCCGCGGGAACGCGCGTCGTGCCGTTCTCGCGCGAGCTCTTCATCGAGCGCGAGGACTTCATGGAGGACGCGCCGAAGAAATTCTTCCGCCTCACGCCGGGCCGCGAAGTGCGCCTGCGCTGGGCCTACGTCGTGAAGTGCGTCGGCTGCGACAAGGACGTCGACGGGAACGTCGTCGCCGTGCACTGCACCTACGATCCGGAAACGCGCGGCGGGAACACGCCCGACGGCCGCAAGATCAAGTCCACGATTCACTGGGTTTCGGTGGCGCACGCCAAGCCCGCCGAAGTGCGGCTCTACGACCGCCTCTTCACGAAGGAGGATCCCTCCGACGTGCCCGAGGGCGGCGACTGGCGTGACAACCTCAACCCGGAATCGCTCAAGGTCGCGACGGCGCTCGTCGAGCCCTCGCTGCAGAACGTCTCCGCGGGAGCGCGCTTCCAGTTCGAGCGCATCGGCTATTTCTGCGCCGACCCGGACTCGAAGCCCGGCGCGCCCGTCTTCAACCTCACCGTCACGCTGAAGGACTCGAAGAAGAACTGAGAGCCCCGACGGCGCGACGCCGACGCGCGCGTTTCCGCGAAATTCCGTCTCGCGGGAACGCGCGTTTTCGTTTCAACTTCGTTTTTCCGAAAATATGCTTTCCTTTCCCGATTCTCCCGCCGTGCCGCTGCGGCGCTTCTTCGAGACCGTGCGTTCCCGCGGCGGGCGCGCGCTCTTCGTCGGCGGCTGCGTCCGCGACGCCCTGCGCGGCGAGACGCCCAAGGATTTCGACGTCGAAGTCTACGGGCTTTCCGCGCGCGAGATCGAGGCGCTGCTGCGCGGGCTGAAGATCCGTTTCGGCGCGGCGGGGCGCTCGTTCGGCGTCTTCAAGATCCACGACGCGCCGGTGGACGTCGCGCTCCCGCGGCGCGAATCGAAATGCGGGCGCGGGCACACGGCGTTCGTCGTCGAGGGCGACCCGTTCATGCCGCTGAAGGAAGCGGCGGCGCGGCGCGACTTCACCGTGAACGCGATTTACCTCGACCCGCTTTCCGGCGCGATCGAAGACCCGTTCGACGGGCGCGCCGACCTCGCGCGCGGCGTGCTGCGGCACACCTCGCCCGCGTTCTCGGAAGACCCGCTGCGCGTGCTGCGCGCGATGCAGTTTCTCGCGCGCTTCCGTTTCGACGTCGCGCCGGAGACGCTCGAGCTCTGCAAAAAAATCGAGCCCGAAGGCCTTTCGCGGGAACGCGTTTTCGAAGAGTGGAAAAAGCTGCTCGTCAAAGGCGAGGAGCCTTCCCGCGGGCTGAATTTCCTGCGCGCGTGCGGCTGGGTGAAGTATTTTCCCGAACTCGCGGCGCTCGTCGGCGTCGAGCAGGACCCGCTCTGGCACCCCGAGGGCGACGTGTGGAACCACACGCTGCGCGCCATGGACGCGTTCGCGCGGGAACGCGTCGCGGACGATTTCGAAAACGTCGTCGTCGGCTTCGCCGTGCTCTGCCACGATTTCGGCAAACCCGCGACGACCGCGCTCGGCGCCGACGGCAGAATCCACTCCTACGGACACGAAAGCGCGGGCGTCGAACCGACGAAAAAATTCCTCGCGCGCATGACGGAACAGCGCGAAATTCTCGCCGACGTCCCCGTGCTCGTCGAGGCGCACATGCGCCCGCGGGCGCTCTTTCTCGCGCAGTCCGGAGACGCCGCCGTCCGCCGCCTCGCGAAGGCCGTCGGCAGAATCGACCGGCTGCTGCGCGTGTGCAAGGCGGACGCGCTCGGCAGCCGCTTTCACGAAAGCGACGATTTCCGACGGACGGAAGCGTGGCTGACGGCGCGCGCGGAGGCGCTGCGGCTGAAGGACTCGGCGCCGCGCCCGATCGTGCTGGGGCGGCATCTGATCGCGCTCGGCAGAAAGCCCGGCGCGGACTTCGAGCCGATTCTCTCCCGCTGCTTCGAGGCGCAGCTCGACGGCGCCTTCACCGACGAGGCCGGCGGCGTCGCCTTCCTGAAAAATCTCCTCGGCGCGTGAACCCGCCGCCGCGGCGCGCGGGCGAAAAAAAACGTTCCCGGCGGGAAACCGCGCGGGAACGTTTTGTCGTGGAGAAGGAGCGGAGGCGGCTCAGTCCGCGAGGACGCCGAATTCGGCACCGCTCGCGAAATCCTGGCCGTTCTGCGACGAGAGCGCGCGGAAGCGCACGAAGCGCGCCTTCACGGACGCCGCGAAGAGCACCTTCTTTTCCGTCTTGTCGCGCGGGAACGCGCCCTTGGCGACCGGCTCGCTCCACGTCTTGCCGTCGGCGCTGACGCAGATTTCGTAATCCTTCACGTCGCCGTTCTCGCCGTTCTGGCGCGGCAGGTAGGAGACGCCCTTGATCGCCTTCAGCTCGCCGACGTCGAAGTCAATCCAGTGCGGATAATTCGCGACGGTGACGCTGTACGCCGTGTGCCAGATCGTTCCCGCGTCGTTGTCCGTGAGGTTTTCCGCGGGTTCGGAGCCTTCCTGGCTGCTGCAGAACGCGACGGCGAGGCTGACCTTCTCGAGCTTCGGGAAGACGATTTCCGTCTTCAGTTCGGGGCTCGACGCGAGCCAAGCGGAGATCTTGCCGCCTTCGCGGAACGGGAACGAGCCTTCGTAGGCGCGCGGTTCGCCGCCGTCCACGGAGAAGCGGATCTCCGCGTCGGGGTTCTTGGCGGAAATCGCCGCGGCGCCCGTCGCGTTGCGCGTGATCGAAAGCGGCGTCGCGCCCGCGGGCGAGACGTTCGCGACCGTCTCCGGCGCGGCGCCGGCGAGCGGGCGGATGATGAATCCGAAATTCGTCGGCGCGGAGAAGATCTTGTCGCGGTCGAGCGTGTCCGGCCCGCACGAGGCTCCGCCGAGACCGCGCACGCCGGCGCCGAGGAAGAGCGTCGTCGTCGCCGCGTTTCCGACGGCGTCGTCGAGCTGATACGGATTCGCCGCCGAGGCGAGCTGCGCGGCGGAAACCGGCAGCGCGGAAACGGAGAACTTGCCGTCCGCCGCGACGAACGCCGCGCCCGCCTTGCCGTCCGTCAGCGCGCACCAGCGCACGTCCTCGCGGTTGCCCATGTCCTGCGGGCGGATGTAGTCCGTGAAGTTGGCGGCGACGGGGCCGCGGTGGAGACCGACGAAGGAGCCGCTCTTGCGGTCGGCGTAGTTTTCGACGGGACCGCGTCCGTAATAGACGAAGTCGGCGAACTTCGCGGGAACGCGCATCGCGTAGCCGAGACGCGGCAGATCGAGGCGCGAAGTCGCGGAAACGGCGGCCTCAAGCTCGACGGAGCCGTCGGGATAGACCGTCCAGATCTGATTGGCGTCGAACGCGAAGCCGTTCTTGCCTTCGGCGCGGATCGGGAAGGAGAGCGTGCAGACGCCGGTTTCGGGATTCTGCGAAATCGTCGGCGTTCCCGCGGCGCGCTGCGCGAGGTCGCGCAGACCGGCGCTTTCCCAACGGCCGCGCGGCGCGTCGTTGTTCACGGGCGCGCGGAAGGCGTCGAGCTTCGGTCCGTCGCCGGAAGCGATGACGGTCTCGTCGCCGTAGCGGAGCGAGTCGATCGTTCCCGTCGCGCCGGAAAAGCGGACTTCGAAATCCGCGCCGCGGACGACGGCGTCGCCGTTCGGCTCGGTCGCGAGCGTCGGCTTGGCGCCGCGCGCGACCTGCGCGATCGAGGGGCGCGTTCCCGCGGGCTTCACGAGAATCTGCTCTTCCGCCTGTCCGTAGCCCTTCGCCGCCCACGGCTTGTCGTCGCGGAGACGGAAGCGCAGGTTCAGGAAATATTCCGCGTCGTCGAACGCGGCGGCGTCGAACGGCAGTTTGAAGACCGCGCGCGCGCGCGGCGCGACGGCGGGCTTTTCGATGATGCCGACGAGCGCGGGCTTGCCGTCCGCGAAAAGCGTCCATTCCAGATCATAGGCGGAAAGGTCCGTGAAGTAGTTCTTGTTGAAGACCTCGACGGCGTTCGGCGTTCCCGCGACGGGCGCGACGCCGATGTTCTGATAGACTTTCTTGACTTCGGCGAACTGCGGCTTGGGCGCGCGGTCCGCGAAGATGATGCCGTTGCAGACGAAGTCGGCGTCGTTGGGGATTTCGCCGAACTGACCGCCGTAGGCGAGGAAGCGCTTTCCCGTCGCGCCGTCGTAGTTGTAGAGCGCCTGATCGACCCAGTCCCAGATCGCGCCGCCGCAGATGTAGTTCGACGATTCGATCGCGTCCCAGTAATCCTTCAGGTTGCCCATCGCGTTGCCCATCGAGTGCGCGTATTCGGAGATGTGGAACGGCTGCTTGCAGTGCCCCTGCGCGGCGGCGACGACCCAGCCGACGGACGGATACTGGTTCGAACCCATGTCCACGATCGCGTTGTTGCGCTCGTACTGCACGGGGCGCGACGCGTCGAACGCCTTGAGGTTTTCGTACGCGGCCTTGAAGTTGTCGCCCGGACCGGCTTCGTTGCCGAGCGACCAGATCACGACGGAAGGCTGGTTCACGTTGCGGTGCGCCATTTCGAGCACGCGGGCGACGTGCGCCGGGCGCCACTCGATCGGGTGCGAGAGCGACGCCTCGCCGTAATAGTATTCGTGCGATTCGATGTTCGCCTCGTCCTCGAGATAAATCCCGTACTTGTTGCAGAGGTAGTAGAAATACGGCGCCGGCGGATAGTGCGAATTGCGGACGTGGTTGATGTTCCCGCGCTTCATGAGCAGGACTTCCTCCTCCATGTCCTTGCGCGTGACGGCGTGCCCGCGCTCGGGATGCGATTCGTGGCGGTTCACGCCCTTGAGCTTGACGGTCTTGCCGTTGACGTAGAAATAGCGGCCGCGCTTGCCGAATTCGTCCGTCTGGTCGGCGAGGATTTCGACTTCGCAGAAGCCGACCTGCGCGGAGACGGCCTCGATCGTCTTCCCGCCGCGCTTCAGCTCGGCGACGAGCACGTAGAGGTTCGGTTCTTCGGCGGACCAGCGTTTCGGGTTCTTCACCGCGAGCGCGACGCGCGGGAGCTCGACGTTTTCGCCCGGCTTCACCGCGGGAACGGCCGTCTTCGCCGTCGCCGCGGGAACGTCCGCGAACTCGTCGGAATAAAGCGCCTTCTGCGGGTAGAGCGAATAGACGATTTCGCAGCCCGCGGCGGCCTTTCCGCCGAGGTTGCGCACGTCGGCGACGACGTTCATCGCGTCGCCGCTCGGCACGGCGACGAGGTCGCGCACGTGCACTTTCGGCGTCGAATAAATCGAGACCGTGCGGAAGATGCCCGGCAGGCGGAACATGTCCTGCGCCTCAAGGAAGGAGCCGTCGGAATTGCGGTACACCTCGACCGCGACGCGCGCCTTTTCGCCCGGCTTCACGAACTTCGAAATGTCGAAGCACGCGGGATCGCGGGAATTCTTGGAGAAGCCGACGTACTTGCCGTTCACCCACACGTAGAAGAACGAATCGACGCCGTCGAAGTTCAGAAAGATCTCGCGTCCCTTCCAGTCGGCGGGAACGTCGAACTCGCGCAGGTAGGAGCCGACTTCGTTGCGGTAGAAATACGTCGTGCGCGCCTTGTTCGCGGGCTCGCGCATGACGCCCTTCTTCCAGTCGCCGACGGCGACCTGGTGCTCGAAGATCACCGGCTGATTGACGTACATCGGCAGGCCGTATTTGTGGTGGCCGTTGCCCTTCTCGGAAACGCCGACGACGTTCCAGTTCGACGGCACGGGAATCTCGTCCCAGCCCGACGCGTCGAAGCCTTTCTCGAAAAAGTTCTTCGGGCGTTCCTCCGGCGTGCGGCACCAGTGAAATTTCCACGCGCCGTCGAGCGAGCGCCAGTAGCGCGAATTTTCCGGCAGAATCTTTTTCGCGGACTTCGCGTCGGGGAACGACGCGAACGTCGCGCGCGGCATTTCTTTGTTCAGCGCGAGATTGCGCACGCAGTCCACGTCGCGCGCGGGATCCCATTCGTTCCCGGTCGGCGCGGCGGCGTTCCCGTAGCGGAAGCCTTCAAGCTGCGGCATGGCGCCGAAGCAGGAAAGCGCAATTCCGGACAAAACAAGTGCGAGGATGTTTTTTTTCATAAAATTCGAAAAATGATTTTGAAGGGGAAGCTTCGGTAAAAGCCCTTATAATCTCCCATTTTCGCCCGCTCCCTGCAAGCGCAGAAACGCGGGAACGCGCGCGGTCCGCGAGGCGTTCTGCGGCAAAACCGTTCCCGTCACTTCGCCGTTTCCGGCGGGGCGAGAAGCCATTCGCGGATTTCGGAATAGAGCGCCTTCAGCGTGATTTCGCCGCTCGAATACGGGGCGATTTCGTAGGGATTGAAGACGAACGCGACGCCGTCCGCGTCGAGCGCGAAATTTTCGTGCGGAGCGGGCTTCGGAAAACCGCTCGCGGGAACGCTTCCCTTCGCCGCCGCCTTGCGCGCGAGCACCGCCTCCAGCGCGGGCTCGAAGCCGGGCTTGAAGACGTCCTTCAGCGTCAGCCGCCGTCCGGTCTTCAGATCGAAATTCAGCACTTTCGTCGCGTGGCTCGGATGCGCGCCGCCGAGATCCTGCACGACGCGGATTTCATAGACCAGCAGGTCGCCTTCGACGCGCCGCGGGGCGCCCGCGACCGAAATCGCGTTCTCGGAGCCGGCGGAATGCCCCCAGTCGCCGAAGATTTCCGTCCACGTCGCCTGATAGGCGGCGACTTCGTCGGCGACGTAGCGTTCCACGCCCGCGGCGATGCCGTCCGCCGCGTCGTATTTCTTCCCGCCTTCGCGGGCGGGCAGCGCGGCGCGCAGAATCTCGCCGTTGACGCGCCGAGCCGCTTCCGGATTTTCGGAATCGCGGACGTAGGCGAGCTCGACGCGGATCTTCAGCTCCGGCTTCTGCGGGTCGCATTCGAGCACGGAAACCTCGTTCAGCGAGAACAGAGGAAAGCCCGCGGACTCGCCGGCGGGAACGCGCCGCGCCTCGTCCGTCGCGCAGGCGGCGAACAGCAGGGCCGCGGTCGCGGCGGCGAAAATGCGGAAAAATTTATCCACTGCCCGTTTATTCGTCATCGGTCAAAAAGCGTTCCCGCGCGCGGGAACGCTTTTTCGTTCATCCGTCGATTTTTTCGGAGAGGAAGGCGACGAGCTCGTCTTCCGTCAGGCGCACCTGCTGCAGCGTGTCGCGGTCGCGGAGCGTGACCTTGCCGTCCTTTTCGATCGTGTCGAAGTCGATCGTGACGCCGTAGGGCGTGCCGATTTCGTCCTGGCGGCGATAGCGGCGGCCGATCGCGCCCGCGGCGTCGTAGAACACGTTCCAGCGGCGTTTCAGGCGCTTGTAGAGCGCTTCGGCGCGCGCGACGAGCTCGGGCTTGTTCTTCACGAGCGGGAACACCGCTGCCTTGTAGGGCGCGAGGCGCGGGTGCAGCTTGAGCACGAGGCGCTTTTCGCCCTCGACTTCCTCTTCGCAGTACGCGGCGGAAAGCACGGCGAGGAAGATGCGGTCCACGCCGACGGAGGGCTCGATGACGTGCGGCACGTATTTCTTTTTCGCCGCTTCGTCGAAGTATTCCATCGACTTGCCGGAAACGGTCTGGTGCTGCGTGAGGTCAAAATCTCCGCGCGCGGCGACGCCCTGCAGCTCCTGCACGCCGAAGGGGAACTCGAACATGATGTCCGTCGTGCCCTTGGAGTAGTGCGCGAGCTTTTCTTTCGGGTGGTCGTAGAGCGAAAGGCGCGATTTCGGAATGCCGATGCCGTCGAACCAGTTCATGCAGTATTCGATCCAGCCCTTGTGGAGCGCCTGCCAGTCGGCGTCGGGCGAGATGAAGTATTCGATCTCCATCTGCTCGAACTCGCGGGAACGGAAGATGAAGTTGCGCGGGTTGATCTCGTTGCGGAACGCCTTGCCGACCTGCGCGATGCCGAAGGGCACCTTGACGCGGCCGGTGTCCACGATGTTCTTGAAGTTGATGAAGATGCCCTGCGCGGTCTCGGGGCGCAGATACGCGATCGCGGTCTCGTCGCGGAGCGCGCCGACGTAGGTCTGGAACATCATGTTGAACGCGCGCGGCGGCGTGAGCGAACCCGGCTTGCCCGTCGCGGGCGAGGGGATGAGCGCGTATTCCTCGGGCTTGGCCTCGGTGTAGTCCTTGAGGACGATCGGCGCCATCTCGCCCTGCTTCGCGAGCTTGCGCTTCAGGTCGTGCGCCATTTCCTCCGCCTGCGCCTGCATGCCTTCGTCCTCGAGCACGGAGACGTAGCCGATCGTTTCGCCGGCGACGACGACGGGCGCGAAATACAGCTGGTCGGCGCGGTAGCGCATCTTCGATTCCTTGCAGTCCACGAGCGGGTCGGTGAAGTTGTCCACGTGCCCGGACGCCTTCCACGTCATCGGGTGGTGAATGATCGTGGAGTCGAGCCCGACGATGTCGTCGCGGCGGTGCACCATGTCCTTCCACCAGGCCTGCTTGATGTTGTTCTTGAGCTCGACGCCGAGCGGCCCGTAGTCGAAGAATCCGTTGTAGCCGCCGTAGATGTCGGAGGACTGGAAGACGAACCCGCGGCGCTTGCACAGGTTGATGATGTCGTTCATCAGGGTGGAGGAAGGTGATTTTTCGCTCATGTTTCGTAAAAAAATTGCGGAAACGATACACGCGTTCCCGCAAAAAGACAAGCGCGGCGCGGATTGGAGAAAAAGAGGAGCCTGAGAGCCGGAAAGAAGATTTTTCCCTCAGGCTCTCAAGCTCTCTGCCTCTTAAGCTTTCAAGCTTCTCAGAAAATGCTCGGGGCTTCCGGAGCGTCCGCGTCCGAGGCGCTCGTCGCGCCCTGCGATTCGAGCAGCTCGGAGACGCGCCGCAGATAGTCGTCGCGCTCGGCGACGAAGAGCATGCGGTCGCTGCCGAGAAAACGGCGGATGCGTTCCAGCGTGCGGCGCGGCGGCCGGCGCGCGTCGAGCAGCTCCGGCAGGTAGCGGAAAAGCGTTTCGACGTCCTTCTTTTCGAGCGCGTAGTCCACCAGCGCGACGAGCGCCTTGTGGTTGTAGTTCTCCGTCAGATACGCGGCCTCGTAGGCGCTCTTGCCTTCGTCGAGCAGCCCCATCTCCGTCAGGCGGCGCCCGACGAGCACGAGCTGCTGCACGGCGATGCTGCGGCTCTTCACCATGTTCTCGAGCCCGAGCTTGCCGAGCTGCCCGTTCCCGCTCTTGTAGTATGCGAGCGTGCGCAGGCAGTTGATCAGCGGCGCGTTGCGCTCGACCCAGTCCGTGTTTTCCTCGCTCAGCTTCTTGAGCATGTCGAGGGCGTCCTTCGGGCGGTCGGCGGCGATGAGCATTTCGATGTAAACCATCTCGAAGCGCGTGATGTTCTCCAGAATTCTCTCCGCGGCGATCTTGTAGAGGCGTTCGACGAGCGCGAAATCGTTTTTGTTCGCAGCCGTCTGCGCGAGCAGGAAAAGCGCGTCGGGCTTGTCCGCGTAGCGGCGGAGATAATCGGCGACGAGCCGTTCCCGCGCCTCCGCCTCGGTCTTCGCGTCGAAGAGGAAGATCAGCCTCGCGAGCGCTTCGGGATTTTCGGTGGAAATCGCCGCGTTGAGCAGCCCGGAGCGCGCCTGCGCGACGTTCCCGGCGAGCTCCTGATAGTGCGCGCGCAGCAGCGTCACCTGCATGTTCCCGCGGCTGCCGGCGACGACGCGGTCGAGCGTCCGCAGCGCCTCCTCGCGGTCGCCGCTTTCCCAAAGCACCTGCGCGCGCAGCACCTGCCCCGTCATCGTCCTGTCGATGCCGTATTCGCCCGTCAGCCGGGCGGCGTCGGCGAAGTCGCCGCGCAGAATCAGCGCCTGCACCGCGCCGACGGCGAGAATGAGGCGGTTGGACTCGAGGCGGGCGCGGAGCTCGGCGCGTTCCGCCTTTTCCTCGTCGGAAAGCGCGGCTGGGGGCGTCGCGGCGGCGTTCCCGCGCGCGGAGATTTCGGCGATCTTCTCCTCCGTCTCGGCGCGGCGGCGTTCGAAGCGCGCGCGCACGTCCCGCGCGCGTTCGGGCGCGACGGCGGGAACGGTGCGGTAAAATTCGAGCTGGCGTTCCCGCGCGGCGAGCTCCGCCTTCGCGTCGCCGTCGATCGCGGCGAGGCGCGCGTCGAGTTCCGGAATCATCTCCGCGGCGGCGGCGATCAGCGTGCGGTCTTCCGTCGTCTCCAGACAGCGGCGCACGAAATAGACGACGTACTCCTTGTGGTCGAGCCCGGCCTCGAGCCCCTCGGCGAGCAGGCGGATCGCCTCCTTCGTCATGCGCTGGTAGAACATGAGGTAGGAATAGTAGATGCGCCCGTCCGGATTCTGCGGCGAGAGGGAAAGCCCGGTGCGCACGTTCGCGATCATCTCGCCGGGCGTCTTCGCCTCCTTCGCGCGCTCGATGTACATGTCGCCGAGACGTTTGCGGTGCTCGATGCGCGTCGCGCGGCTGAGCGGATATTTGAGCATGTCCACGAACGCCGTCTCCTCCAGCCCCTTGCCGTATTTGTCGTTGAAGTAACGCGCCGCGGCGATGCCGACGTAGCCGAGCGCGCCGAGCGCCGCGACGACGAGCACGATGCGCTTCCAGTTGACCGCGAGCCGCCACTTGCCCGACTCGGTCCGCACGTAGGCGGCGAATCCCCAATAACGGTCGTTGCTGAATTTTTTCCGCTTCGCGGTCTGCTGCTGAGAAGATTTTTCCTCTTTGGAGTTATCCGACATGCCGCCATTATCGCGCATTCCCGCCGCGACGGGCAACAGCGAAAGCGAGAAAAGCGCGCTTCCGCCGCGCGACTTTCAAAATTGCGTTCCCGCGAAAACGGGCGTTGAATCGTTCTCAAAAATCAAAGTCTTTTCGTATGAATTACGACAGCCAATCAGAATCCGCCTCCGCGGTCGCGGCGAAATGGGCCGCGGGAACGCCGACGTTCTCCGTCGAATTTTTCCCCGCCAAGGAGGAAAAGGACGCGCGCCAGCTGCTCCGCGCCGCCAACGCGATCAAGGACCTGCCGATCGACTTCGCGTCCATCACCTACGGCGCGGGCGGCTCCTCGCGGGAACGCACGCTCGACTACGGCGAGCTCATCGCCGACATCTTCGGCTTCCGCATCATGCCGCACCTGACGCTCGTCGGGCACTCGCGCGCGGAACTGCTCGCCGTGCTCGAGCGCTACCGCCGCGCGGGCTTCTTCAGCGTCATGGCGCTCCGGGGCGATCCGCCGCGCGGCGAAACGAACTTCGTTCCCGCGCCGGACGGGCTCGCGCACGCGTCCGAACTCGTCGCGCTGATCCGCGAAAACTTCGGCGGCGCGTTCATGGTCGGCGTCGCCGGCTACCCGGAAAAACATCCCGAAGCGCCGGACGCGGAAACCGACCTGCGCTTCCTGAAGGAAAAGGTCGAGTGCGGCGCGAACTTCGTCACGACGCAGATGTTCTTCGACAACGAGAAATATTTTTCCTTCGTCGAGCGCGCGCGCGCGGTGGGAATCCGCGTGCCGATCGTTCCCGGCATCATGCCCGTGCTTTCGCTCAGGCAGCTCGACCGCGTCAACGCGCTCAGCCGCGCGCACGTTCCCGCCGAACTGCGCGAAGCGCTCCGCGCCGCGGACGAAGCGGGCGACGCCGCCGCGGGCGCGCGCGCCGGGCTCGACTGGGCGGAAAAGCAGATCCGCGCGCTCGTCGCCGCGGGAGCGCCGGGCGTCCATCTCTACATCATGAACCGCGGCTCCTTCGCCCGCGACCTGTGTTCCCGCCTCGGCGACCTCGCCGCGCTGAGAGCCTGAGAAAAGCACGTCGCGCCGCTTCGCCTTCGCGGTTGTCAATTTCCGTTCCGAGCGTTAACTTTCACGCATCATGAAAAACTCATTCTTCGAAAAAACGACGAAACGCGCGGCGGGAACGCTCGCGCTCCTGCTCGCGGCGACCGCTCTCGCCGCCGAAACCGACGCGACCGTCGCCGTTCCCGAAACGGATTCCCTCGGCTGCGCCGTTTCGCTCGATCTCGTCTACGCGTCCGCGACGGCGAGCGCCACGCGCGGCGGCGTGGACATGGCGGGCCTCGACGTCCGCATCGCGCGCGAAATCGACGAAAACTCGCGCATCGACCTCGGCCTGCTCATGCTCGGCGGCGAAGAGGATTTTTACGACGACGACCTCACTTCGACCTCCGTCGCCCTGCTCGGCGGCTACCGCGCGACGTTCGACCTCGTTCCCGACAGGCTGACGCTGCACGCGGGCGCGCGCCTCGGGCTCGCCGTCGTCGGCTACGTCGTCGACGAAGGGCGCGCCGGCGGCTGGGATCATTACGGCAGCGATTCCGACCTCTGCCTCGCCTACGCCGGGGAAGTCGGCTTCACCTTCGCGTTCAACGAAAAATGGGCGGTGCGCGGCGGCTATTCGTACTTCGGCAACACCGCCTCCGTCGGCGGCAGCGCGCTGAAGTTCCGCGACCAGCAGTACCACCTGTTCTCGCTCGGCGCGGAATACCGTTTCTGATTCACGACCGGATTTCACGACCATGAGACTCGACAAGGGCACGCTGTTCTCCTCGCTCGGGCTGAGCGTCCTCCACTTCCTCTGCGTCATCGTGCTGATGAAATTCCGCCCGGACGTCCTCGCCTCGGGCGACGCGGGCTCGCTCGCGGACAAGGCGCAGACCGTGCTGATGCAGCCCGGTCTCTGGGTCGCCGACTTCATGGGCTGCATCGCCGACAAGCCGATGTGGTGGATTTTCGTCCTCCTCAATTCCGCGCTCTGGGGCAACGTCGTCGCCTTCGTGCTCCGCACGTTCTTCTCCAGGCGCTCCTCCGGCAAAAACGCCGACTGAGCGCCCCGGCTTCATGACCGACGACGAAAAATTCCGCCCGCGCCGCGCGGACCGCGCGCTCCCGCCCGAAGAGGCGGAACGCGTGCTGCGCGAAGCCGAGTACGGCACGATTTCGATGATCGACCCCGACGGGAACGAGCCCTACGGCGTTCCCGTCTCCTTCGTCTTCTTCGACGGCGCAATCTGGATTCATTCCGCCCGCGAGGGCAGGAAATTCCGCGTCTTCGCGGACGCGCCGCGCGTACACTTTTCCGCCGCGCGGAACGTCCGCGCCGTGTTCACGCGTTACTTCACCAGCTTCTACGAATCCGTCATGGCGGCGGGGAAAATCGTTCCCGTGACCGACGACGCCGAAAAGCGCGCCGCGCTGCGCGAGCTCTGCCGCAAATACCTGCCGGAACACATGGACGTCGCCGACGAGCACATCGCGCGTTCGTTCGCCGTCACCGCGATCTTCAAAATCCTCCCCGACCGCCTCTCCGCCAAGGCGAAGCGCCCTTGAGGCGCGAGCCCGCCGCCGCGGCTTCGCGGGAACGGCGCCTTCCGTGAAAATCCGCGCCTTTTCCCGCGGCTCGCGTGTTGCCTCGCACGGCGGGAACGCTCATGCTTGCGCGCACGAAAATGACGGCTTACGAAAACGATTTTTCCCGAGACGAAAACGACGCGGCGCGCGTTCCCGCCGCTTCCGCGGACGCACGGAGCGCTTGGCTGCTCGGCGTCTGCGGCATGGGCGTCGGCCCGCTCGCGATCTACATGCGCGGCGAGGGCTGGGACGTCTCCGGCTGGGACGACGCGGCGGATTCGCCGATGCGCGCGTTTCTCGTCCGCGCGGGCGTGCGCTTCGTCGAGCGTCTGCCCGCGGGAACGGCGGTCGTCGGGCGTTCCAGCGCCGTGAAGCCGGGCAATCCGCATTACGAAGAGGCGGTGAAGAACGGCTGCCGCCTGCTGCGCCGCGGGGAGCTGCTCGCCGAACGCGCCGCGGCCAAAAAGCTGATCGCCGTCTGCGGCAGCCACGGCAAGACGACGACGAGCGGCATGCTCGCGCAGACGCTCGCCGCGGCGGGAACGGACGCGGGCTACGTGCTCGGCGGGCTTTACCGCGACGCGGAAATGCCGCCCGCGCGCTGCTCGACGGCGAGCGACTGGCTCGTCGCCGAAGTGGACGAAAGCGACGGCACGATCCGGCATTTTTCGCCGGAAATCACCGTCGCCGTCAATCTCGACTGGGACCACCCCGACTACTACAAGACCGAGGCGGATCTGGAGCGCACGTTCCGCGAGCTCTTCGAGCGCACGCGCCGCGCCGTGTTCGTTCCCGCGGGCAACGCGCGGCTGGAACGCCTCGCGCGCGGGCTGCGCGTTCCCGTGTTCACGGTCGGCGACGGCGGCGACTACGCCTTCCGCGTCGTGCGCGCGGGCGCGGCGGAGACGCGGGTCGAGCTCGGCGGCGCGTTCCCGCACGGGCCGCTCGTCCTGCCGGTCGCGGGCACGTTCAACACGCAGAACGCAATGCTCGCGCTCGCGGCGACGGCGTTCGTCTGCGGCGGGAAAATCGGCGTCGCCCCGCTCGGAAAATTTCCCGGAATGCGCCGCCGCCAGGACCGCCTCTACGCGGGCGAGCGGCTCAGCGTGTTCGCGGACTACGCGCACCATCCGACGGAGATCGCGGCGCTGCTCCGCCTGCTGCGCGAGACGCACCTGAGGCGCCTCGTCGTCGTCTTTCAGCCGCATCGGCACTCGCGCACACGGCAGTACGCGGCGGCGTTCGCGGAGGCGCTTTCGCTCGCCGACGAGGCGATGATTCTGCCCGTTTACGCCGCGGGCGAGGCGAAGATTTCCGGCGGCGAAAGCGAGGACATCCTCGCCGCCGTCGCCGCGGGAACGCGCCCGCTCCGCGTCTGCGCGGACGCCGAGGAAGCCCTCGCGCGGCTCCGCGAGATCGCCGAGGAGATTTTTTCCGGCGCGGGCGAGGAGACCGTCGTCGCCTTCGTCGGCGCGGGCGACATCGACCGCATCGCCGCCGCGCCGTTCGCGCGCGAACTCTGGCTGCGCGAAGCGGGGCGCCCGCGCGGGAACGCCGAGGATTTCGGGACGCGCATGGCGCGCCTGCTCCCGCCGAAGACGGTTTTCCGCGCCGACGAAAATCTCGGCGCGCGCACGACGCTCGGCGTCGGCGGGAACGCCGCGTGGTACGCCGAGCCGGAAGACGCGAACGCCCTGCTCGTGCTGCTGCGCGGCGCGCGCGTTTACGGGCTGCCGACGTTCGTGCTCGGCCGCGGCTCGAACCTGCTCGTCTCCGACGCGGGCTTTCCGGGGCTGGTCGTCCGCCTCGCGGGCGAAGGCTGGGCGCGCGTCCGGCGGGAACGCGACGCCGCCGACGGCGCGGCGACGCTGGACGTCGGCGCGGGCGCGAAGCTGAAGGAGCTCTGCGCCTTCGCCGCGCGCGAAGGGCTGAGCGGCTTCGAATTTCTCGACGGCATTCCGGGCACGCTCGGCGGCGCGCTGCGCATGAACGCGGGCGCGCACGGCGCTTCCGTCTTCGACCGCGTCGTCTCCGTCGAATGGCTCACGCCCGAAGGCGTCCGCCGCGAAGCTCCGCGGGAAAGCCTGAATCCGCGTTACCGCGACTGCCCCGAGCTGCACGGCGCGATCGTGCTCGGGGCGCGTCTGCGCGCGGCAGGAACGCGCCCGAGCGAGGCGATTTTCGCGGAAATGCGGCGGCTCGCGGAAATCCGCCGCGCGTCCCAGCCGCGGGAACGCTCCGCGGGCTGCACGTTCAAAAATCCGCCCGGCGAAAGCGCGGGCAGGCTCATCGACTCGCTCGGGCTGAAGGGCTCGCGCGTCGGCGGCGCCGTCGTCTCCGCCGCGCACGCGAACTTCATCACGACGGACGCGGGCGCGACGGCGGCGGACGTGGAGGCGCTCGTGCGGCGCGTGCGCGGCGTCGTCGAGGCGGAAACGGGCGTCCGCCTCGACCCGGAAATCATCCTTCTCGGCGGCTCGTGGGAATAGCGCGCGGGAACGCCCGCCGCCCGTTTCATCGGCGTCGCGCGCGGGAACGCCTCTTTAAGCTTTAAGCTCCGGGCGTTAAGCCTTATCTTTCCCCGCCATGAAAAAATCCGATGCAGACAGGCGAAAGCTCTTCGCGGGAACGGAAAAATTCGAGACGCTCCGCGACTGGACGCGCTTCGGCACGTCGCTTTTCCGCCGCGAAAATCTCTTTTTCGGGCAGGGCTGCCCGAGCGCCTACGACGAAGCGCTCTACCTCGTGCAGAGCGCGCTGCATCTGCCGCTCGACGGACCGGAGACCTTTTTCGACGCGCGCCTCACGCCCGCCGAAACCGAAGCCGTGAAGGACGCGCTGTTCCGCCGCGCCGTCGAGCGCGTTCCCGCCGCCTACATCACGCGCGAGGCGTGGCTCGGCGACCTGCGTTTCTACGTGGACGAACGCGTCATCATCCCGCGCTCGTATTTCGCGGAGATCATCCCCGAACAGCTCCCGCAGTGGATCGCGGACGTCGACGCCGTCGAGCGCGTCGCGGACGTCTGCACCGGCGGCGGCTCGCTCGCGGTCCTGCTCGCGCGCGCGTTCCCGAACGCCCGCGTGGACGCGTGCGACATTTCCGACGCCGCGCTCGAAGTCGCCGCGAAGAACGTTGCCGACTACGGGCTCGACGGGCGCGTCTCGCTCTTCCGCTCCGACGTGCTCGCCGACGTTCCCGCGGAAAAAGACGCCTACGACGTCATCATATCCAATCCGCCCTACGAGCCCGAGGCGCTCCGCGAGACGCTTCCGGAGGAATTCCGCCGCGAGCCCGACGGCGCGCTCTTTTCGGGCGCGGACGGCATGGACGTCATCCGCAGGCTGCTGCCGCAGGCGGCGGAAAAGCTCAAACCCTCAGGGCTGCTTCTCATCGAAGTCGGCGGCCTGCAGGACGCGCTCGAAGCCGCGTTCCCGCAGATCGAATTCAACTGGCTCGCGACCGAAGACGCGTCGGACTGCGTCTGCCTCATTCACGCCTCGTCGCTGAAAAAAGCCTTCGCGAAAAAACGCGGACGCGCCGCCCGATGAAATTCCGATTTCAGATTCTCGGCTCGAGCAGCGGCGGCAACTGCGCCGTGATTTCGAGCGATTCCGCGACCGTGCTCGTCGACGCCGGATTCTCCGGCAGGAAAATCCGGGACGGGCTCAAGACGCTCGGGCTTTCGCTCGACCGCGTGGACGCCGTCTTCTTCACGCACGAGCACTCGGACCACACCGCGGGCGTTCCCGGCATTTCCGCGACGGACGGCCTGCGCTTCTTCGCCAACCGCGGCACCGCGCGCGAAATCGAGCGCCGCTACAAACGCGCGCTCCCGTGGAATTTCTTCGATTCCGGCGACTCCTTCGAGTTCCGCGACCTGCGCGTGACGACCTTCGCGATCCCGCACGATTCGCAGGACGCCGTCGGCTACGCGTTCGAGTTCGGCGGCGAAAAGCTCGTCTGGCTCACCGACTGCGGGAAGATCACGAATCTCGTGCGCGCGAAGCTCGCGGACGCGGACGCGCTCGCCATCGAGTCCAACTACGACCCGGAGCTGCTGAACCGCTCCGACCGCCCGGAAGAGCTGAAGAACCGCATCCGCGGCACGCACGGGCACCTCTCCAACGGCCAGTGCGCGGAATTTCTCGCGGAACACGACTGCGCGCGCCTGCGGCACGTCTTTTTCGCGCACGTGAGCCGCGAATGCAACGCGCTCGACCGCATCGCGGGCACGTCGCTCGCCGCCGTCGCCGGCCGCTGCGGGAACGCCGCCGTCGTGGACCCGAGCGCCTTCCTCCCGCCCGCCGCCGGCTTCGGCTTCTGAGCGGGCGCGGAATTCGTCCCGTTCCCGCGGATTTCGGCTTGCAAAGCGCGGACGATTTCTCAAACTCATCAACACCATGACAAAACCCCTGATTGTTCTTCTGACTGCCGCGCTCGCGCTGAGCGTCGGCGTTCCCGCAATCGCGCAGCAGACGCGCGCCGTTCCCGAATCCGCCGCCGAAGCGGCGAGCCCGTGGGAAAAGCTCTTCCCGTCGGGCCTGATCGTCGCGGGCGAAAAAGCCTCGAAGGCGAACAAGAATCATTTCCGCGAGCTCGAAGACAAGTTCGTCGGCGTCTATTTTTCGGCGAAGTGGTGCGGCTTCTGCCATTACTTCACGCCGCAGCTCGCGAAATTCCAGAAGAAGCACAGGGCGCGCTTCGCCGTCGTGTTCTCCAGCTCGGACAAGTCGGAGTCCGCCATGATCGCCTACGCCAAACAGTACAAGATGAACAAGCAGAAATGGCTGGCGCTGCCGCTCGGCTCGCGTCCCGCGGTCTCTGGCGGCGGCGGACTGCCGACGCTCATCGTGTTCGCGCCGGACGGCACCGAGCTCACGCGGCTTTCGGGCGCGTCGGAGGCGATGCGGTCCGGCGACGACGACCCGCGGCTCTTCAAGGATCTCGCGGAAAAAATGTCCGCCTGGGAAGAGGCGCACGCCGCCGAGTGAGCGCGGCGACGCGGCGGGAACGCGCGCGATGAAGGACTTTTCAGAGATTTCCGAGGCGCTCGCGGGAACGCCGCTCTTTTCCGGGAAGACGTGGCGCGTCGCCGCGGAGCCGTGGCGTTTTTCCGAGGAAGCGGCGCGCGGACTGCGCGAGATCGGCGACGCCTGCGCGGCGTTTTACCGCGCGCTGGAACGCCTTTATCTCGCGGGCGCGGCGGGGAAAAATCTGCTCCGCAACGGCGAGCTCCGCGCTCCGTGGGCGGCGGAGATTCTCGACCGCGGAAAGCCGCCGGAGCTCCTCGCGCACGGCCGCGCGCCCGCGCTCGCGGGAACGCTCCCGCCGGTCATCCGCCCCGACCTGCTGGCGACGGAGACGGGCTTCGCGCTGACGGAGCTCGACAGCGTGCCCGGCGGCGTCGGGCTGACGGCGTTTCTCGCGCGGCTCTACGGCTGCGCCGACGCGATGCCGGAGCTTTTTCTGAACGCGGTCCGCGGCGGGAACGCGGACGCGCGCGTCGTCGTCGCGGTCTCCGAAGAGGCGGCGACGTACCGTCCGGAATTCGAATGGCTCGCGGAAACGCTGCGGCGGGAACGCGGCGCGGCGATCGAAGTCTGCGATCCGAACGAGCTCGAAATCTCGGACGCGGGCGTCTTTTTCGCGGGAAAGCGCGCCGACGTCGTCTATCGCTTCTTCGAGCTTTTCGACCTGGCGAACTTCCGCGGCGCGGCGGCGCTCGCGGCGCAGGCGGAACGCGGGAACGTGCGCGTCGTGCCGCCGATGCGCGCGTTTCAGGAAGAAAAACTTTCCCTCGCCCTGTTCCGCCACCCGAGCCTGGAACCGTTCTGGCGCGAAGCGCTCGGCGAACGGCATTTCGGGACGCTGCGCGGAATCGTTCCCGCGACGTGGATCGTCGAGCCGCTCGGCGAACTGCCCGCGGGCGCGCTGCTGCATGCGCCGCGCCCGATGCGCGACTGGCGGGAACTGGCGCGCGCGCCGCGGCGGGAACGCGACTTCGCGCTCAAGGCGAGCGGATTCGCGGAAAACGCCTGGGGCGCGCGCAGCGTGACGGTCGGGAACGACGCGTCGCAGACCGAATGGGCGGCGGCGGTGGACGAGGCGCTCTCGGCGGGCGCGCGCGGCTCGCTCTACGTGCTCCAGGAATTCCGCAAGCCGAAGCGCGTGCCCTTCGCGGTCTTCGACGACGCGGGAACGCGCCGCGAAACGCTCGGTCGCGCGCGGATCTGCCCGTATTACTTCGTCGGTCCGGACGGCTCGACGACGCTCGGCGGCGCGCTCGCGACCGTCTGCCCCGCCGACAAGAAGATCATCCACGGCATGAGCTCCGCCTCGCTCGCGCCGTGCGCGTTCTGAGCGCGCCCGCGTCCCGCGCCCGGAACCGCATGCGGACCGAAGCGCAAAACGTCGTTTTTCGAGAAAATGACGACGGGCGGCCTACCCCTAAGCCGCCCGCCTTTATTTTCTATATCTCGTTGCTTATTACCCCATCTCTCACTACGTGAGAGAAAAAGTTTTAAAATTATGTGAATGAATAAATCTTTTTTTCGGGAAATGCGCAAGCACTTTTTTGAAAAATTTTTAAAATCGCCTTGGAAGCCGCATAAATAAAGGAAACTTTTTTCATCGCAGCCTGAAAATCTTCCGCTTTCTTTTGGAAAACGGACGCGTTTCCGGAAGAAAAAACGCGTTTTCGGAGGCGTTTCCGAGGAGCGGAACGACGCGCGCGACGGCGTTCCCGCGCGCGGCGGTTTTTCGCGCTTTCATCCGCGGCGCGGGAACGCTAAGCTCTTGCGCGCTATGACAGAAGAAGTTCTCCAGGCCATTCCTCACCGCCCGCCGTTTTTGTTCATCGACAAGGTCGTCGAGACCCGCGCGGACGGCATCACGTGTTCCCGCACGTTCCGCGCGGACGAAAAATTCTACGAAGGGCACTATCCGAACGCGCCGCTCACGCCGGGCGTGCTGCTCTGCGAAAGCGTCTTTCAGGCGGCGGCGATCTACCTCGTGAAGAAGGCGCAGGCGAGCGGGGACGCGGATTTCGCGAACCGCACGCCCGTGCTCTGCCGCATCGAGAACGCGAAGTTCAAGGGCATGGTCTTCCCCGGCGACGAAATCGTCATCGACGTGAAGGACGGCGAAACGCTCGCGGGCTTCTACTATCTCACGGGAACGGTGCGCAGCGCGGGCAAGGTCGTGCTGCAGATCAAGTTCGCGCTGGCGATGATCGAGAAAAAATGACCGCCGATCCGGTGCGAAACACCACGGATGAACACCAATGGACACGGATAACGAAATCGCCGTGCCCGCATCGGGCGAAGGAAAGCTGCTTTTCGGAGAAGAGACGCGCCGCATCATCGGCTGCGCGATGTCCGTGCTGAACGAAATCGGACACGGCTTCTGCGAAAAAATCTACGAAAACGCGCTTTGCTGCGAGTTCGCGCTGAACGGCATTCCGTTCGCGCAGCAGAAGGCGTTTCCGGTCTTTTACAAAAAGCGCATGGTCGGCAAGTTCGTTCCGGATCTGGTCGTTTTCGACAAGATCATCGTCGACGCGAAATGCGTTTCCGCGTTCTGCGCCGAAGAACGCGCCCAGATTCTGAACTATCTTCGGGCGACGGGACTCCGCGTGGGCATGCTGATCAATTTCAAGAATCCCAGGCTTTCCCGGGAACGAATCGTTCTCTAATGAAGAAATCCGTGTCGATTCGTGTTCATCCGTGGTTTTAGATTCCAAACGAAAACAAAAAAACGATGTCCGATTTTCTGAAACTTGAAGGGAAAAAAATCGTCGTCACCGGGACGGCGAACAAAAAATCCGTGGCGTGGTTCACGGCGAAGACGCTCGAAGAGGCGGGCGCGCAGGTGATTTATTCCGTGCGCTCGCGGGAACGCGCCGAGGCGCTCGCGAAGCCGCTCGCGGGCAAGCCCGTGTACGTCTGCGACGTCGAGCGCGAGGAGGAGATTCCCGCGCTCGCGGACGCCGTCGCGCGCGATTTCGGGAACGTGGACGGGCTCGTGCACAGCATCGCGTTCGCGAATTTTTCCGAGGGCTTCAAGCCGTTTCACGAGACGAAGCGCGCGGACTTTCTGCAGGCGACGGCGATTTCGGCGTTCTCGCTCGTGGAGCTCGCGCGCGCGTTCGCGCCGCGCATGAACGCGGGCGCGGCGGTCGTCTCCGTCGGCATTTCCTCGCAGGTGACGGCGGCGAACTACGGCTACATGTCGCCGATCAAGGCGGCGCTCGAATCGGCGTCGCGCTTTCTCGCGAAATCGTTTTCCGCGCAGGGCATCCGCTTCAACTCCGTGAACGCGGGTCCGCTGAAGACGTCCGCCTCGGCGGGAATCCCGGGCTATCTGAAGAACTACCTCTTCGCCGAGCAGCTCACGATGCGCAAGGCGAACCTGACGACGCAGGAGGTCGCCGACGCGATCGTGTGGCTGCTCTCGCCGCGTTCGTCGGGCGTGAACGCGCAGTCGCTCGTCGTGGACGCGGGCATGGGCTGGAACTTCTTCGACGAGGCCGTCGTCGCGAAGGCGACGGAGCTCTGAGCGCGTTCCCGCGGCGCGAACGTGTTTGAGCTTTGCGCGCGCGTCCGTTATCGTTTCCGAAAAATAATCCGCAACGTTCCCGTCCATGGAATTCAATCTGAAGAAGATTCTGAAGGCGCTCCTCGCCTCGACCTCGGAGCCGCTTTCCATCAAAGACGTTCAGGCCGTCGTCACGCGTTACCACGAACAGCGCGAAAAATCCGCGCAGCGCGCGAACGCGCCCGAGACGGACGAGGCCGGCGTTCCCGTGGAACGCGCCGCCGACGCGGACGAACCGGAACAGCGCGTGATCGAGGACATCATCAACCAGGTGCCGACGCTGCTCACGGCGACGCAGATCCGCGAGGCGGTCGAAGAACTGAACCAGGAGATGAAGGAGACGCGCGACGCGACGCGCATCGTCGTCGGGCCCGAAGGTTTCCGCATGACGATTTCGCCGGACTACGCGGAATGGATCCGCCTGCTCCGCAACGACCCGAAGCCGCAGCGCCTCACCGCCGCCGCGCTCGAGACGCTCGCCATCGTCGCGTACCGCCAGCCCGTCACGCGCGCGGAAATGGAGGCGCTGCGCGGCGTCTCCGTCGATTCCGCGATCTCGCGCCTGCTCGAGCTCGAGCTGATCACGGTCTCCGGGCGCGCGGATCTGCCGGGGCGCCCGTCGCAGTTTTCGACGACGCCGAAATTCCTCGAGTTCGTCGGGCTGCAGACGATTTCCGAGCTCCCGGAATCCGACGTGCTTTCGCCCGCGCAGATTTCCGCGTGGATTCAGAAGGCGATGAATCCGAACCGGCCGACGAACGCCGACGTCGGGCTGCACGTCGAAGACGCGCGCCCCGCGGCGCAGCTCGAAATCGCGGATCTCGAAGACGCGCCCGCGGACGCCGCCGGCGCGACGCCTCCGCCCGAGCCCGCCGCGTGACCGCGTTCCTGCGCCCTTACGAAAAAAATTTCCCCCAATCCTCTCTCTCAATGAAAAGCATTTCCGAAGCCCGAGAAGACATCGAAGCCATCGACGCGCAGATCGTCCGCCTGCTGGCGCAGCGCCAGGACTGCGCGAAGATCATCGGCGAAAACAAGGCGCGCGAAGGCAAAAACGTCGTCGTCCCCGAACGCGAAGAAGAGCTGCTGCGCAAGCTGGAAAAACTCGCCGCCGAGCTCGCGATTCCGCACGCGAACATCCGCGGCATCTACCGCGAAATCATCTCCGCGTCGGTCGCGCTGCAGATGCGCCGCCCGATCGCCTACCTCGGGCCGGAAGGAACCTTCACGCACCAGGCGGCGCGCAAGAACTTCGGCGGCGGCGTCGAGCTGCTTCCCAAACGCACGCTCGCGGAAGTCTTCGAATCCGTCGCGCGCGACAAATGCGCCTACGGCGTCGTTCCCGTGGAGAACACGAACGCCGGCGCCGTCACGGGAACGCTCGACATGCTCGCGGAAACGGATCTGAAGATCGTCGCGCAGATTCTGCTGCCCATCGAGCAGTGCCTCGTCTGCGCGGGAACGCTCGACGGCGTCCGCCGCGTGCTTTCCAAGGACATCGCGCTCGAACAGTGCTCCGAATGGCTGATGCACCACCTGCCGCAGGCGGATCTCGTGCCGACGGACTCGACCGCCGCCGCCGTCGAATGCGCCGCGAAGGACCCGAGCGTCGCCGCCGTCGCGAGCGCGATCGCCGCCGAAATGCGCGGCGTTCCCGTGCTCGAGCGCGCCGTGCAGAATCCCGGCGTGAACGTGACGCGCTTCCTCGTGATCGGCAAAAAGACGAATCCGCCGTGCACGATCTGCGAGGAAAAGACGAGCATCGTGATCTTCGTGAAGAACACGCCCGGCTCGCTGCAGCGCGCGCTCGAACCGTTCTCGAAGCGCTCGCTCAACATCGCGCGCATCGAATCGCGCCCCGCCCGCGCCCGCGCCTGGGAATACATGTTCTTCATCGACTTCATCGGCTCCTGGGAAAACGAGAACGTCCGCGCCGCCATCGCCGAGCTGGAGGAAAACGCCGTGTACGTCAAGCACCTCGGCTCCTACCCGAACACCTGACGCGCCCGTTCCCGCCGAGACGCAAAGAAAACCGCAAAGCCAAAGAAAGTTAAAGAGAAGTTTTAGAGGAGAGGCGGCATGGCTCCACGCTTCGCTTACTTGTCGCTTCCTCGAAATCCGCCCGCATAAACTTCCCTTTAACGCAAAGAACGCGAAGAAAACCGCAAAGTCAAAGAAAGTTAAAGAAAAGTTTTAGGGGAGAGGCGGCATTCTTGCCGCTTCCTCGAAATCCGCGAACGCAAACTCCCCTTTAAGCTTTTTTAAACACAGAGGAACAGAAAAACAGAGGAACGGAAAGGAGGGTAAGCGTCTCGCTTGCCCTCGAAATCCGCTTGCACAAACTTTTTTCCCCGCGGATCCCGCAGACTTCCGCAGATTTTTTTTGAATCCACGAATTGCACGAATTTCGCGAATTTTTACCGAAAGACGACCGGTCTGCTTCCTCCGAAAATCCTTCCCGAAGAAATCTCCCTTTAACCTTTAAGCCTTAAGCTTTTCTTCCTCCGCTGCTCCGCGTCTCAAAAAAAGCGTTCCCGCGGAACAAATCGCGGGAACGCTTCTGATTTTCGGAAAGCCGACGGATCTCAGCCGTTGTTTTCCGGCTTGCCGCCCTGCGGACGCGGAGCGCCGCCGTTGCGGTTGCCGCCGCGGAAACCGCTGTTGCGGTTGCGGCCGAAGTTCTTCTTTCCGTTTCCGTTCTGATTGTTTCCGTGGAAATCCTTCTTGTCGAACGGACGGTTGCCGCGGCGCTTGCCGCCGCGACGGCGCCCGTGGCGGTTCTTCTTCTGCTTCTTCTTGCCGACGCCGAAGATCGAAAGGATGCGCGCCTTGAGCTTGCTCCAGAACGACGGTTCCTCTTCCTGCACGGGAATCGGAGCCGGCTCGATGATCAGCTTCGGGCACTGCGGACCGGACTTCGCCTGGAAGTGGCGGAAATTCTTTTCGCGCTTTTCCTGCACGCGCCAGCTGCCGCCCTGACGGGTCTCTTCGATCTTTTCGGCGACGGCGGCGTTCGGAGGAAGCACTTCCTCGGACGACGACGACGACGCGGCGGCGGCGGGCTGCTCGGCGGGAGCGGCTTCCGCCGGCGCCTTTTCGCGGCGTTCCTGACGGTCGCGGCGGCGTTCGCGCGGCTTCGGGCCGCTGCCGGAAAGCGTTTCCGTGAACTGCGCGGGATCGTCGATGACGCCCACCGCCGCGGAGGCGGAGGCGCCGTTCTTCTTGGCGGACGCGTTGCGGTTGCGGCGGTTGCGGCCGAACTTGTTTTCGGATTTCCCGTCGTTGGACTTTTCGGGCTCGCCGCCGATCGGGCTGAGCGGAAGCACGTCGCTGAGCGACGATTCGAGGGCGGATTCGGCGAGGCCGACGTGATGCGGTTTTTCCTGGGGAACGTTCGCCGCTTCATTGAGCCCTGCGGCGGGGCTTTCAGGCGAGTCCGCCGGCGCTGCGGCGTTCTCTTCTCGGATGTTGTCTGACATGTTGTTGCTGTATTTTTTGTATGGTTTGGTTTTGTCTTCGCTTACCGGGAGCGTCCGCCGGACGCGGACTCGGGAACGGCGACGCGCGGGAACGCGAAGCCGAAAACGCCGCCGGCGCGCAAAATGCGCTGCGCTCGTGCGGCGCGCGCGAAAAAAGCCGCGCGCGAAAACCCGGCAGTTCAAAGAACGTAAAATCGGAAACGACATTAAAAACCAACGACGCCGACTTGAAAAGTTGAAAATGCGGGAACGCCCTCGCGCCGCCGCGTCGCCGCCGTTTTCAAAATTGCGTTCGGGCGGGAACGCGGGTAGATTTCGCGCTTTCATTTTTTTCTTCACGAAACCAAGGAAGCAATCATGTGCGCCAAAGCAGCTAAAACCGCAATTTCTCCGCGCCGGGACGAAGATTATCCCGAGTGGTACCAGCAGGTCGTCAAGGCCGCCGACCTCGCCGAAAACTCCCCCGTGCGCGGCTGCATGGTCATCAAGCCCTGGGGCTATTCGCTTTGGGAAAACATTCAGCGCGACCTCGACGCCATGTTCAAGGCGACCGGGCACGTCAACGCGTATTTCCCGCTGTTCATTCCGAAAAGCTTCATCGAAAAGGAGGCCGAGCACGTCGAAGGCTTCGCGAAGGAATGCGCCGTCGTCACGCACTCGCGGCTCGCGGCGGACGGCAGCGGCAGACTCGTTCCCGCGGGCGAGCTCGAAGAGCCGCTCATCGTGCGCCCGACATCGGAGACCATCATCGGCGCGACGTATTCGAAATGGGTGCAGAGCTACCGCGACCTGCCGATTCTCGTGAACCAGTGGGCGAACGTCGTCCGCTGGGAAATGCGCACGCGTCTCTTTCTGCGCACGGCGGAATTTCTCTGGCAGGAAGGCCACACCGTGCACGCCACCGCCGAAGAGGCCGAGGCGGAGACGCGCAAGATGCTCGACGTCTATGCCGACTTCGCCGAAAACTACATGGCGATGCCCGTCATCCGCGGGCACAAGACGGCGTCCGAGCGCTTCCCCGGCGCGGTGGACACGCTCTGCATCGAAGCGATGATGCAGGACCGCAAGGCGCTCCAGGCGGGAACGTCGCACTTCCTCGGGCAAAATTTCGCGAAGAGCTGCAACATTCAGTTCCAAAACGAGGCCGGCCAGCTGCAGCACGCATGGACGACCTCGTGGGGCGTCTCGACGCGCCTCATCGGCGGCATGATCATGACGCACGCGGACGACGACGGCATGGTCGTCCCGCCGCGCCTCGCGCCGCAGCACGTCGTGATTCTCCCGATCTACCGCGATCCCGCGCAGCGCGCCGAAGTGCTCGCCTACTGCGAATCGCTCAAGGCGGAAATCGCCGCGCAGCGCTTCGACGGGCGGCCGATTCTCGTCTCGATCGACGACCGCGACCTGCGCGGCGGCGAAAAGACCTGGGGCTGGATCAAGAAAGGCATTCCGCTGCGCGTCGAAGTCGGCGCGCGTGACATCGCCGAGGGCAAAGTCTTCGTCGGCCGTCGCGACACGGGCGAAAAGGCGGCGTTCCCGCGCGCGGAATTCGTCGCGACGCTCCCGCGGAAGCTGCAGGAAATCCAGGACAACCTGCTCGCGCGCGCGAAAAAATTCCGCGCCGACAACACGCGCGAAATCGACACCAAGGAAGAGTTCTACGAGTTCTTCACGCCGAAGAACAAGGAAAAGCCCGAAGTGCACGGCGGCTTCGCGCTCTGCCACTGGAACGGCTCGCCGGAAGTCGAGGCGCAGATCAAGGCGGACCTGAACGTCACGATCCGCTGCGTCCCGCTCGAAGACGAAGCGTTCCCGCCGACGCCCGGCACGTGCCCGTTCACGGGCGAGCCGTCCGCGCGCCGCGTCGTCTTCGCGAAATCGTACTGAGCTTTAAGCTTTTTTAAACACAGAGGAACGGAAGAAAGGAGGGTAAGCGTCTCGCTTGCCCTCGAAATCCGCCCGCACAAATTTCCTTTTAACGCAAAGAACGCGAAGAAAAGAAGTTAAAGAAAAGTTATAGTGGAGAGGCGACATTCCTGTCGCTTCCTCGAAAATCCGCCTGCACAAACTTTTTTCCCGCGGATCCCGCAGGCTTCCGCGGATTTTTTGAATCCACGAATTGCACGAATTCCGCGAATTTTTACCGAAAGACGACCGGTCTGCTTCCTCCGAAAATCCTTCCCGCAGAAACGTCCCTTTAAGCTTTAACCCTTTAAGCTTTAAGCTTTTTCCGCGCCCCGACGGGGCGAAACAAACGTAACCCCATGCGCGACGCGAAGCGCGCGCTTGGGGAACGCTCCACGCATCGACCGCGCCTGAAAGGCGCAACTTCCCGAGACGTCCGAGGCCTCGCGTCCGCGCCGTTCCCGCGGGACAGTTGCGCTTTTCAAGCGCGTGTGAGCTCGCGCTCGCTGCCCCAAGCGGCGCCGCCGCATGGGGTTATTTTTGTTCCGCATTTCATGCGGAAACATGGGAGCGAAGACATTCCTGTCTTCGTTCCCGCGACGGGCGAGCGCCCGGAGACGAACATCCGCCGCGCGGCGTTCCCGCAATCGCGCACTTACAGCGCGCTTTGTTTTTGTCCGTTCACGTAGGGTTAAAACCCTACGCTAAGCAATTTCGCCCCGTCGGG
>SFEJ01000021.1 GCA_004558035.1 Opitutia bacterium
TGCCTTCGCCCCCAAATTCGAAATGATGATAATAAGGTCAAAGAAAAAATGTTTTCCGGGCGAAAATTCGCTTCTTGACGATTTACATACGGGGGGGGGCATTACTGTTCTTCTCACTTATGAAAAACATCATCGCAATTACCTCTCTCCTCGCCGCGGGAACGCTCTGCGCGAACGCGGAAGAATTCATTTGGACTTCCACTGATGGAGATTTTTCCGGCTTCAAAAATGCCGACGAAAACCTCATCGCCATAACAGGAGACTTTTCCCTCGAAATGACGTTTCAGCTGAGCTCCTACCACACAGATTGTGTCATTCAGCTTAGCCCCGATGCGGGATTCGACAAAAAGGGCTCTCTGGAATTAGGTTTTTCCGGAGCAACCGGAAAAATTTACACCTATGCAACAGATGATACCGCGAGTACTTATACGACGGGCGGACATTTTTCAGCTGGGCGTGTCGTTAATAACGCCGCGACATTAGTTTTTCAGTTTTCCAATTATAATGCGGCAACGAACACGTATTCGTTGACTGTCACTTATCCTTCGGCTTGGAGCGCAGGAAGCGGTGATACTTTTTCGAATGTTTCTTTCGGTTCGGAGGAAATCATCTGGACGCAGTTGAATTTGGCAGGAACGACGGCCAATCCTTCCGTTTCTTCGCTGAAGTTGGTCACGGAAAACTTCCATGTCATTCCCGAGCCTTCGGCGTTCGGGCTGCTGGCGGGTCTGGGCGCGCTGGCGTTGGCGGGAACGCGTCGCCGTCGTCGGAAATGAATCGACCGTTTAAACTTTTTCGACTGTTCGATTTTTTTCTCAGTGTGTTAAATAAGTAGGCGTTCCCGCGGAGCGATCCGCGGGGACGTTTTTTTTTGCGCGCGGGAACGCGCGTCGCCGCCGCGCCCGCGTTCGTTTTCGCGGTGCTTTGCGTTTGATAATTTCGCGGGAACGGCTAAGCTTCGAGGCATGGAAAACCCCACGTCGAAAATTCCTCAATTCAAGCACACTCGCGCCTACGAAAATCTCGACTTCCTCAACAGCCCCGTGGCGCGCACGATCCGCGTTCAGTGCGAAATGCTCGAGCCGTATTACCGGCTTTATCCCTACGGCGTGCGCAAGACCGTCGTGATGTTCGGCTCGGCGCGGACGCTTCCGCTCGTCGACGCCGAGGAAAACCTCGCGCGGGAACGCCGCAAGGTGCTCGAATCGCCGCTGCCGGAGGCGGAAAAGGTCGCCCGTCTCGCCGCCGCCGAGCGCGCGCTGAAGAACGCGCGCTACTACGAGGACGCGCGCCGTCTCGCGCACGACCTCACGCTCTGGTCGAAAAAAATGTTTCCGAATCCGGAGGACGAGTTCTACATCTGTTCCGGCGGCGGTCCGGGCATCATGGAGGCGGCGAACCGCGGCGCCTACGAGGCGGGCGGCAAGTCGCTCGGGCTCGGCATTCATCTGCCGTTCGAGCAGAAGCCGAATCCGTACATTTCGCCGGAGTTCGATTTCGAGTTCCGCTATTTCTTCATCCGCAAGTACTGGTTCCTTTATCTCGCCCGCGCGCTCGTCGCGTTCCCGGGCGGCTTCGGCACGATGGACGAGCTCTTCGAGATGCTCACGCTCGTGCAGACGCGCAAGGCGGGCAAAAAAATCCCTATCGTGCTTTACGGCGAGGAGTTCTGGCGCTCCGTCATCAACTTCGAAAAATTCGCCGAGCTCGGCTACATCTCGCCGGAAGATCTGCACATCTTCCATTTCTGCGACAAGGTCGAGGACGCGCGCGAGCTCATCATCCGCGAAATGACGTCGGAGGATTCCCAGATTGCGCGCGACGTCGCCGAGCGCAGCGAAGACGGGCTCCACCCGCACGAGCTCGACAAGCGCTGTTCCCGCGGCTTCGTGAAAAATCCCTGACGCGCGCGCGTTCCCGCGCCGCTTCCTTCGTTCCCGCCTTCCGAAAATTTCCACGCCACGATTCATGAAAAATTTTCTCCGTCCGCTCCTGTTCGTCTTCTGCGCGCTTTCGGCGACGCTCTTCGCCGAAGAATCCGCGCCCGCCGCGGCGGCGCCCGTTCCCGCCGCTCCCGCGGAGGCTCCGGCGGCGGAAAAGCTCTTCTATTCGGCGACGCTGAACGAGTCCGTCTTCATCAACGACAAGGAGGCGCTCTACAACGCGCGCGCGACGATGCGCGTGCTGCAGGGGCGGCTCGACGCGGTCGTCTTCGAGGCGGTCGGGCAGGGCGAAATCGTCAGCGTGAACGGCGACCAGGTGCGCGACTGGAGCGTGCGGCACGCGGGATCGCGGACGTTTCTCGAGATCCGCCCGAAAAAGGCGCCCGTCGCCGGCGAAAGCTTCACGGCGACCGTCGTCGCGCGCAGGGCGCTCGAACTGCCCGCGACGATCATGCCGATGATCTTCACGGGAACGGACGCGACCGCGTTCGACGGCATGGTGCGCATCGTCTCGACGCCGGAACTCCGCCTCTACGGCAAGCAGTCGCGCGGGCTGATCCCGCTCGGCATTTCGACGGACAAGAACGAGCTCGCCTTCGGCATCAGCGGCTCGCCGTCGCTGCGCCTCGACATCGCGCGCGGGAGCGAGCTCCTCGCGCCCGTCTCGCTCGAATCGTTTTCGCTGGTGGGCGTCGCCGACGGCGGCACCGTGCATTTCCGCATGCGCGCGACGGCGAACGTGCGCGAGCTCGGCGCGGAGATCGCCGTGCTCTCCGGCGACGCGGCGCTGAGCAATTTCGCCGAGTCGTCCGCGTTTTCCGTCCGCGCCGAAATCGACGCCGAAAAGAAAAAGCCGACGTATTTTCTGAAGTTTCCGCAGCGCGGAAACTTCGACGTGGATCTGGAGTTCGACGCGCGCGTCGCGTTCGCGGACGGCTGGAAGCGCCTCGACTTCGCCGTTCCCGCCGTGCGCGTCGCGCCGTTCCGTCTCGAAGGGCTCGCGGGCGAAATCCTCTTCGCGCCGTCGAGCGTTTCCGTGCCGCAGCCGGACGAAGGCGGCTACGCGGGCTACCTTCCCGCGAACGGCGTCTTCGACCTGCGCTGGCAGGAAGTCTCGGGAACGCCGCCGGAATTTTCCGCGTGCGTCTTTTCCGCCGACGCCGTGGGCGAGCAGCGCGTCTCGACCGGCGTGCTCGCGCTGCGCCAGGAAATCGCGCTGATGATCTCGCAGGGCGCGCTCTCCAATCTCGTCTTCGATCTTTTCGGCGAGGGCGAGATTCTCGACGTCTCCGGCGCGGACGTGCTTTCCTGGAGCGTCGAAAAGGCGGCCCCGCCCGCCGCCGTTCCCGCGGACGCCGCTGCCGCGCCCGCGCCTTCGGGGCGGCTCAACGTCGTGCTCAGCCGGCGCAAGAGCGGCGCCTACGCGCTCCGCGTGAGCGCGCGCAGCCGCTTCGCCTCGCTGCCCGCGACGGTCGAGCCGCTGCGCATCGTTCCCGTCGCCGCCCAGCCCGACGCCGCCGTCTGCGTGCGCTTCAACGAGCTCGTCCGCATCGTGAACGACGGCGCCGTGCGCTGCGAAATCCTCCCGCGCAACGGGCAGACGCAGGTCGCCGAGTCCGCGTTCCCGCGGAACGACGAGCTTTTCGAGGACACCGGCGCCGCGCAGGTGCAGGCCGTTTACCGCATCTCCAACGGCGGGAGCGGGCTCACGCTCGCCGTGGACGAAATCCGCCCCGACGTCTCGATTCTGCAGACGACGCGCTGCCACTTCGATTCCGAGCGCATCGTGCAGCTGACGCGCCAGCGCCTCAAGATCCGCGCCGCGCCGGTCTATGAATGGACGGTGCTCGTGCCCGACGACTGCACCGTCGAATCCGTCTCCGCCGAGCTGCTCGCCGGCTACGAGCTCGCGGAAACGGTGCGCGACGGCCGGCGCGAACTCCGCCTCGTCTTCACCGAGCCGCTTTCGGGCGAGCACGAGATCCGCATCTTCACGGGCAAAAGCGCTTCCGTCGAGGGCGCGGAGACGTGCGCGCTGCGCAGTCTGCGTTCGCCGCAGGCGCGCTTCGTCCGCGGCTTCGTCGGCTTCGCGGCGGCGAAGAATCTCCGCCCCGTTCCCGTCGCGCTCGACGGGCTTTCCGAAGTGCCTTCCGAATTTTACCCGCAGACTTCGGGCACGCTCCCGCAGCAGGTGTTCCGCATGCGCGGCGCGGACTGGAGCGCGGACGTGCGCGTCGAAAAGACGCTGCCCGCGCTGCACGGGAGCGTCTCGACCGTCTATGAGATCGCCGCCGACCGCGTGCGCGGGAACGCCGTCGTCCGCGCGGAAAACGCCGTCGAGCCGATCGAAAACGTCTCCGTCGCGCTGCCGAAGAACGCGAAGTTCCTCGGCGTCGAGAACGCGTCGGACTTCTTCGCGCCCGTCGCGGGCGAGGACGGCGTCGTCGCGCTCCAGCTGCGCGCGCCGCGGCGCGACGCGTTTTCCTTCCGCGTGAATTTCGAATTTCCGGAGACGCCGGCGGACGGTTTCGCCTCGGCGGACTTTTCCGGCGCGCGCCTCGCGGACGTCTCCGGCGAGCAGGGCGAAATCTTCATCACGAGCGACCGCGCGGTCGCGCTGCTTCCGCCGGAAAACGAGGCGGAAAATCCCGCCGTCGCGGAAGTCGCGCGCGAGTGCGTTCCCGCCGAATCTTTCGCTGGGCGCGGCGGAAAGATTCTGCTCGGCGCGTTCCAGTACGTGCGGCGCCCGTTCGCGCTCGATTTCGGATTCCGGACGCTGCCGCGGCGCGAGTTCCCGCGCTGCGTCGTCACGCGCGCGACGGGGCGGCAGGTTCCCGGCGTCGCGGGCGCGCCCGCGGAGTTCGTCTGCCGCTACGAATATCTGAACGACGGCGCGGCTTCGCTGGCGCTCGACCTGCCGCCGGAGACCGCCGTCGGCTCGGCGCTCCCCGAGGGCGCCGCCGTTTCCGGGACGCGCGTGACGGTGCCGCTGAAGCCCGGGCGCGGCGAGTTCGCGCTCGCGCTCCGCGGCGAGGCGTTCGCTCCCGGCCCCGGAACGATCAAGCTCGAGCTGCCGCGCGCGGACGTTCCCGTGCTTTCCTCGCGGCTCGAAGGCGCGGGCGAATTTCCCGGGCGTGCCTTCCGCAACGGACGCACGCCGCCCGCGTCGTGGGGCGCGCTCTCGTGCTCCGTCGCGAAAAATCTTTCGGACGCAGCGCCGCTTCTGCCCGCGCTCTGCGTCTTCGCGGGAACGCTCGCGATTCTGCTGGCGACGCGCGCGCGGCGCTTCTGGCGCGTGCTCGTCGGCGGCGCGTGCGCGGCGTCGCTCTTCGTCGCGCTCTTCGCGGGAACGGCGGCGCTGCGGCTCGGCGCGAGCCCGAGCTACGATTTTTCCGTCGCCGTCTTCGGCGCGGGCGAGACCGTCTCCGCGCGCTTCGTGCCGTGGACGACGCTCGGCGGCGCTCTCTTCGGGGCGGCTCCGGCGACGCTTTTCGCCGTCATGGCGGCGGGCTGCGTCCTGCTTTCCGTCGGCGCGGTCTGGCGGCGCAGCGTGATTCTGCGCCTCGCGGGGCGCGTCGGCTTCTACGGCGCGTTCGTGCTCGGCACGTCGGACGCCGCGCACCGCGTTCCCGCGCTCGTCGCCGCGGTTCTCGCCTCGGAGATTCTGCTCGCGCTCGTCTCCTTCCTCTTCGCGCTGAAGAAGCGCTTCGGCGGCAAGGAGGAGCCGCCGCGGACGGGCGCACCCTCCGCCTCCGCCGCGGCGCCGCTGCTCGCGGCGGGAACGCTCGCGCTCGCGTGCCTCGCGGGAACGGCGGAACTCCGCGCCGCGCCCTTCGGCACGGACTTCGCGGAAGAGGAGCTCGACGTCGAGCTCGCGCGCCCGCAGAACATCGCCGAGCGCATCGCGCAGGACGTCCGCATTCTTTCCGACCGCGTCGTCGCCTCGGGCGAAATCCGCGTGAAGGGGCGCGCGGGCGAGCGCTTCGACCTGCTCGCGTCGCCGGCGGTGCTGACGCGCTTCGCCAAGGCGGACGAAGCGGCGCCGATGCGCCTCGAACGCCGCCGCGGGAAAAACGGCATCGTCTATCAGATCGTCCTCGACCGCGCGGGAACGTTTTCCGCGCATTTCGGCTACGAGCTCGCGCTGAGCCGCGACGCGCGCGGCATGGCGCTTCCCACGGGCAACGCGGCGGCGGACGTCGTCGACGTCTCCGTCGACCGGCTCGACAGCCGGCTCGCCGCCGAGGGCGAAGTCACGCTCTCGCCGCTGCCCGCCGAGGGCGCGACGCAGCGCGGGACGGTCGTCTTCAAGCCGATCGAGACGCGCCGCATTCTCTGGAACCCGCGGGAACGCGACCGCGCGGGCGAGCCCCTCGCGCTCTACGCCGAAAGCGCCGACCTCTACGTTCCCGCCGCGGGCACGATCGAGGGCTTTCACGAAATCACGCTGACGCCGGCGCAGGGCGAATTCTCCAGGACGGAAATCCGCATTCCGGAGGGCTTTTCGGTCTCGCGCGCGGACGGCGCGGCGATCCGCCGCTGGAATTTCGGGCGCGACAACGTGCTCACCGTCCTGCTCGATTCGAAAAGATCTGAGCCCGTCTCGCTGATCGTGCGCACGCAGGCGCCGCTCGACGTCGGCAGGCCGCAGTGCTTCGCCGCGCTCGAGATTCTGAACTGCGCCGAGAGCGTCCGCACCGTCGGCGTCGCCACGGGCGACGACCTGCAGGTGGACGAATGCGCCGCGCCCGGGCTCGTCGTCGTGGACGAAAAGGAATTCCCCGCCTCCCTGCGGGAACGCGCCGCGGAAGCCGCGCCCGGCGCGCAGCTGCGCCGCGCGTTCCGCTCCGTCTCCGGCGAGGCGGCGTTCCGCGTCGATCTTTCCGAAGTGAAGCCGAACCTGCGCATCACGACGAAAGACGTGCTCGTGCTCAATCACGACAAGGTGACGTTCACGGCGGACGTCACGGCGGAAGTCTCCCGCGCGGACGTCTTCAGCCTTTCGTTCCCGCTGCCGGAGGGGCTCGAGCTCGAGTCCGTCTCCGGCGACGCGCTCGCCTACTGGTCCGAGTCGCAGGAAAGCGCGGACGAGCGCAAGGTCACGCTCTTCATGAAGCACTCGCTTTCCGGCGAGGAGAATTTCCGCGTCGTGCTTTCGGGCGCGTTCCCGGCGGGCGCGCCGACGTGGACGGCGCCGCAGCTCGTCTTCAACGGCGCGCGGCGCCAGCAGGGCGATCTCCGCGTGTTCACGGAAGAAGGGCTGAAGCTCCAGGTGCGTTCCCGCGAGCGCGTCGTCGAGATTCCGCCCGCTGAGATTGAGGACGACGTTCCCGAGGACGTCTCGGGAACGGACGCGGTCGCGCCGCTCGGCGTGCCGAATTTCGCCTTCCGCCACGGGGGCTCCAAGTGGAGCGTCACCTTCGCCGTCGGCTCGGCGTCGTCGCGGACGACGGCGCGCTGGACGCAGAAGATCGAGCCGCTGGAATTTTCCCGCTACGCGCGCGCGGAGACGCGTTTCGAATGCGACGTCGAGAGCGCGCCGCGCCAGGCGCTCCGCGTGCGCCTGCCGAAGAACGCCCTCGCGCCGCGCTTCTTCGGCGAAGCGGTCGCCGCCGCCTCTCCCGCGAACGCGGGCGCGGACGACGCCGCGGGCGACGTCTGGGAAATCCGTTTCTCCAAGCCCATGCGCGGCGACGTCGTCTTCGGCGTCGTCTATTTCCGCGAACTCGCGCGCGCGATGACGTTCGAGCCCGTGAGCGTGCTCGACGTCGCCGAAGAACGCGGCGAAATCGAGCTCGTGCCCGGCGGCGTCTTCCGCGTCGCAGAGGACGCGCCGCTCGCGCGCGGGACGGAATTCGCCGGGCCCGTCGCCGTCGAGCTCGAGGAATCCGTGCTCGCCGACTGGCGCCGCCTGCGCTCCGGCGTCAGCGACGGCTCGTTCGTCTGCCCGCGGTTGAGCCGCTTCACCTGCGTTTCCGCGGACGGCTGGGCGAATTTCGACGTGTGGGAAATCGAGGCGCGGCGCACGGATCTGCTGCGCATCGTCTCCGCGGGAACGGAAATTCTCGGCGCGCGTCTCGACGGCGCTCCCGCGGCGTTTTTCGAAAGCGACGGCGATTTTTATCTGACGATCCCGCGCACGGAAGAGGGCGCGAAGCTGCGCCTCGAAATCCTCAGCCGCGGCCGCTTCGCCGAGGGCGCGACGCGCGTCGCCTCCGCGCCGCGGACGAGCGCCCGCCCGAAACGCGTCCGCTGGGCGTTCGCGCCGAACGTCGCGGGAGCGAATCTCGGCGTGACGGAAATCTTCGGACTGCCCGCGGACAAGGTCGTCGCCGCCGCCTTGCCCGAAAAGATGCCGCTTTGCTTCGAGGCGTTCCCGGCGACCGCGGCGTTCGAGACGGACCGCGTTCCCTGTTCCGACGAGGGCGCGACGCTTGTCTTCGAGACGCCCGTTCCCGAGCCTCCCGCCGCGCTCCCCGACCGCGCCTTCCGCGCCCTCTTCGGCGACGCCCGCTGAAATTTCTGAGAAATTTTGGAGGGCGGAGTTCCGCTTGCTCGACGCTTGGGGGTGCGATGAGCCCTGTCGTCAGTTTCGCGCGAGGATTTTCTTCGCGCGATGAAGCGCGACTTTCGGAAGACGGAAGCAGTCGAACAGAATCCAGAAGACGGCGCTCGGCAGGAACGTGAACGGCGGACGCGCGCCGAACAGCGCGAGCTTCGTTCCGCTTGAGACGCGCTCCTTTCTTGATTCGACGAGCGCGACGTACGGACGCAGCTCCGGAGCGTTCAGATTCTTCCGGAAAACGCACGCGAGAAACGTCGATTCGACGAAGATCTTCCAGACCTCCTGCCACTCTTCGCTGCATTCCGCGAAGCAGTCTTTTCCCATCTTCCACCACGCCGCGGAATAACTCGACGCCGTGTATCTGCGGCGCGCTTCCGGATTCAGACACGCGCCGTCGGGATTCTGCCGATACCAGTAAACGGGCGTCTGAACGCGGACCGCGCGCCGCAGCTTTTTCGCCATGCGCATGCACGAAATCGTGTCTTCGCCGTGAATCAGCCAGGCGGGCAGATCGAGGGCGCCCGCCTCCTCGATCAGCCGCTTTCGGATGATTTTCGCCCAAGGCGTCGTCGTGAAAAAATATTTGTGCGAGGCGACCTCCTTCGCGTATTCGAGCCCGCCGACGCAGACGTTCCCGCGCTTCTTCGCGGCGGCTTCGTCGCCCCACGGGGGAAGCGCTTCGAACGCGCCGTCGGGCGGATTTTCCCGAAAGCGCCTGTGCGCGCCCTCGACGACGTCGGCGTCGGGGAAATTCTTCGTCTCGGAGAAGAGAGCGCTCAGCGCTCCGGTCATCAGTTTGTCGTCCGCGTCGACGAAGCAGATCCATTCGCCGCGGGAACGCTCGACGCCGATTTTCCGCGCCCGGGCGACGCCGCCGTTCGCTTCGTGAAAGACGCGCACGCGGGAGTCGCGCCGCGCGGCCTCGTCGCAGATTCTTCCGGAAGCGTCCGGCGAGCCGTCGTCGACGAGCACGAGCTCAAAGTCCGAAAAATCCTGCGAAAGCACGCTTTCGACGCACGCCTGCAGGAATTTTTCCGCACGGAAAACGGGAACGACGACGGAAATCGTCGGCGCGGACGAGCGATTCGGTTCCGGATTTTTCGAGGATGTCATTCCCGAAATGATTAAACTTCAATTAAAGTTCAATCAACAATAAACCTTAATTGAAGTTTATTAATGCGTTTTGAGCGGCGCGCGGACGTGGAATTTAACATTCAATAATGTCCAAAAGCTCCGAACAGTTCTGTTTTTCGGTGCCGCACGAAATAATGCGGGCTTACCTGTCCTGCCAGAACCGCAAGAATTTCACGGCGTTCACCCGCATCGCGCTGATCGAGAAACTGAATCGGGACTTCGGATTTTCGCTGGACGTGGGGCAGGGAGACTTTTCTCAGGGCAAGCGCGTGGACCTCAACAGCCCGGCGAAGCTCAGACGAAAAAAGGCCGCTTTGGACGCGGCGGCGAAGCGTGCCCGCTCCGGGAAGACGAAGCGCGGCGCGGAGTAAAGCGGACGCCGCGGTCGCGGGAAAATCTCCCGCGGAACTCGCGGATTGACGCGGATTTTTTATCCACGAATTGCTCGAATTTCACGAATTCGGAGGGGCGCGGGAATGCCGCGCGGCGGATGTTCGTCTTCGGGCGCCCGAACGCTGCGGGAATCCCTCAAAATCCCTGCAATCCCTGTTTCTTTTCGGGCTTTGCGGGAGCCGCAAACGCAAAAAAAGCTCCGGGCCGGCGGCGGCTCGGAGCTTTCTGAAGGCGCGGGAACGCGTCAGGCCTTGCGGGCGGCGACGGGTTCGGGCTGCCCGATTTCGCGGAGCAGATTCTTGAACCACGGGAACGCCATGTTGAAGGGCTTGCCGCCCTTGATGCGTTCGAACTCGATCGGGCGCAGGCGATCCTGGTGCGCTTCGTCGTGGCCGATCACGCCGCTTTCGCCGCGCATCGCCGCGTCCACCGCGAGGTCCACGCAGCCCTTGATGAGCGTGAGGTCTTCCGCGTTCGCGGGAGCGGAGCGCGCGAAGTAGCCGGACTTCTGGACGAGCACTTTTTCCGCGCCGATCATTTCCGCGAACTGCTTGCCGAACCACTTGCCCGGGTTGATCGCGTCGAGCTTGACGTGGCCGAACGCGTCGCGCGGCACTTCTTCGCCTCTGGCTTCCATTTCCTTGATGATGGCTTCGACGCCGGCGCCTTCGGAGATGAAGATGTTGACGCAGTCGTAAAGATCCATGACGGCGTGGAGGCGTTTCGCTTCCTTCGCGAGGTCGATTTCCATCTCCGGCAGGTAGATGCCGTGGACGTCGTAGCGCTTCGGGTGCACGCCGCCGATTTCGGGAACAAACTCGTTGGAATAAAGTTCCTTGCGGTACTTGAGCGCCGTCGCCGCCGTGAGCCAGCCGCAGTTGCGGCCCATGACTTCGTGGACGATGAGCATGCGCGGGTTCGCGGAATTTTCGGAGACGATGTTCTTGAAGAAGATCGCTCCCTGTTCCGCCGCCGTCCACGCGCCGAGAGACTGCTTAATCGGATAGACGTCGTTGTCGATCGTCTTGGGCAGGCCGATGACGGTCAGGTCGTAGTTGTTCTGCTTGAGGAACGCCGCGAGATCCGCCGCCGCCGTGTTCGTGTCGTCGCCGCCGATGGTGTGGAGCACCTGCACGCCGTCCTTGACGAGCTGGTCCGCCGCGACCTTCTGCGGGTCTTCGCCTTCCTTGACGAGGCCGCGCTTCACGCAGTCCTTGACGTTGGTGAGCTTGACGCGGGAATTCCCGATCGGGCTGCCGCCGTAGAGCAGGAGCGTGAACGCCTTTTCGCGGATTTCCGGAGAAACCTTCACGCTGTCGCCGAGCAGCAGGCCCTTGTAGCCGCCGCGGTAGCAGATGATTTCGATTTCCGGATCAATTTCCGTGTAGCGCATGATGAGGCCGCCGACCGCCGCCGAAAGGCACGGAGCGAGACCGCCCGCCGTGAGAATACCGACTTTTTTGATTTTGCTCATGATTGCTGATGGTTTGTATGAAATTGAAAAAAGGTTCTTCGATTCTGAATTCCGCGCGGCGGGAACGCAACGCGGAAACGCGGCGCGCGCGGGAACCGCCCGGTTCCGCCGGCGCGTCATAGAAATCCGCATACGCGCGATCCCGCTTCAGCGGCGGAACCACGCCTTCATCGTGTCGAGGACGCGGACGAGCTCCGCTTCGCCGATGACGTAGGGCACCATCGCGTACAGATAATTCAGGAACGGGCGTGCGAAGACGCCGCGGGAACACGCGAACTGCCGGTAGCCCTTGAGCGTCGCGGGATCGAAGACCTCGATGCAGACGCAGCCGCCCATGATGCGGATTTCGCGGATGCGCGGGTCCGAAAAGCCCGCGAGCTCGCGCCGCGTGATCGCCTCGATGCGGCGGATCTTGGCGAGGTAGTCGTCGCGCTCGAAAATCTCGATCGACTTCAGCGCGACCGCGCACGCGAGCGCGTTGCCCATGAACGTCGGGCCGTGCATCAGCGCTTTTTCCGGCTCGTCGCCGTAGAAGCCCTCGTAAACCTTGCGGTTCGCCACGGTTGCGGCGTGGCCGATGCAGCCGCCCGTCAGCGCTTTGCCGAGGACGATGATGTCCGGCAGGACGAGATCGGCGACGAAGCGGTTGCCCGTGCGCCCGAATCCGGTCGCGACTTCGTCGAAGATCAGCAGCACGCCGTAGGCGTCGCAGAGCTCGCGCGCGCGCTTCAGAAAGGCGACGTCGTACATGCGCATGCCGCCCGCGCCCTGCAGCAGCGGCTCGACGATGAAGCAGTTGAGCTCCGCGTGGTGCTCGGCGAACGCGCGTTCCAGCGCGGGAATTTCCGTCGGGACGTGAATCGCGTTGGGGCTTTTCCCGTAGGCCTTCAGCACGAAGTGGTAATCCTCGTCGTCGCCGACCTCCATCGCCTTGAACGTGTCGCCGTGATACGCGTGCGTGAGCGCGAGCACCTTCGTGCGCCGCGTCTCGCCGCGGTTCACGTAGTACTGCAGCGCCATCTTCAGCGCGACTTCGACGCCGACGCTCCCGGAATCGGAGAAAAAGCAGTAGTCCAGATCGCCCGGCAGAAACGCCGCGAGCTTGTCCGCGAGCCGCCGCACGGGCTCGTGCGTGAGCCCGCCGAGCATGACGTGCGAAAACTTCTCCGCCTGCGCGCGAATCGCCGCCGTCAGCTCCGGATGGCGGTAGCCGTGAATCACGCTCCACCACGACGAGACCGAATCAATCAGCGTTCCCGCGTTCGTGTGCAGGTAAACGCCCTCGGCGTCGAGTACCTCGTAGGGCGCGTCCATCGTCTTCATCTGCTGATACGGATACCAAATCATATCCCGCCATTACACGCCGCGCGCCCGCGTTTTTCCACGAAAATTTTCGCGGGAACGCGGAGCGCGGAAGGCGGAAGGTGTAAGGAAATAAACTCTAAACCATAAACTATAAACCTTACACCATTGGATAATGGATAACTGATAACGGATAGAATAAACCCTACACATTACACCCTCCACCGCTCCGAAGGAGCTTCGCGAGGAAGGGCGCGGTGGGAGAGAGCTCGGGCGGGAGCGCGGCGAGGCCGGGGACGTCGCCCTGGTACACGACGCGGCCGCCGGCGTTCCCGCCGTCGGGCCCGATTTCGACGATGCGGTCCGCCTCCGCGAGCACGTCGAGATGGTGCTCGACGACGATCACCGTGTGCCCTTCGTCCGCGAGCCGGTGCAGGAGCAGCAGCAGTTTTTCGCAGTCCGCCTGGTGCAGCCCGATCGTCGGTTCTTCGAGAATGTAGCAGTTCCTGCGCGGCGCTCCCGCGGGCGTTTTGCCCATGCGTTCCCGCCACGACGGGAGCGCGCCGACGAGCTCGCTCACGAGCTTGAGCCGCTGCGATTCGCCGCCGGAGAGCGTCGGCGAGCTCTGCCCGAGCGTGAGATAGCCCAGCCCGCACTCGACCATGAGCGCGCAGATTTCCTGCAGTTTTTTGTGAAACGCGAAAAATTCCGCCGCCTCGGCGAACGTCATCGCGAGCACGTCGGCGATGTTTTTCCCGTTCCAGCGCACGTCGGCGACGGCGGAGGAATAGCGCGTTCCCGCGCAGTCCTCGCAGACGACGCTGGCGTCGGGCATGAAGTTCATTTCGAGCTTCACGCGCCCCGCGCCCGCGCAGGTCTCGCAGCGCCCGCCCTTGGTGTTGAACGAGAAAAAGCCTGCGGAAAAGCCGCGCATGCGCGACTCGGGCAGCTCCGCGAAGACCTGCCGGATGATGTCGAACGCGCCGATGTAGGTCGCGGGAGTCGAGCGCGAAGTCTTGCCGATCGGCTCCTGATCGACGACGACGAGCCGGCGGAAGAATTTCCCGCCGCGCAGTTCGCGGAACGCGGGCGCGCCGGAATCGTCGTCGATCACGTGTTCCCGCAGGGCGCGCGCGCCGTCGAGCACGTCGAGCTTCTTCGCGACGGCGAACGCGAGCGCGGGCGCGAGCAGGTCGGACACGAGCGTCGATTTGCCCGCGCCGGAAACGCCGCACACGACGTTGAGCCGCGCGACGGCGAACTTCACGTTCACGTTCTTCAGGTTGCGCAGACGCGCGCCGCGCACTTCGACGAAATCGCCGCCGCGCGCGGGAACGGGGCGCCGCGAGCCGCGCATCGGGTGCGCGATGCCCTCGCGCAGGAATTTCGCCGTGAGCGAATTTTTCCCCGCGAGCGCGCGTTCGAGCTTTTTCGGCGGGCCGGAAAAAAGAATTTCGCCGCCCTGCGTTCCCGAGCCCGGGCCGAGATCAACGACGTTGTCCGCCGCGCGCATCGTGTCCTCGTCGTGCTCGACGACGAGCACGGTGTTCCCGCGGTCGCGCAGATTCTTCAGCGATTCGATGAGGCGCGCGTTGTCGCGCGGGTGCAGCCCGATGCTCGGCTCGTCGAGCACGTAGAGCGCGCCGGAAAGATTCGAGCCGAGCTGCGCCGCGAGGCGGATGCGCTGCGCCTCGCCGCCGGAAAGCGTGTCGCTCGCGCGTTCGAGCGTGAGGTAGCCCAGACCGACGCCGTCGAGAAAACGCAGGCGGGAACGCACCTCGGGCACGATGCGCGCGGCGATCGCCTTTTCGCGCGCGTTCAGTTTGAGATGCTCCAGCACGTCGAGCAGCTTCGCGGGCGGGAGCGCGAGCAGCTCCGGCAGCGAGAACGACGTCCCCGCGCCGCATTCCGCGTCCGCGAAAATCCGCACCGCGCGCGCGAGCGGATTGAGCCGCGCGCCGCCGCACGCGGGACAGATTTTTTTCGAAACCTTGTCGGCGAGCGCGTCGTCGTTCAGCGCGCCCTCCTCCGCGCCCCAGCTCTCGACGACGCGCCCGTGCCCGCGGCATTCCGGGCACCAGCCGCGCGGCGAGTTCCACGAAAAATTCTTCGGATCGAGCTCCGGAAACGATTCGCCCGTGAGCGGGTCGATGCGTTCCCGCGAAAGCCATTCGAGCGCGCGCCCGCGCGAATCCAGCAGCGCGCACACGCCCTTGCCGACGCGCAGCGCTTCGGCGACGGATTTTTTCGCGTCAAAATCCGGCGACGGGAACGCCGCGACGACGACCTCGACGTCGTGCTCGCGGTAGCGGTCGAGCGGCGTGAAGTTCGCGGTCGGGACGAGCTCGCCGTCCGCGCGCAGGCGCGTGTAGCCGTGCTCGAACGCCCATTCCGCGAGCGGGCGGTGGTGCCCCTTGCGGTTGCGCACGAGCGGCGCCGCGAGCAGCAGCGAGCCCGCGCGCTTCGCCTTTTCCGCGGCGGCGAGCACGCGCTCGAGCACGCGTTCCTGCGTTCCCGCGACGAGCGGCGTGCCCGTCTCCGGGTTGTGCATCACGCCGATGCGCGCGAACAGCAGGCGCAGATACTGCGCGACTTCGGTGACGGTCGCGACGGTGGACTTCGCGCTCCCGCGCGTGAGGCGCTGCTCGATGGCGACGGTCGGCGGCAGGCCGTCGATCGCGTCGGCGTCGGGGCGCGGCATCTGCTCGACGAACTGGCGCGCGTAGGCGCTCATGCACTCCATGAAGCGGCGCTGGCCCTCGGCGAAGATCACGTCGAACGCGAGCGAGGATTTCCCCGAACCGGAAACGCCGGTGAACACGGTGAGCGCGCCGTGCGGCACGTCCAGCGACACGTTCTTGAGATTGTGCTCGCGCACCCCGCGCAGAGAAATCTTCCCCGCGGAACCGGCGGCGGCGTCATTCGAAGCGTTCGAGGAACTCACGGCGAATCTTCTCCGAAATCGCGTCGGCGTCCGCGTCCGCGGGAACGACGGAAATGCGGCGCGGAAACCGCGCGGCGAGCTCGAGATAGGCTTCGCGGACGCGGCGGTAAAAATCGAGGTGCATCGTCTCCATGCGGTCGGTCTTCCCGCCCGCGTCCTCGGAGGCGCGGGAACGCACGCGGGCGAAACCGAGCTCGGGATCCAGGTCGAGAAGCACCGTCCAGTCCGGCTCGAGGCCGCCGGTCGCGAACGCGTTGACGCCCTCGATCGCGGGAACGCCGAGCGCGCGCCCCGCGCCCTGATACGCGACGGACGAATCCGTGAAGCGGTCGGAAATCACGCACGCGCCGCGCTCGAGCGCGGGAACGACGACCTCGCGGACGAGTTGCGCGCGCGCCGCGGAAAAAAGCAGCGCCTCGGTCTCGGGCGCGAGCGCGTCGCCGTAGTCCGCGAATTTCAGAATCCTGCGCACGTCTTCGCCGAGCGCGGTTCCGCCCGGCTCGCGCGTGAGGAGCGTTTCGCGTCCGCGCCCGCGCAGGAACGCCGCGAGGCGCTCGATCTGCGTCGTTTTGCCGGCGCCCTCGCCGCCCTCGAAGGAAATGAAAAGTCCTCGTCGCATCGTCATTGGACGCATATTTGACCACGGAAACCGAAAAATGAAAAGCGGAGAATGGTGCGGGAGCGCGGAGAAGGGCGAGCGGCTCTTCGCGTTCCCGCGCTTGCGTTTCGGGCGGTTTTGGGATTTTTTCGCGTGCATGAATTTTTCACGTTCCGCCGCCGTCTGTCTTTGCGCCGCCGCGCTCGCCGTTCCCGCGTTTTCCGTGGAGGACGAGTCCGCTTCCGGGAAGGTCTGGGGCAGGCACGATCCGAATTACGATCTCGAGGCGACGCTGAAGTCGAGCGGCGCCGCCAGGAGCGAAAAGGCGCGCAGGGATTTCGACGAGAGCCCGCGCGAGAGCACGCTGCGCGTCGCCGTCGCGCCGTTCCGCGCGTTCGGGATGACGGGCGACGTCTCCGGCGGCGACGGCTGGGGCGCGAGCGCGTCGGCGCTGCTGCAGATGAATTCCGACGAGCCGGACTTCAAGTTTCTGCTCGGCGGCGAGCTTTTCGGCTTTTCCGCGAAGGGCGAGGACGGCGGGCGCGATTCCGAGATCCTGACGCTGAATCTGATGCTCTGTGCCGGATGCGCCTACGATTTTTCCCGCAGCTTCGAGCTCGGCTGCGTGTTCGGCTACGGGCTCGTCGGCGCGACGCATTTCCGGCGCGACAAGGAGGACGGCGGCAGCGATTCGGAGGGCACGATGAACACCGTGCTTTCCGTGAAGCCCTACGCCGAATTCATGCTGAACAAGAATTTCGCGGTCTTCGTCGCCTACCGCTTCGCCTACATGGCGCCGTCGCTGATCTCCACCGCGGCGGACTGGGGCGACGTGGAGACTTCGGTGAGCGCCGTGGAAGTCGGTTTTTCGTATCGGTTCTGAGGGAGGTCGCGAGGCGCCGTCGGCGCGACCGATTTCTACAGCCGCATCATTTCCGTCGCTTCGCGGTCTTTCGCGTCGGTCGCATTTTTAAATTGTCGTTCCGCGTCCGTTCGGTTTTAATTCGTTCAGAATTTTACGAAGTCCCCGCGTCCGCGAGGGCGCATCCCCCAATTTACCTCAAGACCATGTTCAAAAAATCCCGCACGTTTTCTTTGGCAAAAGCTTCGCTGTTCGCGATTCTCGTCGCGCTCGCGGCCGCGTCCGCTCCGACGGAATCGTTCGCGCAGCAGGCGCCGAAAAAGGTGACGATGACGTCGCTCATCGCCGACATCACGAAAAAAATGGAAGCGCAGGACTACAAGGGCGCGGTCGATTCGCTGAAACTTTACAAATCGCGCTTCTGGGACCGCCTGCCGCAGAAGAACCGCGCGCTCGCGGATTTCACGCTCACCAACGCCTATTATCAGATGAGCGATTGGGCGAACGCGGAAATCGCGCTCAAGGATTTCTGCGCGATCTACAAGGACGAGCAGGACGAGGAGATCCGCGCCAATCTGACCGACGCGATGGTCACGCTCGCGGACGTGTACATTCAGCAGAAGAAATGGGCGGACGCGCGCGACCAGCTCACGCGGCTGAGCAAGCTTGCGTCGCTTCCCGCGGCGAAGCGGCTGAAGATGGGCGTTTTCCGCGCGGAAGTCATTCAGAAGGAAGCCGAGGAGACCGGCGACGATGAAAAGATCAAGCAGGGGCTCGCGACGGCGGAGGAGCTGCTGAAGAAGCTGACGGCGGGCATCGGCAACACGCCTGAGGCGATCGACGCGAAGCAGCGCCTCGTGCAGGTTTACCAGAAGCAGGGCAAGCGCCGCGAAGCCGAAGCGCTCAAGAACGAGATCGACAGCGCGGGAACGAAGGATCCCGCGAGCGTGATCCGTTCGAACTACCAGGGGCTCGGGCTCGGCGACAGCTATTTCCAGCAGGCGATGGACACGTCGGAGGAAGACCAGCAGCGCGAGCTTTTCCGCGAGGCGCTCGCGCGCTACCAGGGCGTGCTCCGCAAGAACGCGCTGCTCACGTATTTCGCTCCCGCGATCGACGCGGCGCGCAAGAAGCTCGAAGTCTTCAAGGAAAAGGTTCCGGAGCCGAACGACGATCAGGCGGCCCAGCTCGAAAAACTGCAGGGCAATCTCGACGAGCTCGAAAGCTTCAAGACGGAATTCGAGAACAACAAGGACTACGACGCCTACATCTCGTTCCGCATCGGCGCGTGTCTGCTTTCGATGCGCCGCCCGTGGGAAGCCTACGTCGCCTTCGAGGACATCGTCTCCAACCACAAGGATTTCGAAAAGATCACGCTCGCGACCTATTACTACATCGCGTGTCTGCGCCAGCTCGGCCGCAGCGCTGAAGCGCAGACGCAGTGCAAGAAATACATCGAGAAGTTCCCGAAGGGCGAGGAGATCGGCGAAATCGCGCTCATGCTGGGGCAGATTTCGTTCGAGCAGGGCGATTACATTTCCGCGATCGAAAACTTCACCTGGGCGAAGAAGAACGTGCCCAATCTCGAAATCGGGACGAAGTGCGAGCTCGACTGGTACACGATCACGGCGTGGTTCGCGCGCTGCCCGTGGGGTCTCGGCGTCAAGGAAGAGGACATCGCCGGCATGGGCAAGCCCGGCTACGTGCCGAAGCTGACGCAGGCGACGCAGGACACGATCGCGCTCATCGACCAGTTCGTCAAGGACTACGGCGAAGGCCGCAAGGCGTTCGAAAATCAGGTCGAGGAAATGCTTTACCGCAAGGGGCTGCTCTACTTCTTCAGCGGTTTCTACAAGGAAACCAAGGAGGCGATGACGAGCTACGTGACCGACCACCCGAAGGGCATTTTCGTTCCCGACGCGCGTTACCGCATGGCGATCGCGAAATTCGGCGCGCGCTACAAGGACAAGAAGAAGGACCTCGAAAATCTCGAGGAAGTCTTCGGCGACTGCCGCGCGTGGCTGAAGGATTATTTTGAAGTCACCGACCAGACGTTGCTCAACGAGAACTTCATCGCTCCCGTCCGCAAGGAGGACGCGCTGCCGTTCCGCAAGGAGAACATGGAGGACGCGATCGCGTCGGTGCAGAACCAGCGCCCGGAAATCTACACGCTGCTCGCGGACTCCTACAAGCGCATCGCCGAGGGCATCAAGCCGCCGAAGCGCGGGAAGATGCCCGAGCACGACGCCGCCCGCAAGGAGCGCGCGACCAACGACATGATCCGCGCCTACATGCTCGCCGCGAAGACGGCGCGCAACAACCCGGACACGCTCCGCGTCGCCACCGGAGAACTCGACAAGCTGCTCGCCGGCCGCGGTGAATGGCAGCGCCTGCTCGATCTCTACAACACGCTTTACGACTGGAATCCGGATTCGTCCGAAGCGCTGCTGTATCTCGACAAGCGCATCAGCTACACCGAGCGCCTCGCGCGGACGCAGGGCGACGACGCCAAGGAAAAGGCGAAGCAGGACGCGAAGGGCATCCTCGCGGCGGCGATTCTGAAGAACATCAACGATCCCGCGCAGGAAAACGTCGAAGAGCTGATTTATCGCCTCGCCTCGCGCCTCGCCAAGGAGTCCATGCTCTCCGTGCGCCAGGCGGAAAACGCGAAGAAGCGCGTGGAGGCCGCGGCGCAGGCCGCCGCCGAAGCCGAGAAGAACGGACAGCCGGCGCCCGTCGTCACGCTTCCCCCGATCCCGCCGCCGGAAAGCATCTACACGCCCGCGAAGGCGGCGGAGGAAATGCTCGCGCTGCTCAAGCTCGACGGGAAGGATCCGAACGCCGAGAAGCCGACGCTCATCGGGCTCGCCCGCGGCGCCTTCGCCCGCGCGATGATTTACCAGCTCACGCGGAACGATTCGGAATACGCGCGCTACATGCGCAACATCGCGGCGACCTACAAGCCGGACGAGCTCGGCCCGACGATTCTCGCCGAAGTCGGCAACTTCCTTTACAACTCGGGCGAGCTCGACAAGGCGGAGCCGTTCTACCGCTACCTGATGGACAATTACCGCAGCGCCTACCGCGCGGACTCGGGCTTCGCGGGCATCGGCAAGATCTGCCTCGACCGCAAGGAATTCCGCAAGGCCTACGAGACGTTCAACGACGCGCTTGAAAACGGCGTGTACGGGGAAGAGGAGCTCGCGCTGCGCATCGGCCGCGCCCGCGCGCTCATCGGTCTGCCGAAGGCGGACGCGGCGCAGCTCGAAATCTCCGATCCGTTCGAGCGGGCTCTGAAAGACCTCAACTTCGTTCTCGCCGTCAAGGACTGGAAGTACGCCGGCGGGCACGCGCAGGCGTTCTACTACAAGGGTCAGCTCGAAGAAGCCCGCGGCAAGCCGAACGAGGCGGTCACGTACTACCGCAACTGCTATCTGACGCAGGGCAAGTGGAAGGAATTTGCCGCCCCGGCGATGCTCCGCGCGGGCGTCCTCTTCGAGGAAAAGCTCGGCCAGCGCGACGCCGCGGCGCAGATTTACTATGAAATGTCGCAGCCGAAGCACCGCTTCGCGGGAACGGACGCCGCCAAGGAAGCCGCCCGCCGCGCGCTGAAGCTGCCCTACACGCCCCCGACGGAAACGCCGGCGGCGGCTCCGGCCGCTCCCGCGGGAACGCCCGCCGCGAAATAATCTCTTGGAGGAACATTCCGCAATGAACAAAATTTTCCGATACATCGCCGTCGCGCTTTTCGTCGCCGCGCTGCCGCTTCCCGCCTTCGCGCAGGAGGCCGCCTCCGCGCCCGCCGCCGAAAAGTCCAAGAAGAAAGCCAAGAAGGAGACGCGCACGCCCTCCGTGACTTTCGAGTTCTCCGGCAAGGAGGTCTGGAAGACGAACTACCCGCCGTTCCTGTTCCCGCCGGAAGAAAAGAAGCGCGCCACGCGCTTTAAGGGCAACGCGAACGTCATCGAGGACCGCGGCGGCTACTACGTCGAAAAGAAGGAAGTCGTCCGCGACGCCGAGTCCGTGCGCTCGTTCCCGTTGGCGCAGGCTCAGCGCATCGGCTGGCCCGACAAGGATCCGCGTCTCGAAGAGGCGCAGGCGGAGCTCCTGCGGGGCAATCCCTCCGGCGCGCTCGGCATCGCGGAGCGTTTTCTCGCCTTCTTCGCGCCGCTGAAGACGGTCGAGGGCTCGCCGTGGATCCGCGCTGCCGTCATCAAGCTCGACGCGCTCGACCAGCAGGCGAACGATTCGATTCTCGACATGTTCATCGGCGAGATCGAGGCGACGCCGGGCTATCAGCTCATCGAAGGGCTGCCGCAGAAGATCAAGCTCGCGCGCCTGAATCAGCTCGTGCGCCGCGGCGAAAACGCCGCCGTGCTCGTTTCCGCGGACGAAATGATCCGCGGGCAGACGAACACGGAAATGCTCGCGCGCCTGCACATCATCAAGGGCAACGCGCTCTACAATCTCGCGCGCTACGACGAGGCGCTCAACGTCTTCCTGCGCATTCCCGTGTTCTACGGGAACGAGGCTTCCTTCGTTCCCGCGGCGAAGCTCGCCGTCGCGCGCTGCCTGAAGCGCATGGACAAGCCCGAGCTGCGCGCGATGAATCTCTCCGGATACGCCGAAGAGTACCTGACGGAAATCATCACCGAGTACCCGATGTCGCTCGAGGCTAAGGTCGCCTTCGAGGAGCTCCCGAAGCACAAGCGCGACGCGCTCGAGGCCGCGGGATCGATGGAGGAACGCGCCGCGAAGCGCGCCGCCGTCACCTCGCAGATCGAAAATCCGGACGCCGAGGACGGCGAATCCGGCGGAAGCGGCTCCGACGACGATTCCTACACGGACGACTCGACGACCTCCGACGATTCCGATTACGAATGATTCTCACGACCACCTTTACATCAGAAAACCAAAAACAATCCGACTTATGAAACAGAAATTGCTCAAGCTCATCAAAACCCTCCTCCCGCTGTTCGTCGCGGTCGCCGTGTTCGCCCCGGTCGCCGTCTTCGCGCAGGAAGCCGCGGCCGAAACCGCCGAAGCCGCCGCCGAAGGCGAACGCACGGAAACCTTCATCGACACGCTCGCGCAGGGCGGCTGGGTCATGTGGTTCCTGCTCGCGGGATCCATCGCCCTCGTGTGGCTCACGGTGGACGGCTTCATGCGTTCGACGATCAAGCACATGTTCCCGCCGCAGCACGTGGCGCAGATCCGCTCGCTCTTCCAGGCGGGCGACTACCGCGGCGCCTATGAATACTGCCGCGCGAATCCCTCGTCGCTGACGGACGTCGTCCGTGTCGGCGTCGCGTTCCTTCCCGACGGCAAGACGATGACGGAAGAAGCGATCTTCTCGGAAATCTCCCGCATCAAGTCCGGCTTCGACGCCCGCATCTCCTACCTTTCCGTCATCGGCGTCTGCGGTCCGATGATCGGTCTGCTCGGCACCGTCACCGGTATGAAAGGCGCGTTCGGCGCTCTCGGCAAGGAAGGCGTCGGCGGCGGCGGCGCGGGCGAACTCGCGGCGCACATCGGTGAAGTTCTCGTCGCGACGGCGTCCGGCATCGCGGTCTCCATTCCCGCGTTCTTCTTCTTCTACCTGCTGCGCAACCGCATCACGTCCGTCATTCACGACCTGCAGGAAGTCGTGACGGGGCTCTTCCGCAAGATGCCGTACGAGAAGTTCGAAGGCTACCTCGTCGGCGACGAAGAGATCTACGCCGCGGCTCCGAGCTGGACCGTCGCTCCCGCCGAAGGCGCGGAACAGCAGCCCGCCGAAGCGGCCGCGCTCCCCGAAGGCGAAAAGCCCGCCGAAGAAGCCCCGAAAGCCTGACGCCGTTCCCGCAACGGCGGCTCGTGAACTTTTCAAAGAAGGATAAACCATGGCAAGTAGCGGAGGAGGAAACGGGGAACCGGAATTCCAGATTGCGCCGATGCTCGACGTGCTCTTCGTTCTGCTCATCTTCTTCATGAGCATTTCGACGTCGCAGATGCTGAAGATCGACAACAGCATCACGTTGCCCGTCGCCGCGAACGGAGACCAGCCGGACCCGAAGACCAAGGCGAAGGCCGTGCTCTTCAACGTCGGCTGGGACGCGACGCTGGGAAAACCCGTCGTCAAGATCGACGACCGTCCGGTGGACATCACCGAGCAGGGCCGCGAGGACACGATTCAGGAAATCGTCTCCCGCGCGACCAATCCCTACACCAAGGAAATCGATCCCGAAATCCGCTTCCTGATCCGCGCGGACAGGCAGGTGACGGCGAAATACATCAGCCAGATCCTCGAACTCGCGGCGGAAGCGGGCATGGACAACATCGCCTTCACCGGCATGAACAAGGAGGACTGACGCCCCATGAAACGTGTAGAAGCGGAAGAAACTCCCAACCTCGGCTTCCAGATTGCGCCGATGCTCGACGTCGTCTTCGTCATTCTCCTTTACTTCATGGTGCTGGCGGGAACGATCAAGATCGAGTACGAAATCAAGACCACGCTCCCCGGCAGCGTCGAGTCGTCCGCCAACGCGGACGCCTCCGAGCCGCCGCAGGAAGTCACCATCGGCATCAGCGAAGTCGGCGAAGTCTCGCTGGACGAGGAGCCTCTCGCCGGCCCCGAAGACAAGAAGCTCGTCGAGCTCTACGTCCGCATGCGCCAGCTCGCGGACGCCACGAGCCAGTCCGGGCAGAAGATCATCGTCACCGTCGCCGCGGAAGAAACCGTCAAATACGACCGCATCATGAACGTGCTCGACGTCCTCGCGAAGGCGAAGGTCACGAACGTCACGTTCAGCGCGACCGGCGGAGACGATTTCTGAGCCACGCCGTTCCCGCCGTCGGCGGCGCGTCCGCCGCGCGGGAACGCGCCGCTTTCCGATGGCGCCCAGACTCACAGTGCTTTCCGCCGCGTCCGCGGGTGCTTCACGCGCGGGCGCGACGGATTTCGCCTTTCACGAGGCGCTCGACGCGCTCGGCGTTTTCGCGGATGCCGGCGCGTCCGTTTTTTTTTGCGCCGGGCCTCGCGCCGGTGAAACGCGCGAAAATCGGCTGACCGCGCGCGAAGCCTTCCGCGACAATCTCTTCGCCGCCTGCGGGCGCGTCACGACCGGTTCCGCCGCCGTCGCGGAGGCGCTCGGGCGCGCCGCCTCCGCGTCCGACGCGCTTCTGCTCGGCGACGTCGAAGGGCTTTCCGCCGCCGAATGGACGCCGGCGCTCCCGCGCGCGCGCCGCGTCGTCGCCTGGGTGCTTTCCGACTGGCCGCGCGAATTTCCCGCCTGCGATCCCGTGTGGACGGAGGCGCGACGCGGCCCCCTGCCGCGCCGACTCGTCGCCTCGACCTGCGTGAAGCTGGCGTACAAAAAAAATCCCGCGCACCGCGACGTCCTTTCCGGCGTTTCCGCGGCGGTCTTCGCCGACGAGACGCTGCGGGAACGCAACGCGCGCTCGTTCCCGCGCCTGAAGGACGCGTTCGTCGCGCCGCCGCCGATCGACGCCGAGATTTTCCGTTTCAAGCCCTGCGCTCCCGCGCGGAAAAATCTCTGGGGCTGTTTCGGCGACGCGGACTCCGAGCCGGAGGAGCTCGAGACCGCGCTGAAGATTTTCGCGTTCGAGGCGCTGCGGAATCCGGAATGCCGCTTCCGCGTCTTCGCGGACGTCTCTTCGCCGGCGGGACAGAAAATCGTCGCGCGCGTCCGGAGCCACCCCGCGCTCGCGCCGCGCACGGCGTTCGCGCCGCCTCCCGGCGGGAACGCGGAGCTCGCCGCCGCGCTGAGAGCTCTCGGCGTTCTCGTGGCGCCGCGCCGCGTCCGCAAAAGCGCGTTCCCGCAGCTCGTCGCGCTCGCCGTCGCCTGCGGCTGTTTCCCGATCTGCGGAAAGGACGCGGAGACCTCGGCGCTGCTCGCGCGGCGCCCGACCGAAATGCTCTTCAACGCGGAAACGCCCAGCTCCGCGTTTCTGATCTGCGAAAAACTGAAGTCGCTCGCGCCCGAAAATCTGAGCGCGGCGCTCGAGCCGCTCGCGCGCGAAATTCTCGCCGCCGCCGAAAAGACGCGCGTCGCCGGCGTCCTCTCCGCCGCGCTCGCCGCCTGACGCCGCGGCGCTCTCCGTTTCCCGCGGCGCGAATTTCGCTTTCCGCCTTTCGGCGTCTGTGGTTTCATTGGCGGCATGAAGACCGATTTTCAGCCCAAACCCGCACGCGTTCCCGCGAAGTTCAGGCCCGAGCCGTTCGCGTATCACCAGGAGCTCGAGCTCGAAATCGCGACGCTGACGAATCTCGGCGAGGGCGTCGCGCGGCGCGACGGCTGGGTCGTCTTCGTGCCGGGAGCGCTGCCCGGCGAGCGCGTGCGCGCGCGCGTCTGGCACAACGCGAAGAATTTTTCCCGCGCCGACCTCGTCGAGATTCTCGTTCCCGCGAAAGACCGCGTCGAGCCGCTCTGCCCGCTCTTCGGCGCGTGCGGCGGCTGCCAGTATCAGAATCTCGACTACGCGGCGCAGCTCGAATGGAAGACGCGCCAGGTCGCCGAGCTGCTCGAACGCCTCGGCAAAATCTCCTTTCCCGTCAATCCCTGCCGCGGCTCGCCGAAGCGCTACGGCTACCGCTCGAAGATCACGCCGCACTTCGAGCGCCCGCGTCCCGGCGACGCGGATTTCCCGATCGGCTTTCTCGCCGCGGGAACGGCGCGCCGCGTCGTCGACGTGCCCGCGTGCCCGATCGCTACCGACGCCGTGAACGCCGCGCTCCCGCGCCTGCGCGAGGACGTGCGCGCCCGCGCCGCGCGGGGCGAGTTCCGCAAGGGCGCGACGATGCTCGTGCGCGAGACGCTCGAAGGCGTCGTCACCGACCACAAGGCGCCCGTCTCCGAGCGCGTCGGCGCGCTCACGTTGAAATTCGTCGCGGGAGACTTTTTCCAGAACAACCCGTTCATCCTGCCCGAGTTCGTCGAGTTCGGCGTGCGCGCGGCGCGCGGGAACGGCGAGTGCAGGTATCTCGTGGACACGTACTGCGGGAGCGGGCTCTTCGCGCTCTCCGCGGCGAAGCATTTCGAGCGCGTGCTCGGCGTGGAGGTCAGCGAGGACGCCGTCGTCAAGGCGCGCGAGAACGCGGCGGCGAACGGGCTCGCGAACTGCGCGTTCACGGCGGGCTCGGCGGAGATCATCTTCGCGGAAGTGCCGTTCCCGCCGGAGGAGACCGCGCTCGTCATCGACCCGCCGCGCCGCGGCTGCGACGAGGCGTTCATCGCGCAGCTGCTCGCGTTCGCGCCGCGCCGCGTCGTCTACGTCTCGTGCGGGCCGGACACGCAGGCGCGCGACCTGCAGCGCATTCTCGCTTCCGGCGCCTACGCGCTCGAGGAGGTGCAGCCCTTCGACCTGTTCCCGCAGACGCGCCACATCGAAAACGTCGCCGTGCTCGCGCGTCGTTGAAATCCGGATACGGAATTGCGCCGCGGCGCCCCGGCGGCGCGAAAAAAAACGCTCCCGCGCGGAAGGCGGGAGCGCTCTCGGATTCCCTCGCGGGAACGCTTATTTCAGAGCAGTTTCGTTGATGAGCGAGACGACGTTCTGCGGCAGCGGCACGTAGTCGAGCTTCGTCGCCGAAGCGCTTCCGGTCGTGAAGCACCAGTTGAAGTAGTCCTTCAGCGCGCTTTTCTTTTCGGCGGAAGCGTCCTTGCGGATCAGAATGTAGGTGACCGCCGTGATCGGCCAGGCGTTGTCGCCCGCGGCGTCGGTGAGCTCCATGTAGTAGCCCGGCGCGTTCTTCCAGTCCGCTTCGGCGGAAGAGGCGACGAAGGACGCCGGCGAGGCTTCGACGAACTTGCCCGCCTTGTTCTTCAGCGCGACGCAGGCGAGATTCGCCTTGGTCGCGTAGGTGAATTCCGTGTATCCGACGGCGCCGCGCGTCTTGGCGACCGCGCCGCAGACGCCCGTGTTCTTCTGCCCGCCGAGACCCGTCGGCCAGTTCACGGACTTGCCTTCGCCGACCTTTTCCTTCCATTCGCCGGAGATCTTCGAAAGGTAGTTCGTGAAGATGAACGTCGTTCCCGAAGCGTCGGAACGGCGCACGACCGTGATCTTCAGCGCCGGGAGCTTCAGGCCCGGATTCAGCGCGACGATCGCGGGATCGTTCCACGTGGTGATCTTCCCGAGGAAGATGTCCGCGAGCGTGCTCTGGTCGAGCTTCAGCGCGTTGTTCGCCACGCCGGGGACGTTGACGACGACCACGACGCCGCCCGTCAGCATCGGGAACTGAATCAGGCCGGATTCCGCCTGTTCGTCGGCCGAGAGCGGGCTGTCCGTTCCCGCGAAATCGATCGTTCCCGCGGCGATCTGCTTGATGCCCGAGCCCGAGCCGATGCTCTGGTAGTTGACTTTCGTCTTGTCCTGCGACTGCGAGTACGCGTAGGTCCACGCCTGGTACACGGGCGCCGGGAACGACGCGCCCGCGCCGTTGAGCGTTTCTTCCGCGTTGAGGGCGATGACCGCCGCGACGGTCGCGATTGTGCTTGTGAGTATTTCTTTGATCATAGCTTTTTTAAGAAAGTTCCCACAGCATACGCGCGCCGCGTTCGCGCCGTGTTGTCGTTTCGTTAGTTTTTCGTTAGACGCGCGCGGAGATCCGAAAAGGCGTTCCCGCCGCGAATCGTCAGTTTTTTCCGGATACGTTCCCGTAACGGCTCACGAAATAGGCGTTCGTTTCCCCGGCGCTCTTCAGAAGCTCCAGCGCCGTTTTCAGAAGCGCCCTGTCCGCGAGCGGCGAAAAGCGCCAGCCGCCGTCGGCGCTTCTTTGCGCCAGCACCGCGACCAGGGGCTCCTTCGACGCGTTCAGACGAATGACTTTTTCGAAATGCTCGTCGGGCGCGTATTCGCCGCGTTCCCAGGAACGGAATTTCCCGTCCGCGTCGCAGGCGATGACGCGCCCGCCGCCGTTCGCGCGCGTGACGTGGACCTTGTCGCGGAAATGCGCGTGGCATTCCGCGTCGCCCGTCGTGCGGTAAGTGAAGGCGCATCCGGAATAACCGCCCGTGCCGACGGCGCAGCTTTCGACGCCGAGGATGCGCGGCCGCCCGCCTTCGTCCGCTTCCGCGTAAACGACGACGCCCATCTTCTCCCCGCTCTCCATGTAGTCGAACGGATTGACGGCGACTTTCCCCGACGCCGCCGACGGCGGAACGGCGGGAATTCCCGCCGCGGCCGAATGATTCTCCGTCCGTTCGATGACGACTTTCATCGATTCGTCCTGCAGATTTTTTCTCGGAAATTCGATCCCGACGACCACCGTGTAGATTCCTGTCCGGAGATTGCGCCGCGTGTGCGTCCCCGCGCAGACGACGTTTTCAATGCGGCCGGAAATTTTTTTGACCCGCATTTCGCCGAGCCCGTCGTTGCTTTCGGCGAACGAAATTTCGGAACACAGCTCGCGCAGAAGGCGCCCCTTGGCTTCCGCCAGCGCTTTGTCGCGGGCGACGAACTCGTCGGCGTCGCGCCCGCGCCCGAGAACGCGGAGCGTCAGCGCGTCGCTCATGAAGCTGTCCGGCTCCAACGTGGATTCGCCGATGACGACGTCGATGTCCCGTTCTTCAGGCGTTCGGGTGCATGCGGTCAGCGCAAGCGCGCAAAGCGCGGGGAAAAGTAAAAAGCGAAGCTTCATGCGGGCAGGATAGCACGCTCCGAGACGCGCTCTCAAATCGAAAAACGCGGACGCCGGATCCCGCGGCGCGAAAAGGGTTCCGGAAATTTTCCGGCGAAGCGCCGTTCAGCGCCCGCGGATTGCGCGGAGCCATTTGCGGTGCGGGCCGGAGAGCGTGATTTTTTCGAGCTCGTCCGCGGGAACGCGGAAGAGCGCCGCGCCCGAGAGCGTCTTTTTCTCGGCGAAATCTTCCGGTGGCGCGCCCGCGTAGATGCGCTCGCGGATGCTCTCGGACGCGATGCCGCGCTTCCCCTCCAACATCAGGTCCGCGGCGCGCGGGGACGCGTCCGGAAAGACGTCGCTCCAGAGCGGCAGCTCGAAAAGCTCGCGCAGGCGGCGCGCCGAGGCGTGCGGTTTCGCGAGGAGCACGGAGCCGTCCGCGAAGCGCGCGAACGCGCGTTCGACGTCCACCTTCTTCGTCGCGCGCGCGGCGAAGCGCGGGAGCGCCGCGACGCCTTCGCCGAGCGCCCTGCCGTCGCAGAACGCGGCGACGGGGCAGAGCAGGCAGCGCGGATTGCGCTTCGTGCACATGGTCGCGCCGAGCTCCATCATCGCCTCGTTGTGGTCGCCGGGGCGTGCGGGATCAAGGAGCTTTTCCGCCTCGGGCGCGAAACGCTTCACGGCGGCGCCGCCGTCCTTGAACTCGGTCTCGTCGGCGGAAAGCCGCGCGAGAATGCGCACGACGTTGCCGTCCGTCACGGCGGCGGGGACGCCCTGGGCGATGCTCGCGATCGCGGCGGCGGTGTAGGCGCCGACTCCGCGGAAGGCGCGCCAGCCGTCGGCGTCCGCGGGAACGGCGCCGCCGCGCGCGGCGATCTCCTTCGCGAGCGCGTGCAGATTCCGCGCGCGGGAATAGTAGCCGAGCCCTTCCCAGGCGCGGAGCACGTCGGCTTCGTCCGCGGCGGCGAGCGTCGCGAAGTCGGGCCATTTCGCGACCCAGTTTTCGAAATACGGCCGCACGGTGTCCACCTGCGTCTGCTGGAGCATGAATTCGGAGACGACGGTGCGATAGACGGAGCGTTCGCGCCGCCACGGCATGTCGCGGCGTTCCCGCAGAAACCAGCCCCGCAGGGCTTCGCGGAAACCGCGCAGGCGCGCCTCGCTCGTCGGAAAATGTCTCATGAGCGGAAAGCATTCACGCTCCGCCCGAAAAGTCGATTTTCTTCTTCGGCGAATTTTTCCCGGAATCCCTGTTCGGTTTCGCGGGCTCACAGCACGGCGTTGAAGAAGAAGCCGAGGGCGACGATGAAGGCCGCGACCGTGCCGAAGAAGACGCCGAGGAGCTTCAGCGTCATCGCCCTTTTCAGCAGAATCGCCTCCGGGAGCGACAGACCGACCGTCGCCATCATGAACGCGATCGCCGTGCCGAGCGGAACGCCCTTCGCGACGAAGACCTGAATCACGGGAACGACCGCCGCCGCGTTCGCGTACATCGGCACCGCGACGAGCACCGCCGCGGGAACGCTCCACGCGTCGCCGCCGCGCAGCACGTCTTCGAAAAAGCCCGCCGGCACGAAGCCGTGCACGCCCGCGCCGGCCGCGATGCCCGCGAGCACGTAGGGCAGCACGCCGACGACGATGCCGTGCGCGTCGCGCGCGATCGCGGGAACGCGCCGGAGAAACGGCGCACGCGCGCCCGGTTCCGCGTCCGCCGCCGCGGGCGCCTCGTTCCCGCCGCCGGTCGTCGCCGCCCGCGCCCACGGCGAAAGCCATTTTTCCGGGCGCATTTTCCCGAGCGCCCAGCCGCCGACGGCGCCGAGCAGCGTTCCCGAAACGGCGTAGATCAGCGTCGCCTTCACGCCGAACGCGCCGAGAAACATCGCGACGGCGATTTCGTTGACGAGCGGCGACGTGATCAGAAACGCGAACGTCACGCCCAGGGGAATCCCGCCGCGCACGAAGCCGATGAACAGCGGAACGGACGAGCACGAGCAGAACGGCGTCAGCGCGCCGAACAGCGCGGCGAGCAGGTACTGCGCGCCGAAAAGCTCGCGCTCCGCCAGGAATTTCCGCACCCGCGCGATCGGGAAAAACGCGTTCACGACGCCCATCAGGAAACTGACGACGTAGAGCAGCACGAGAATCTTCAGCGTGTCGTACACGAAAAAATTCACGGCGTCGCCGAGCCGCGTTCCCGCGGGAAAGAGCAGCACGTCGTGAACGAACCAGTCCGCGAAATCCTGGATCACGGCTCGAGCCTTTCCACGAAAGACTTGATCTCGTCGCGCACGCGTCGATAGACGGCGAGCGCGTCCGCGCCGGGCGGCAGCGTTTTCGCGAGCGCGGGCGGGTCGTCGAACGGCGCGTGCACGCGCCGCGCGGCGGGAAGCGTCGGACAGGATTTTTCGGCGTTCCCGCAGACGGTGACGAGCAGATCCCAGCGCGTTCCCGCGGGCAGTTCCGCGAGCGTCTTCGAGCGGTGCCCGTCCATCGAAAATCCGCGTTCCCGCATGACGGCGAGCATGTGCGGATTCAGCCCGTGCGCTTCGATGCCGGCGGAAAACACGTCGGCGTCCGGGAAGCGCCGCCGCGCGAACGCCTCCGCCATCTGCGAGCGGCAGGAATTTCCCGTGCAGAGAAAGAGCAGCGTCCTGCGTGCCGAGGGTTTTCGTTCTTCGTTTTTCATGATTTCAGAAAATCAGCAGCGCGACGCCGGATTCCGCGCGTCGGCGGGCTGCTCGGCGGCGGGCTGCGCGGGAACGTCCGCGTCGCCCTGCGAGGCGCGGTTCCACAGGCGGACGGCGGCGATCAGCGCGAGCAGGACGACCGCCCAGACGACCAGCCGCCGCAGCGTCTTCTTCGGCGGATTCTTCGCGCCGCCTCCGCAACAGCGCCCGCCGCACGCGCATGACGCGCCCGCGGCGTTCCCGCTCGCGTCGGAAACGCGTTCCGCCAGAAGCTCCTTCAGCGTTTCCCTGTCCGGCGCCTTCCCGGAAAACAGCAGTTTCCCGTTCACGGCGAGCGCGGGCGTGCGCGCGATTCCCGCCGCCGCGATTTTCGCGAAGTCGGTCTCCTTGACGACTTCCGCCTCCGAACCGATTTCCGCGAGCGCCTCGCGCGTCGTTTCCGCCAGCGCGGCGCACTTCGCGCAGCCGCTTCCGTAGATCGTGATTACGTCCTTCATAATTTTTATATTTTTAAGAATATCAAAATGTTGTCAACGGAAAAGACGCTCACGCGCGTTTTCCGCCCGCGAGCACGCAGGCGAAGACTTCCGCGAGGCACGGGCACGCGAGCGAGTAGAAGACCTGTCTGCCGCGCTGCTCGCAGACGAGAATGCCGGCGTTCTTCAGCAGGTTTAGGTGAGACGAGACCGTGGAAATGTCGCGTCCGGCGATTTCCTGCAGCTCGCAGACGCAGCGTTCCCGCGCCGTCGCCGCCGCGACGATCTTCACGCGCACGGGGTGCCCGAGCGCCTTGAACACGGCGGCGAGCCGTTCGGCGTCGCGCTCCGGCAGCGGTTTCTTCGCGGTCTTCTTCTTCGTCGTCTCCGTCATGCCTCCAATCATTTTGGCGTCCGTCAAAATGTCAACGCGAAAGCCTCGCGATTGCCCTCGGGAAGCCGTCCGCGGGAAGTTTCTTTTAAGCTTTAACCCTTAAGCTTTAGGCTTTTTTAACACAGAGGAACGCAGAAACAACGGAACGGAGATTCGCGGGAACGGAACGGAGGGTAAGCGTCCCGCTTGCCCTCGGAATTCGCCAGCGGAAATTTCGCCGGCAGGATGCGATGGAGCGGAGAGCGAAAGAAAACGGGCACGCCGTTCCCGCGCGCATTTTGTGCTTTTCTCCCGCGGGCAAAAGGGTAAGATTTTCCGCACGAATTCACGTTAAACCCTCAACAAGAAAAGTCATGGCATCACCCCTTCCTCCTCCCCCGCCGCCTTCCGCGGCTCGTCCGCAGCTCGTTCGTCCGCCGGTCGCCGTGCGTCCGGCTTCCGCGTCCGCGCCGATTCAGGCTCCCGCGGTGTCCGGCGCCGAGTCGCCGAATTCGGTCGGCAAGCTCGCCGCCGCCGTGGACGTGATCTTCTTCCTCGCCGCCGCCGCCGGCCTCGTGCTGATGCTGCTCGAGTTCATGGCGCGCGAATACAAATAATTCCGCTTCGGCGACGCTTTATTTTCACTATGGCATCTCCTTACGTAAACGAATTGGACAACGACACGTTCGACGCCGCGATCGCCGCGGACGTTCCCGTGCTCGTGGATTTCTGGGCTCCCTGGTGCGGGCCGTGCAAGGCGCTCGGTCCGACGATCGACCAGATCGCCGACGAGGTCGGCGGGAACGCGAAGATCTGCAAGGTCAACATCGACGAATCGATGGAAATCGCCGCGCGCTTCGGGATTCAGAACATCCCGACGGTGCTGATTTTCCGCAACGGCGAAGTCGCGCAGAAGTTCGTCGGCGTTCAGCAGAAAGGCACGCTGCTCGCCGCGCTGAAATGACGCGGCGTTCCGCCGAACGCGATCCGAAAGAGAGGCGGCAGCGATGCCGTCTCTCTTTCGCGTTTCCGTCTTTCTCCTGACTCACGAAAAACTCTCCTCTCATGTCCTCGACCGCGCCGCTGCTCGCCCTCACGCGCCCGGGGCTCATCGAAGCCTCCGCGGGAACGGGCAAGACCTTTACCATCGCCGAAATCTATCTCGCGCTGCTGCGCGGGCACGCGTTTTACGCGCCCGAGTCCGCGGAGCCGCCGCCGCGCGTCGCCGATCCGCCGCGCGCGCGCGAAATCCTCGTCGTCACCTTCACCGAAGCCGCGACCGCGGAGCTTTCCGCGCGCCTGCGCGCCCGCGTCCGCAAGGCGCTCGACGAGCCCGCCGCCGAGCGCGTTCCCGTGAGCGCGGCGGAACGCGTCGCACTGCGGCTCGCCGACGCCGAGTTCGACGAGGCCGCCGTGTCCACGATCCACGGCTTCTGCATGCGGATGCTGCGCGACTTCTGTGTCGAATGCGGGCTGCCGCCGGGGCTGAAGCCCGTCGAGGAGGACGGCGACGCGATCCGCCGCTTCGCCGCGCGCCTGCTGTGCCGCCGCCGCCTGGCCGGCGACGCGGATTTCGCCCGCGTTTCCGTCGACGAAGCCGCGGAGCTGCTTTCGCTTTTCGCGAAAAATCCCGAGACGCCTTTCGACGCCTCTCTCGCCGCGCCGTGGAAAAGGGCGTTTCTCGAGGAAGGGCTCGCGGCGTGGCGCGAACGCCGCGTTTCGGGCGATTCGCTTTCCTTCGACGATGTGCTGCTGCGCCTGCGCGATGCGCTGCGGATAAATCCCGCGCTCGCCGACAAGATCGCGCGCCGCTTCAAGGTCGCGCTCGTCGATGAATTTCAGGACACCGATCCCGTGCAGTGGGAGATTTTCGAGCGCGTCTTCGTGCGGAAAAAACGGCCGTTCTTCGTCGTCGGCGATCCGAAGCAGGCGATCTACGAATTTCGCGGCGGCGACGTCTTCACGTACCGCGCGGCGCGGGAACGCATCGAATCCGAAAGCGCGGAAAACGCGCTCACGCTCGGCACGAACTGGCGCTCGACGCCCGAGGCGATCGCCGCGTTCAACGAGCTTTTCGCCTTCGACGCGCGGATCGGCGACTTCAAGGACGCGCGGGTCGGCGGGCATCTCGAATTTCAGGAAACGCGCCCGCCCGCAGACAAAGGCGAGGCGACGGGCGCGCCCGCGGCGTTTCTCCGCGTCGGTTTTCCCGGCAACGGCGAGACGGCGCGCACGGCGGTCCGCCGCCGGCTCGTCGAGGACGTGCGCGCGCTCGTGCTCGGGCAGGGCGTTCCCGCGCGCTCGGTCGCCGTGCTCGTCGGCAAGAATTCCGAGGCGGAGACGCTGCGCGAGGCGCTCGTCCGCGCCGGCGTTCCCGCCGTGACGACGTCGAAGACCTCCGTCTTCGAGACGCGCGAGGCGGCGGACGTGCGCGCCGTGCTCGAAGCGATGCTCGCGCCCGCGGACGAAGCCGCCGTGCGTTGCGCCGCGACGACGCAGTTCTTCGGGAAAACTTTTTACGCGGATCTGACGCCGGGCGCGGAAAACGCCGACGGGCTCGCGCGCCTGCGCGAGGCGCTTTTCGAGTGCGGAAAGCTCTGGGAACGCCGCGGCGTCTTCGAGGCGTTCTCGCGTCTCTCCGACGCGTACGCGTTCGCGGAAACGCTCGCGAAGCTCGAAAACGCCGCCGCGCGGCTGACGAACGCGCGCCACGTGCTCGAGCTGCTGCAGAGCGGCGAATCGCGCGAAAATCTCGCGCCGCGCGCGCTGTTCGAGCGCGTTTTCGGCGCCGGGGCCTCTTTCGGCGACGCGGCGGAGACCGCGCTGCGCGCCGGCGGCGACGAGGAGGCCGTGCGCCTCGTCACGATGCACAAGAGCAAAGGGCTCGAATACGATTTCGTCTTTCTGCCGGGCCTCTGGGACCGACCGCTGCTGGTTCGGGATTCCAAGCGGCGCCGGAAATACGTGCGCGCGGAATCCGCCGACGGCGCGAAGCTGCTGCTGCGCCCCGAGGACGGAAATTCGCGGACGGCGGCCGCGCGCGAGAACGCGAAACGCTTCCAGCGCGCCGAAATCGAGGCGAACGCGCTGAACGAATCCTGCGTCGCCTACGTCGCGCTCACGCGCGCGCGCCTCGCCGCCGTCGTCTATCACGCGCAGGCGACGTCGTACAACGCGCCCGCGGAATCCTACATGCGCCGCCTGCTCGTCGCCGCCGGGCTGATCACGCCCGAGAACGCGATCGCGCCCGCCGCCGACGCGCTCCCGCACTGGCGCGCGCTGGACGAGGCGGAGCCGCTCCCGCGCCTGCCCTTCGAGCCGCGCGCCGAGGACGCCCCGAAATCGCGCGCCTTCGACGCCGAGACCGCGCGCGGGAACGCCCTGAAGATCGACGACGCCTGGGGCGTGTACAGCTTTTCCGGGCTCGTCGGCGGGCACGACGAAAACGCCCGCGACGAGACTGACGCCGAGCGCTTCGCCGACGCGGAGACGCCCGCCGCGGACGAAGTCTTTCCCGCGCCGCCGCACTGCGACCTGCCTGCGGGAACGCATTTCGGCACCTTCGTGCACGCGATCTTCGAAAAGCTCGATTTTCGTTCCCGCGGGAATCTCGACGCGCTCATCGAAGAGAACAAGGGCGCGTTCCCGGAATGGCGGGACGACGCCGCGACGCGCGGAAAATTCGCCGGAATGTTCGACGCGACGCTCCGCCTGCCCTTCGGCCCGGCGGGAATCCGGCTCGAACAGATCGACGTCGCCCGCGACGCGCTCCGCGAAGTCGAGTTCTTCTTCCGCCTGCGCAGGACGGAAGATCTGTATTCAAAACTTCACGACGTCTTTTCGCGCTGGGGCGGAATCTACGCGCGCACCGCGGAGACGCACTGGGCGCGGCGCGCGCACGGCGCGCTCGACGCGGACGGGTTCATGCACGGCTACATCGACCTCGTCGCGCGCGTCGGCGACGCGTATTTCATCGCCGACTGGAAGACCAACCGCGTCATGGAGAAAGGCGCGAAATTCATGACGTGCCGGAATCTCGAGGACGAGATCGTCGAAAGCGGCTACGCGCTGCAGTGGGCGATCTACGCGATCGCGCTGAGGCGGCTGCTGCGCGAGACGCGCGGCGGGAACGGAGGCGCGCGCCTCGCCGGCGTCGCGTATTTCTTCGTGCGCTGGAACGCCGTGCATTTCGACGATTCGCTCGACGACGCCCGGCTCGACGAGCTCGAGGCGGCGCTCGCGCTTGAAGGAGGCGTGAAGGCATGAACGCGGAACTCGAGAAACTTTTTTGCGCCGAAGCCCGCTGGCTCGCCGCGGAGACCGCGTCGCTCGCGCGCGACTGCGGCGTTCCCGCCGACGGCGTCGCGCGCCTCGAAAAACTCGCGCTGCGCCTCGCCGAAGCCGTTTACGCGGAAAACGCGACCTGCCTGCGCCTCTCGCGCGGGGAGCTCGCCTTTCTGCGGGAGCTCGGCGGCGTTCCCGGCGCGTCGGCGCTCGTCGCCGCCGCCGACGAGGACGTTCCCGCGCCGCTCGTCTTCGACGCCGAGACCGCGCCCGACGCGCCGACGCTCTACTTCCGCCGCCGGCTCGCGGAGGAACGCGCGATCGCCCGGGAGATCCGCGCCCGGCTCGGCGCGCCCGAGCCCGTCTCCGACGCCGCGAAGGCGCTGCTCCGCGCGGGCGAGGCGGAAGGCTTCGGCTTCGCGCTCGCGGACGAACAGCGCGCCGCCGCGGAGCGGATTCTTTCCGGGCGCCTGGCGCTCGTCTCCGGCGGCCCGGGCACGGGCAAGACCACGCTGCTGCTGCGCGCGCTTGCGTGCGTGCTCGCGGAAAATCCGGACGCGAAGATCGCGCTCGCCGCGCCCACGGGCAAGGCGGCGGCGCGCATCCGCGAATCGCTCGTCGGCCAGGTCGCCGCGATCGATTTTTCGCGTATCCGCGAAGAAAATACGCGATCCGCTCTGCGGAAGATCGCCCGGCTCGAACCGAAGACGCTGTACCGCCTCCTCGGCGTTTCGCCGGAGCGCCTCCGCGTCGCCGCGCCGCTCGACGCCGATCTCGTCGTCGTGGACGAGGCGTCGATGATTTCGCAGAGCATGGCGGCGCTGCTGCTCGGGGCGCTGCCCGCGCGCGCGAAGCTCGTGCTGCTCGGCGACGGGAACCAGCTCGAATCCGTGATGCCCGGGCGCGTCTTCGGCGAGCTCTGCGCCGCGGAAAATCTCGCGCCCTGCCGCGCCCGGCTCGAATGCGGACACCGCTTCCGCGCGGACAGCTTTCTCGGCGGCCTCGCGCGGCGCGTGCTCGAAGGCGACGCCCCCGGCGCGCTCGCCGCGCTCGGCGGAAGCGTTCCCGCGAACGTCGTTCTCGGCGACTGCGGGAAGGAAAAAAGCCGCGAAAAAATCCTCGCCGCGCTCGCGGAGACGTTCCCGCCCGAGCTGCGCGCGCCCGCCGCCGACGCCGATCCCGCCGCGCTGCTCGCGCTCTTGGAGACGACGCGCGTGCTCACGCCGACGGCGGAAGGCGCGTTCGGCAAAAACACGATCAACGCGCTCGCGGAGGCGGCGTTCGCTCCCGGCGCGCGCGCGGGCGACGGGCATTTTCACGGGCGCCCGATCGTCGTCACGAAAAACGATCCCGCGCAGGGGCTGAACAACGGCGACGTCGGCGTCGTGCTGCGTTCCCGCGAAGACGGTCGCCTTTACGCGTGGTTCGCCGACGAGAACGGGAACGCGCGCCGCGTCCCGACGGCGTTTCTGCCGCCGCACGAGAGCGCCTACGCGACGACGATCCACAAATCGCAGGGCTCGGAATTTTCCCGCCTCTGCGTGTTCTTCCCGCCCTCGCCGCGCGAAGGCTTCTGCACGCGCCCGCTGCTCTACACGGCGCTGACGCGCTTCCGCGAAACGGCGGACGCGACGAAGAGCCGCCTCGCGTTTTATTTCTCGCCCGACGCCGTCCGCGCCGCCGTCCTCACGCTCCCGAGCCACGCCTCCCTCCTCGCCGCGCGCATTTTCGCAAAAGCCTGAAAATTCTTCCTTATGGATAACTCTGTCGCCATACCCCCCCCGGTAATAAAAATCTGACCGAAGCTGCCCGCCGCGCCGCCGCCAAGGCGTTCGCCGAGTTCTGGCGCGGCAAGGGCTACGAAAAGGGCGAATCCCAGCCCTTCTGGCTCTCGCTTCTCCGCGACGTCTTCGGCGTCGCCGAGCCCGAAAAATTCATCTCCTTCGAAAACCGCATCCAGCTCGCGAACACGAGCTTCATCGACGCCGCCATTCCCGCGACCAAAGTCCTCATCGAGCAGAAAGGCGCCGACAAGGATCTCCGCAAGGCGGCGCGCCAGTCCGACGGTTCGCTGTTGACGCCCTTCCAGCAGGCGAAGCGTTACGCCGCCGAGCTGCCTTACTCCGCGCGCCCGCGATGGATCGTCGTCTGCAACTTCGCCGAATTCCACGTTCACGACCTCGAGCGCCCCCACGCCGAGCCCGAAATCGTCCGCCTCGAAAATCTCGAGAAAGAATACTACCGCCTCAACTTCCTCGTGGACGAAGGCGACGAAAACACCCGCCGCGAGTTCGAAATCTCCATCAAGGCGGGAGAGCTCGTCGGGCTCCTCTACGACGAATTTCTCGCCCAATACCGCGATCCCTCCGACCCGCGCGCGCTCCGCAGCCTCAACGTTCTCTGCGTCCGCCTCGTCTTCTGCCTCTACGCCGAAGACGCCGGCATCTTCGGCAGGCACGCCGCCTTCCACGACTACCTCCGCGCCTACGACGCCCCGCACGCGCGCCGCGCCCTCATCGAGCTCTTCCGCGTCCTCGACACGCGCCCCGAAGACCGCGATCCCTACCTCGCCCCCGAGCTCGCCGCCTTCCCCTACGTCAACGGCGGGCTCTTCGCCGACGAAAACGTCGAAATCCCCAACTTCACCGACCGCATCCGCTCGCTCCTCCTCCGCGAAGCCAGCGAAAATTTCGACTGGTCCGAAATCTCTCCAACCATCTTCGGCGCCGTCTTCGAATCCACGCTCAACCCCGAAACCCGCCGCTCCGGCGGCATGCACTATACCTCGCTCGAAAACATCCACAAAGTCATCGACCCGCTTTTCCTCGACGAGCTCCGCGCCGAGTTCGAAGCCGCGCGCGCCGAGCCCGTCGAGCGTTCCCGCGAACGCCGCTTCGAAGCCCTCCGCGCGCGCCTCGCCTCCCTCGCTTTCCTCGATCCCGCCTGCGGCTCCGGCAACTTCCTCACCGAAACCTACCTCTCCCTCCGCCGCCTCGAAAACGACGTCCTCCGCGAGCGTTCCCGCCAGATCGAATTCGACCTCACCGGCGACCTCATCCGCGTCTCCATCGGACAGTTCTACGGGATCGAAATCAACGACTTCGCCGTCACCGTCGCCAAGACCGCCCTCTGGATCGCCGAGTCCCAGATGCTCAAGGAAACCGAAGACATCGTCCGCCGCCCGCTCGACTTCCTCCCGCTCAAATCCTACGCCAACATCGTCGAAGGCAACGCCCTCCGCATCGACTGGGCGAGCATCGTCCCCCGCGAAAAACTCTCCTTCATCATGGGAAATCCGCCCTTCGTGGGACAAGCTATGCGGAATAGAGAACAAGCAAAAGATTTAGAAGAAGTTTTTTACCCTTCAAGAAATTGGGGAAAATTAGATTATGTCGCTGGATGGTTCAAAAAAGCTGCGGATTTCATGCAAAATACGCAAATAGAAACTGCCTTTGTTTCATCAAACTCAGTCTGTCAAGGCGAGTCCGTGAATCTACTTTGGGAGCTTCTTTTAAAAACAGTTACAATTAATTTCGCTTACGAAGCTTTTAAGTGGGAGAGCGAAGCAAAAAACAAGGCA
>SFEJ01000058.1 GCA_004558035.1 Opitutia bacterium
TCGGCGACGCGGATCTGCAGCGCCCTGCCCTCGGCGCTCACGTGCGCGGAAATCGTCAGCACGACGTCGCTGTCTTCGCGCGCGGTCCGGGCGACGTTGTCGGCGAGATTCACGAAGATGCGCTCCAGCGCGACCGGCGAGACGCGCACGCGCGCGCGGGCGGCGGCGGGAGAAATTTCCGTCGCGAAATCCACGCCGAAGATTTCGAGAAAATCTTCCAGCCGTTCGAAAATCGGCTCGACGAGCGTTCCGAAATCTTCGTCCGGGAACGACGGCGGCGAAGCGTCCGCGCGCTCGAGCTTCGCGGCGAGGAGAAGGTTGTCGAGAAACACGCCGAAGTGGCGCACGCTCTCGCGCAGCTTTCCCGCGAGGCCGAGCGTCTTCGGCGAAGCGAACGCGCCGGCGCGGACGAGCGCGGCGACCTGCGCGTCGATGCGCGCGAACGGGACGCGCAGATCGTGCGCGACGGCGGCGGAAAACAGGCGGCGTTCCCGCGCGGCTCTCCGGGCGTGCTCGAAGGCGGCGAAAAACGCGGCGACGAAAAGCGTTCCCGCGAGCCAGACGACGGCGAGCGCCGCGCGGAAGGCGGAAAGTTCCCTCTCCGCGGCGAGCGCGTTTTCCGACGGCGGAAGCGAAAACGTCAGCGGCAGACCTTCGACGGTCCGCGCGCGCGTTTCCGAAGCGATTTCGACGCGCGCGCCCGGGAACGTTTCGGAGATTTTTTCGGAAAGCCGCGCCGCGAGCGTCTCCGCGTTCATCAGCAATCCCTGGATACAGCGTTCGATTTTCGGCGCGCGGATTTCGCGGATCAGCGCGACGGAAGCGCCGCGCGTCTCGAAACGGAAGCCGCCGGAAAAATACGAGTCGCTCTCCGGCGTCGAGCCGCGAAAGACGCCGAACCAGAGCCCGAAACGCGGACGTTCCGCGGACGCCCGCGACGAATCTTTCGTGAACGCGGTTTCCGCAAGCGCGGCGACGCCCGGCACGCGCGCCTCGGCGAATCGTGCGGCCTCGCGCGCGAATTCCGCGCGTTCCGACTCGGCGATTCCCGCGCCCGAGAAACGCCGCTTCGGCGCGCCGGAAAAACTCGCCGCCTTTTCTTCGCCGAGCCCGGCGAGCCCGTAGGCGGCGAACTCGCGCGTCGGCGAAATTTCCGACGCGAGCGCGCACGCGGCGAAGGCGACGGCGGCGTCCGGCGGGAACGCCGCTGACGCGGGGCTCTCGGCGGCGAGCGCCTCGAATTTTTCCACGGGAACGGCGTCCGCGCGTTCCCGCGTTTCCCGCAGCGTTTCCGCGGCGACGCGCTCGGCGGCGCCGAGCCGTTCCGTCGCGTCGCGTCCGATTTCGGCGCGGACGCGCGCTTCGCGGGAACGCGCCGCGAACACGCAGAGCGCCGTGAGCGTCGCCGCGAGCGCGACGCTCAGGAAAACGTGAATTCTTCCGAACGGAAGCACTCCGAAGATTTTGCCTTTCATGACAGTCGAATTGAATTTTCACGCGTCGGCGGGAACCGTTCCCGCGTCCGCAGGAAATAATTTACCACACGCGCGTCGAGCAATTATCACAGAATCCTTACAAAACGCATTTTTTCAAAATTTTTTTCGGGCGGGCGGGGTGCGGCGCGGGAAAGGTGATGAAGTGATGGAGTTATGAGGTTATGGAGGTTCTTTGCGCTCGGCTTCGCCGAAAGGATTTCCGGAAAACTCTTTCACAAAGCGAAACGCAATCAACTTCATAACTTCATAACCTCCATAACCTCGTCGCCTCATTAAGCGCCCCGCCTGCCTTCGAAAACCTCGGACGGGAACCGCCCTTTTTCAACAGGGATTGCGGGGATTTCAAGGGATTTTCTTTTCGGCGGGCGCATATTTTTCCCGTTCGCCGGCGGGACGCTCCGCGGGAATGAATCCAATCCCTTAAAATCCCGGAAATCCCTGTTCGCTTTCTTGCGTTCCCGCGGCGGAGACGCGGGCAAACGCGCGGACGCATCACGCCTTCTTCTTCCCGCGACGCCGTCGCCACAGGAGAATTCCCGTTCCCGCCGCAAGCACGATCGCCGCGCCAGCCCCGAAAACGAGACGCGAATCTCGAGCTTCTTCGGACGCGACCTTCGAAGCTTTCTCCGGAACCGCGGCATCAGCTCCGCCGTTTTTCGGCACGTCCGGCTCCGTCTTCTCCGATTCGTCGCGATTTTGCGGCGTCCACGTCTTTTTATCCAAATCGTAGCGATAAAAATCCACGTCTTTCAATTGCCTTATTCTCCGCCCGACGGGACGAGCGATCAGCGCTCCGTTTTCAGATGAAAACTCCCAAGTCTGATGAATAAAACCGCCTCTCGGCGGTAACCCTGCGCCTTTAACCGGGAGCTCC
>SFEJ01000059.1 GCA_004558035.1 Opitutia bacterium
GGATATTCAGGAGCTTATCCGCGGCGCGACCGGGCACGACGCCTTCATCGCGATCGATCAGGAGGGCGGCATGGTGACGCGCCTTCCGTGGGACGCGGTGAACGTCCCCGGCAGCATGGCCCTCGCCGCGACCGGGAAGCCGGAGAACGCTGCCCTCGCCGCGGAGATCACGGCGCGGCAGCTGCGCGGCGTTGGCGTGAATTTCAATCTCGCGCCCGATCTCGATGTGAACTCCAACCCCATGAACCCCGTGATCGGCGTGCGCAGCTTCGGCGACGATCCAAACCGCGCCGCACTCTTCGGCGCGAAGGCTGTGGAAGGATACCGAAACGGCGGGATCCTCTGCTGCGGCAAGCACTTTCCCGGCCACGGCGACACGGCCGTAGACTCGCACATCGGCCTTCCGCGCATCGAAAAGACGCTCGCGCAGCTGGAATCGTGCGAGCTTATCCCGTTCCGCGCGGCGATCGGGGCGGGCGTCCCCGCCATTATGAGCAGCCACATCCTCTTCCCGAGCATCGAGCCGGGCGGCGTTCCGGCCACAATGTCGCGCGCGATCCTGCAAGGCCTTTTGCGCGAAACGCTGGGCTTTGACGGGCTTATTCTCAGTGACTGCATGGTGATGGACGCCATCCGGCGGCATTACGGCACGGCGCGCGGCGTTGTGGAGGCAATGCGCGCGGGCGTGGACATGGTGTTTGTTTCGAGCAATGCCGGCCTTCAGCGCGAGAGCGCCGCCGCGGCGCTCGCCGCCGCCGGGGCCGGCGCGATGGACGCGCGGCAGCTGGAGGCGTCCGTGCGGCGCATCCTCTCGGCCAAGGAGCGGTGGATACGCGCCGCCGAACCGGAGAACGCCGGACGTGCCGGGGACTTTGCCGCCGCGGCGCGCATGGCGCGCGAGGCGATCGCCGCGGTGCGCGGCAAGGCGTGCCGGGCGGGCGAAAAGACGTTTTTCTGCGGCTGCGCCGATTACCGCATGACGCAGGCCGCGAACGCCGACCCGGAGGCAAAGACATTCCCGGAGTATATGGGCGCGCGCTTCGGCGCGAAATTCGCCGTCTGCTCCAGAGACCCGGAGGAAGCGGAGATCGCGGAGCTTGTGAAGCGTGCGGAGGGGGCGGAGAACATCATCTTCTCCTCCTGCAACGCGCACCTCTTCCGCGGGCAGCTCGCGCTTGCGGCGGCGCTTGCCGGAAAGGGCGTGCCGATGACCGTGGCGGCGCTGCGAAACCCCTACGATCTCTCGCTCATGCCCGAAAATACGGCGCTGCTCGCGGCGTTTGATTATACGAGAGATTCCCTCGCCGCGCTCGCGGACGTGTTCTCCGGCGGGGACTGCCGCGGCGCGATGCCCGTGGCGCTGTGAGGTGAGGAATATGTATGTTATCGGTATTGACGGCGGCGGGACAAAGACCCGCATGGCGGTCTGCGCGCCGGACGGGACGCTGCTCCGGCGGGAAACGCTCGGCGCTTTCAATCTGTCCGCCATCGGCGAGGACGGCTTCCGCCGCCGCACGGAAGAGATTCTCGCGCTCTGCGGCGATATGCGCGGCTGCGGCGCGATATGCGTCGGCGGCGCGGGCGTTTCGGGCGCTGCGGCGGGGGAGATTCTGCGCGCGGAGCTTGCCGCGCACGGCTTTGCCGGAAAGCTCCTTCTGTGCGGCGACCACGAGATCGCGCTCGCAGGCGCAATGCAGACGCCCGGGTGTGTCCTCATCGCGGGAACGGGGTCGGTCTGTTACGGCAAAAACGCCGCCGGGGAAACTTTTCGCTGCGGCGGCGGCGGACACATCATCGACGATCCCGGCAGCGGCTACACGCTCGGCCGGGACGCGCTCGCCGCGGCGCTCCGGACCGAGGACGGCCGTCTTTCGGAAAACGCGCTCCACGCCGCGGTGATGGACGCCGTTGGCGGCCATGACATACAGGGCATATTTGATTTTGTCTACTTCTCCCGCCGCGGCAAGAGCGACATTGCCGCGCTCGCCCCGCTCGTGCTGCGGTGCGCGGAGCAGGGGGACGCGGTGAGCCTTGCGATCCTGCGCCGCGGCGCGGCGGAGCTCGCCCGCCTTGTCTCGGCGGTCACGGGCAGGCTCGGCCTTGGAAATAAGTCGCCGTGCGCGCTCGCGGGCGGGCTTCTTGCGGAGAACAACATTTACCGCCGCACGGTATGCGAAGCGCTCACGCCGTTCTGCCGCCCGGCAAAGCCGGAGCATGGCGCGCTCTTCGGCGCGGTTCAGCTCGCGCTCGCCGCGGTAAAATGAATGCGAAAAACCGGCTCTTCGGAAATGAACCGAACCATTTTGTTCGGACAGCACAAAAAGCCCCCTGTGTAG
>SFEJ01000005.1 GCA_004558035.1 Opitutia bacterium
AAATCCCGTATCCTGAAACGATGCCCCCGGCGATTCAAGGCATCGGATATTGTTTTCATTGAGCCATCTTCGATCGTATATCGCAGCCCATATTGCAGGACCAAATATCACACAATCCGTGTTTGCTTTAGGATTTAAAAGAATCGGCTTCGAAGGTCTCCATGAATTAAACTGATAACAAGGTCTCCTCTTGGTCTCCTCATAAAGATAGTAGAAACAAACAACCCAAGGACGATTAAATTCTTGTGCAGCTTCGACCAACTTCTCATACATCGAGAGTTCTGCGAAATCGTCAGGTTCAATAATTCCAATATAGCGTCCATGAGAAGAATCAATCCCCTCGTTCACGGAAAATCCATAACCTTTGTTTTCTCGTGAAATAATTTTGATTCTCGAATCTTTTGAAGCGTATTCTTCAAGAATCTTCAGAGAAGAATCTGTCGACCCATCATTGACGCAGATGATTTCGATGTCGCGAAGCGTCTGGTTGACGACGGAATCGAGGCATTCCCGCAGGTATTTTTCGACGTTGTAAACGGGAATGACGACGGAAACGAACGGCGGGGGCGGCGCGGCGGTGAGCCAGGAGCGGACGCGACGCATTTCCGGCGTGAACGCGTTAAGGTCCAGCCACGGGAGAAGCCCGAACTCGGGCGCGGCGACGTCGCGGAAATAGGCGATCTGGCGTTCCCGCGCGTCGGGTGCGAGAGATTCCGCCTGCCAGAGAACGAACCCGGCGAGCCAGCGCATGAAGGCGTCGCCTACCTCGTCCCACAGACCGGGACGAGCGAGAATCTCGCGCTTCATGTCGCGGACGACCTGCCAATAGCAGAGCGGATCTTTTTCGCGGGTGCTCGAAAGCGAGGCGGAGTGCATGCGCTGGTGGACGAGAACGCGGTCCACGAAAGTGATGCGCCGCGCGAAAAGCACGGCAAGAAAAGTGAAGTAGGCGTCGTTAGTGGAGCGGGTTTCGGAAAACGTGAGTCCCTGCGCTTCGACGAAACGCCGAGAGAAAAGTTTGTCCCAAGTCCAACCGATACAGAAAGTGAACGCGTCGCGGCGGAAATTTTTGTAGGAGAAAACGGTCGTCGCGGGAACGTCGAGCAACTCAGTGCGGACGGTCCAAGACGCGGGCGTTCGGGCTTCGAGAGAAACGGAAAAGCGGTCGGCACGACAAATGACGACGTCGGCCCCCCGAGTCTCGGCGTCAAGGAACATCTTGCGGAGCATATCGGGCTCGAAGACGTCGTCGGCGTCGAGGAAAGAGAGGTAATCGCCGCGGGCGATCTTCATGCCGGCGTTGCGCGCGGCTCCAGCGTAGCGGTTTTCCTGCGTGATCACGCGGACACGCGGATCGCGGGCGGCGTATTCGGCGAGAATCGCGGGCGAGGCGTCGGTGGAGCCATCGTCGACGCAGATGATTTCGATCTCGCGGAGCGACTGATCGACGACGGAATCGAGGCACTCCCGCAGGTATTTTTCGGCGTTGTAAACGGGAACAACGACGGAAATGAGAGGAGTCATGACAGAGTTATGAATTAAAGATAGGCGGGAACGCGTCGTTCATTTTTTGAAACGCGGGTCGAGGTTCAGATGCCGCGCCCGGAAGCGGCGGCGGGCGTCGGTGCCGGAGAAGAACAGCGCGGCGAGCATGCGGACGACGATTTTTCTAACGGCAGAGTCCTTTCCCCGGCGCGCGGTCGGCGTCTTCAGCACGCGGATTCCGCAGAGTTTCACGCGGACACAATTCTTTCCGAAGGATTCCTCGAAAATCAGGGATTTCGCGCGGCGCGCGAAACTTTCCCGGCGTTCGGCGATTTCCAGAATGTAGGCCCATTCGCTCGGCGCGATTTCCGGCGGGCGTTCGGAAAAGAATTTCAAAAGTCCGCGAAAATGTTTTTTCAGTTCGCGCTTCACGCGTTCCCGCACGTCGCCGGAAAAGCGTTCCAGATTCCATTTTCCCGTCGCGTGCATTTTTTTGAGCACCAGGGCTTTGGCGCGGTCGTCCCAGATTCCGCGTTCTTCGCAAAAGCGGACGATCGCGTCGAACTCTCCGAAGACCGCGAACGCCTTCGACGCGCCGGCGTTGATGGAGGAATTCGGGTTCGTCTGCCTGTAGGAAACGAACGCGCGCGGCACGAAAGCCATTCTTCCCGCGCAGAAATAAGTCTTCACGACGAAAGCGGTGTCCTGAAAAGACGCACCCGACGTTTCCGAACAACGGATTCCGTTCGCGCGCAGCCACGCGAGATCGTAAATCGCCGCCCAGATTCCGGAGGCGTCGGCGATCATCGTCGGATTTTCCTTGGGCGGAAACACGACGGTCTCCTCACCGCAAGAGACGAGCCGCCAGCGTTCCCGCCGCGTCTCCGTTCCCGCGTTCTCCCAAAAGAGCTCCCAGTCGCATTTGACGAGCGGAACGTGGTTTTCTTTCGCCGCCGCGTAAAGCGTCGCGAACATGTCCGGCGCGACGTAGTCGTCGGGCTCCGCGACGGCGAGGAATTCTCCTTCGGCGGCGTCGATGCCGACGTTCACGGCGCTCCCGTAGCCGCCGTTCGCCTTGGAGATGATTTTCACGCGCGGATCGCGCTCCGCGTACTCGCGAAGAATCGCCTCGGACTCGTCCGTGGAACCGTCGTTGACGCAGACGATCTCGAGCTCGCGCAGCGTCTGCCCGCACAGCGCGTCGAGAGACTGGCGCAGGTACGCGGCGGCGTTGTAGGTCGGCACCACGACGGATATTTTCGGACGCGTTCCCGCCGCGGCAGGCTCCTGCGGAGAAGCGAACACGACGGCGGGCACCTCCGGAAGGCGTTTTTTGCGGATGCGGATTCCGAACAGGAACGTGCGGCTGACGCCCTTGCAGTTTTTCGTGTGCAGAATCATCTTTCCCAGCGAGAATTTTTTGCGCGCGGCGAGGCCGTCCAGAATTTCCCAGGCCCAGTTTTCGCGTTCGGGCAGCCCTCGGCGGAATTTTTTGTAGTTCGCGAGGTCGAGAATCTTCCGCGTCTCCGAGTCCGTTTCCGGATGTCCGGACCGCGCGCTGAGTCCGTAGTGCCCGGCGAGCAGGAGAAAGAACGGGAACGCGAATTCGTCGAAACGTTCCCGCGCGAGCAGATCCCGCAGGATGTTTCCGCAGACGAGAACCGCGTCGACGCTGTGCGCGTTGGCTCCGGTCATCGTCTCCTTCATGATGCCGCTCCCGTGGCGGACGTAATGGTAGAGATTTTCCTGAATGCAGAAAATCGACTGCGCGCGCAGAAAAAAGCGCCAAAAGAATTCGCAGTCCTCGAAGTTTCTCCCGTCCGGGAAACGCAGCGCTCCGCCCGCCCTCTCAATCAGCGTCCGCCGGAAAATCTTGTTGCAGACGCTGACGTCCAGTTTCTCGAGCAGCTCGGGCGAAGCGGCGAACTTGCCGCTGAACTTCATGTCGTAATACGCCTGATCCACGTCCGCGCCGCCGCAAAGAAATTCGCAGCGGATGCCGCAGGCGACGACGTCCGCGATGTTCGCGGTCGCGGCGTCGTAAAGTTTTTCGAACATCTCCGCCTCGATCCAATCGTCGCCGTCGATAAAGCCGACGTATTCCCCGCGCGCCGCGTCCAGCCCGGCGTTGCGCGCGCCGCTGAGTCCCCGATTTTCCTGGTGCACGGGAACGACGCGCGGGTCGCGGGCGGCGTATTCGTCCACGATCCGCGGGCACGCGTCGGGCGAACCGTCGTCCACGAGGATGATTTCGATGTCTTTGAGCGTCTGCGCGAGAATGGAATCCACGCACTGACGCAGATATTTTTCGACCCCGTAAATCGGGACGACGACGGAAACTTTAGGCGTTTCGAGATTCATTTGACTTAAAACGTGAAGAATGATGGAAGAAATTCAGTTTTCGGCCGCGATTTTCTTCGGATTGAAAGTCCGACTTTCGATTTGCACGATTTTTCGGCGAATTTTCATGCAGATTGAAAGTGCGACTTTCAATTTGCATTGATTTCGCGTTGAGGTTGAAGGAGTTTCCCGCAAAATCTTCGGGAACGCCGTCGCAGGAACGCGCGTGATCTACGACGGCGAGCTCGATCTCGACACGCCCGGGAACGGCGTCGTCAATTTCCGCAATCTGTAAACGGGGCGCTCTTCTCATCGGCGTCCTCCTTTCGGGAAAACGAAGCTCAGCCCGCAGAGGACGACGCGCCAGCCGTCGCGGGAACGCCGGACGGAAAGCGCGTTTTTCTTGGCGCGACGGAACGCGTCGAAGCGCGCGCGCCACACCGCGTAGCGCAGAAATTTCTCCGGCGCGTCGAGCAGCAGCGGCAGGCGTTTCCCCAGACGCGGGAAGAGAGCTTCGGGCAGCTCGCCGCGTTCCCTCGCCTCGACGAACTCGCGGCGGAACAGCGCGAAGAACTCGCCGCGACGTTCCCGCGGCGCGCGCAGCAGATTCGCGAAATACGCCTTGTAGCGGAAAAGCCAGAAATCGTAGGCGAAACGTTCCCGCAGAGCCGGGCGTTCCGCGAACCAACGGTCGAGCTCGTGCATCTCGTCCGCGACGCAGAAGACTTTTTCCCGCGACTTCATCGACGAGGCGGCGTTGTCCTGGCGGTAGTCCACAACGGGGAAATCCGCGAGCGCGACGCGTTCCGCCGCGGCGAAGACCTTGAAAGAAAACGCGTTGTCCTGGTAGGACGCGCCGGGCGTCTCGTTGAAGCGGATCGCCGCCGCGCGCAGAAAATCCGCGCGGTAGAACGCGCTCCACACCGAAAGCGGGAGCGCGAAGAGCGCTCCGCACCCGCGCGCGTTCACGGGAACGCCTTTCGGACAGGCGCGCAGCGCGAAGGCGCGTTCCCGCCGCCCGCTCTTTCCGCGGTAGAAATTGTAGTCGCCCTTGACGACGTCGATTCCGGGAAAACGCGCGACGAGCTCGGCGAGGCGGGCGTAGGCGTCCGGCGCGGCGAGCGCGTCGTCGGGCTCGAGAATCGCGACGTAGTCGCCGCGGGCGCGGGCGAGCCCGAGGTTCACGGTCGCGCCGTAGCCGCTGTTCGCCTTGGAAATCACGACGAAGCGCGGGTCGCGCTCGGCGTATTCGCGCAGAATCGCCGCGGAGTCGTCCGTCGAGCCGTCGTCGACGCAGAGCGCTTCCCAGTCCGCGAAGGTCTGCGCGCGCAGCGAGTCCAGACACTCGCGCAAAAAAGGCGCGGCGTTGAACACGGGAACGACGACGGAGAGAAACATTTTCTCAAAAAACTTCCTTCACTTCGCGGTTCCCGCCGAAAACGCCTCCGCGCAGTCCAGCGCGCGGGCGACGGCCTTGTCCATGTCGTAATACTTGTAGTCGCCGAGGCGGCCGAGAAAACGCAGCTGCGGGAACGCGCGGCGCGCCTCTTCGAGACAACGCGCGTGCAGAGCCCGCGTCTCCGCGTCCGCGATCGGGTAGCACGGCTCGTTCACGCCCGGCTCGAACGCCGACGAATACTCGAACGACACCACCGTCCGCGGCGAGCGGTCGCCCAGAAAATGCTTGTACTCGCCGATGCGCGTGAAGTCGTAGTTGCACGGATAGTTCACGCACGCGACGGGCTGGAAAAACTCGCGCTCGTACTCGACAAAGTCGAAGCGCACGCTACGGTACGGCAGCGCGCCGAGCCGGAAGCCCAGAAACGCGTCCGCCGCGCCCGTGTGAAAGACGGGCGTTCCCGCGGGAACGTCCGCGAGCGCCGCAGCGTCGAACGGCGCGTTCAGCCGCAGGTCGATGTTCGGATGCGCGAGCATCTTCGAGATCATCGCCGTGTAGCCCTCGCGCGGAATCGCCTGATACTTGTCGTGGAAATAACGGTCGTCGCGCGAAACGAAGATCGGCACGCGCGCCGTCACCGACGGGTCGATCTGCTCGGGCGTCTTGCCCCACTGTTTGAGCGTGTAGTGCAGAAAAACCTTCTCGTACACGTAGTCGCCGAGCAGCTTCAGGTCGGCGTCGGCGTTCCCGCGCAGCTCGAGAATCGTCGTGCGCGCGCCGAAGCCGAACTCGGAGACGAGCTTGTCCTCGAGCCGCGCGGCGAGCGCCGGCGGGAACACCATGCGCACCGAATTGAGATTGAACGGCACGGGAACGAGCGCCCCGTCGATGAGCGCGAGCACCTTGTGCATGTACGGATGCCACGCCGTGAAGCGCGAAAGGTAGTCCCACACGCGCTTTTCGTTCGTGTGAAAAATGTGCGTGCCGTACTTGTGCACGCAGATGCCGTTGGCGTCGCGGAAGTCGTGGCAGTTGCCGCCGACGTGCGGTTTGGCTTCGAGCACACGCACGCGCTTTCCCGCCGAGGCGAGACGCTCCGCGACCGTCGCTCCGCTGATGCCCGCGCCGACCACCAGCGCGTCGAAAACTCTCTCTTTCGTGCTTCCGCCCATAGCCCCGAAGCATACCGAATTGCTCATTCGGGGAGCAAGCCGCATTTCTGCTTTGAAATCCGAGAACGCCGGAGCGCGTTTCGGGGCTCAGTTTCGCTCCGCGGACGCGCGCGGAAACGCCTTTCCCGCCAAGACGCAAAGACGCAAAGATTTCCGACCGCGAAGTCAAAGGAAGTTAAAGAAAGTTTTCATTCGGAAACGCGTCGCCCCGTCGCCGCGAGAATTTCGGGAACACCGCGTTTTGGGGGCGAAGGCATTCCTGCCTTCGTTCCCGCGGCGTCCGATTTTCCGGGAACGCTCGCGTTCGGCATGATCGTCTTCGGGAAATATCCGATCGAAAAGCTGCGTCCGCGCGCGGAAACGGGGCTGGACGGTTTTTCGGGCGACGCGGAAAAGAATTACTTCTCGCGGGAACTGATCAATCCTTCGAAGGGAGACGCCGAAGAGAATCCGCGCAACGCGATCATGCGGAAAGAGCTCGCCCGCGTCGCGACGCGCATGGAGCTGCGCTGGCTCACCTCGTCGCTCTACCGCTGACGCGCGCGTTCCCGCGCCGAAAACGGCGTAAATTTAAGTTTGAATCTTAAATTTACGCCGAATATCTTGTCGCCATGACGAAAAATTTCATCAAAAGGCGGATTTCCGCGCATGTCCTTTCGCTTGCCGAACAGTTTCCGGTCGTCACTATTCTCGGACCGCGTCAGTCGGGCAAGACGACGCTCGCGCGCGCGCTTTTCCCGAAGCACGCTTACGTGAATCTGGAGGCTCCGGAAACGCGCGCGTTCGCCCGTTCCGACCCGAAGGCTTTTCTGCAGACGTATGCCGCGCCGGCGATCTTCGATGAGATTCAGAACGTTCCGGAGCTCTTGAGCTACCTGCAGATCGAGGTCGACTCGCGTGAAAATCCGGGCGAATACGTGCTGACGGGATCGCATCAGCCGCGACTGAGCGAAGCGGTTTCGCAGTCTCTCGCCGGGCGTACGGGAATCGCGCGTCTGCTGCCGCTTTCGTTGCGGGAACTCGCGGACGCGGGAACAAGCCTTTCCCGCGACGAAGCGTTGGTGAACGGATTTCTGCCGAGAATTTACGCGCGGAACACGACGCCGTTTCAGCAGTATCTCGAGTATTACGCGACATACGTGGAGCGGGACGTCCGACGGCTCGTGAACATACGCAGCGCCGTCGCGTTCGACACGTTCGTGAAAGTGCTCGCCGGGCGCGTCGGCCAGGTCGTCAATTATTCGTCGCTGGCGAACGACGTCGGGATTTCCGTGATGACGGCGCGGGAATGGATTTCGATTCTCGAAGCCTCGTTCATCATTTTTCGCCTGCCGCCGTATTTCGAAAATTTCGGGAAACGGATGATCAAGTCTCCCAAAATTTATTTCGTCGAGCCCGGACTGGTCGCCTACCTGCTCGAGCTGAAGACGCCTCAGGAAGCCGCGCGCGATCCGCTGCTCGGCGGAATTTTCGAGAACCTCGTCGTCGTCGAGGCGCTGAAGGCCCGCTGCAACGCCGGCGAAGACGCGAACCTGTATTTCATGCGCGACGAAAAAGGCTTCGAAATAGACCTGCTGCTGTCGCGGAACAGAAAACTTTTCCCGTTTGAAATCAAGGCGGGCATGACGTGGACGCCCGCTTTCGCCGCGAATCTGGAGAAAGCGAAAAAAAGCATTCCGAAACTGCAGACGGGAACGGTGATTTACGCCGGTGATCTGGAAACGGAGACGGCGGGAACGCGATTCGTCAACTTTTCGAAGACCGCGGATCTTTTCTGACGCTCGAAATCCGGGCTTTCCGCGGCGAGATTGCGCTTGCAAGGGGAGCGGAGGGGAAGGAAAATCGCGACTTTCCGAAATGCGGCGAACTTCGTTTCCAGTCTTTCTTTTCGCTTTTTCCGCGGCGGCGCTGTGCCTCGCGGGCTGTTCGTCCTATCCCGGAAAATCCCGGGAAATGCGCGGCGCCTGGCTGCGCGGCGACTGGTCGGGCGCGGAAAAGATCGCCGTCGCCGAAGCCGCCGACGCCGGCGAGAACGACCGGCTCGTCTGGGAGCTCGACGCCGCGACGCTGCTGCGCGCCAACGGCAGGGACGCCGACGCGCGCGCCGCGCTGGACAAGGCGGCGGCGACCGTCGGCGAGTGGGACGAAAAGGCGGAGACGCTGCTTTCCAAGGAGGCTTCGGCGACGCTCGTCAACCTCACGGCGCTGCCGTACCGCGGGCGCGGCTCCGACCGCATCATGCTCCACACCTACCGCGCGCTGAACTTTCTGGAGACGGGGCGGAACGACGACGCCCGCGTCGCGCTCAACGCCGCCTACCGCGCGCAGACCGAGGCGGTCGAGGCGAACGCCGAAGCCATCGAGGCCGCCCGCGAGAACGCGGCGAAGAACGAGGTCGATCTCGAAAAGCTGAGCAAGGAGCCCGACGTCGCGTCCAAGCTGCGCGCCGCGGAGAACTCGCTGCCCGAAGTCGCCGTGTACGCGGACTACGTCAACCCGTTCACGACGTGGCTGCACGGCATCTATTTTCTTTACGCGGGAACGGACGGCGCCGACCGCGAGCGCGCCCGCAAGTCGCTCTCGCGCGTCGAAAGCATGGAGCCGGGAAATTCCTTCGTCGCCGAGGACGCCGCGCGCGCCGAAGACGCCGCCGATCCCGCCGAGCCGCCGCGGACGTACGTGATTTTCGAATACGGCACGGCGCCGACGCTCGTCGAAGAGCGCGCGGACCTGCTCCTGCCGTTCCCGACGGGACACGGCTTCACGATCGCGCCGGTCGGCATCGCCCTGCCCAAGCTCGCGGGAACGCAGAGCCCCGCGACGCCCGCGCTGACGGCGGACGGCGTTCCCGCGCAGCGCGTCTGCGACATGAAGCGCGTCGTCAAGACCGACTTCGAGAACGCCTATCCGGGCGTGCTCGCGCGCACGCTGACGACGGCGTTCGTGAAGACGGCGGCGAGCGTCGCGGCGAATTTCGCGGCATCGGAATACGCGCGGCGGGACGGAAGCGCGGGCTCGGCGCTGATCGCGCTCGGCACGATGGTCGGCACGAGCGTCGCGACGATCGCCTCCGCCGAGGCGGATCTGCGCCTGTGGCAGACGCTGCCGGACTCGTTTTACGTCGCGTCGTTCCCGACGCCCGCGTCGCGCCGCGCGGAGATCTTCGTCGGCGCGCGCCGCATCGAAGTCGCGCTCGCGCCCGGCCGCGTGAACGTCGTCTGCGTGCGCACAGTCGGAACCGAGGCGGCGCCGCGCGTCTCGCAGTTCGTTCTCAGGAAGTGAAATCGGTGCAAAAGGTGATGAGGTTATGGAGTTATGGCGGTGATGAAGTTCATTGCGTTCGGCTTTGCCGAAAGGATTTCGAAATTTTTCGCGGAGCGAAAGGCAATCAACTTCCATAACCTTCATAACTTCGTCGCTTCATGACCTTTCCAAACAATTTATGACCACAATCCGCATGAAACACAGATTCCTCTCCGTCGCGGCGGCGCTCGTCTCCGCGCTCGCGCTGAGCGCGTGCTCGGCGTCCGTCAACACGATCGAAAAGGCGAATCCCGAAGCGCGCCCGACGCTCGAGAACGACCGCCGCGTCGTCACCGACGCGGGAACGCGCGACATGGCGTCGCTGATCGAAATCCGCACGGGCACGACGCCCGACGGCAGCCTGCTGAAGATTCAGCTCGAAGTGATGAACCGCACGCGCTCCGTCGGCAGGCTCGCCTGGTGCGTCGAATGGTACGACGCGCAGGGCATGAAGATCGCCGTTCCCGCGTCGTGGATTCCGCTCGCGATCGCGCCCGCGAAGATCGAGTCGATCGTCGCCGTCGCGCCGAACGCCGACGCGAAGGACTTCCGCATCTCGCTGAAGCGCGCCGAATGAACCGATTTTCAAACCGAAAAAAAACGTAAGGACAATATCATGACGAAAACGAAACGAATTCTCTCCGCGATCTCGATCTGCGCCGCCGCGCTCGCGCTCGGCGCCTGCGCCTCCCAGAAGGCGCGCTACGTCGATTCCGCGGGAACGGAGACCGTCGTCTCCCTCAACAAGGTGGACATTCAGGACTTCCGCGCCGCGACGAACGCGCTCGTCGCCGACATGCTGCAGTGGGACGCGTTCGCGGGCGCGAAGAAGCCCGTCGTCGCGCTCAGCCGCGTCGTGAACGACACGAGCGCGAACTTCGACACGGCGCTGCTCACCAATCAGGTGCAGGAGGCGATTCTGAAATCGCGCAAGGCGACGATCTCGATGTCGATGAGCGCCGACCGCAACGACGACGTCGTGCGTCAGGACGTCGCCGCGCTCGGCGGCACGAAGACCGTCGTTCCCGACCTGACGCTGATCGGCAAGATCTCCGAAGTCGCCACGAACGCCGGCGGCGTGAAGCAGGTCACCTACGTCTTCCAGATGCGCCTCGTCGAGGCGGCGAGCGGCAACGTCGTCTGGATGAACTCGAAGGAGATCACCAAGCAGGGCGAAAAGAACGCCGTCGGATGGTGATCGAGGAAGTGATGAGGTGACGGAGTTATGAGGTTATGAAGTTGCAGTGCTTTTCGCTTCGCGAAGAAGATTTCGAAAAGCCTTTCGGCGCAGCCGAACGCAATGAACTTCATAACCTCCATAACCTCATCACTTCATAACTTTCCCCTTAACCTTTAACCTCTTAACCTTTCAACTCCTTTCCCCCGTGTCCGGAACGAACTTTTTCGAGCGCCAGGACCGCGCGCGCCGAGCGACGCGGCGGCTCGTCGTGTGGTTCGCGCTCGCGGTGCTCGGCACGGCGGGAACGATCTACGCGATCGCGGCCTTCGTACGCGCGCAGGCGGGAGAGCCCTTTTGGGAGCCGGAGCTCTTCGCGTGGATCTTCGGCGGCACGCTGCTCTTCGTCGGCGGCGCGAGCCTGTTCAAGTCGCTGGAAATGGGCGGCTCCGGCGGCGCGGAAATCGCGAAGGCGCTCGGCGGCGTTCCCGTCCCGCCGACGACGAGCGCACCGCGCGAGCGCCGGCTCGTCAACGTCGTGCAGGAAATGTCCGTCGCCTCGGGCGTGCCGATGCCGCGGATCTTCGTGCTCGAGCGCGAGAGCAGCATCAACGCGTTCGCGGCGGGAACGCGCGCGGACGACGCGGCGATCGCGGTCTCGCGCGGCGCGCTCGAAAAGCTTTCGCGCGACGAGCTGCAGGCGGTCGTCGGGCACGAATTTTCGCACGTCCTGAACGGTGACATGCGGCTGAACGTGAAGCTCTGCGGCTGGATCTTCGGGCTGGTCGCGCTCTCGATTCTCGGGCGCGTGCTGACGCGCGGCGCGTTCATCGCGGGCGGCGGGCGTTCCCGCAGGAACGACGCCCTCCCGATCATGCTGATCGGGCTCGCGGTCATGCTCGCGGGCGCGATCGGGCAGTTTTTCGCGAGCCTCATTCAGGCGGCGATTTCGCGGCATCGGGAACGCCTCGCGGACGCCTCGGCGACGCAGTTCACGCGCAACCCGCTCGCGCTCGCCCGCGCGCTTTCGCGCATCGGCGGCGACACGAGCCGCCTCGTCTCGCCGCGCGCGGGCGAATACGCGCACTTCTTTTTCGCGGACGGCGTCGGCGCGCTCTTCGCGACGCACCCGCCGCTCGAGGAACGCATCCGCGCGCTCGATCCCGCCTGGGACGGAAAATTTCTCCCGCCGCTGCGCGGGATCGCGCCCGCGGAAACGGAAGCCGCTCCGCGCGACGCGCGCGTCTCGGGAATCGGCGCGGGCGCGCTTTTCTCCGAGCCCGCCTGGCGCCTGCGCGAGCTCGTGAAGAGCGCAGACGGCGCGTGCGCGGCGGTCTTCATGGCGCTGATGACGGATTCTCCCGAGCGCAACCGCGAGCAGGCGGAGCTGCTCCTGCGCAGCGAGAGCAGACACGTCTTCGCGCTCGCGGAAAAGCACTGGGACGCCGTCGCCGCGCTCCCGCCGGAAAAACGCATTTCGCTCGTCGTGCTCGCCGCGCCGAATCTGCGCGCGTTCCCGCCCGCCCGCCGCCGCGAGTTCTGCGCGACGCTGCGCCGCCTCGCCGAAATCGACGGCGAGGTCTCGCTCTTCGAATTCCTGATTCTGCGCGCCGTCGAGGGCGTGCTCTTCGCGCCGGAGCGCGGGACGTTCTCGCGGGAACGCGCCCTGCGCGCGGCGGGCGTCGTCTTCGCCGCGATGATGCGCGAAAACGCGTTCCCGGCGGACGAGGCGGCGCGGCACCTCCGCGAAATTCTCGCCGAGGAAAAGACGTTCGCAGAGCTCGCCTCCGCCGGCGTTCCCGCGCGCGCGCCGGGCATGGACGAGCTCGACGCCGCGCTCGACGCGCTGCGCGGCGCGCCCGTTCTCTTCCGCGAAAGCCTGATGCGCGTCTGCGCCCGCGTCGCCGAGCGAGACGGCGTCGTCTCGCCGCGGGAACGCGACCTCCTCAACGCGCTTTCGCTCGCGCTCGCCTGTCCGCTTTACGCGCGCGTCTCATTGTGATTTACTGGTTCCCATGAGCAGCTTCGACGTCTCCGCAATCTCGACCGTCTTCTTCGACCTGGACGGCACCCTCATCGACAACTTCAGCGCGATCTACCGCTGCTACGCGGACGTGGCGCGGCGGCTCGGGCTCGAACCGAAGAGCTACGAAACGCTGCGCGCGACGGTCGGCGGCTCGATCACGCTCACGCTCTCGCGGCTCATCGGCGAAGAGCTCGCCGCCGAGGGCGTGAAGCTCTTCCGCGAACATTTTCCCGACGTGATGCTCGACGACGTGTACGCGCTCGACGGCGCCGAGTGGATCCTGAAGAAGCTGCGGGAACGCGGGCTGAAGACCGCCGTCTTCACGAACAAGGATTTTTCGGCGACGACGCGGATTCTGGACTTTCTCGAACTGGCGCCGCTGCTCGACGCCGTCTTCGGCACGAATCTGCCGGACATGCCCTGGCGCAAGCCCGACCGCGAGTATTCCGAATACGTGCTCGCGAAGACGGGCGTCGCGCCGAAAAACGCCCTGCTCGTCGGCGACTCCCCCTTCGACGTCGGCGCCGCGCGCGTCGCGGGAATGCCCGTCGCCTGCGTCGCCACGGGAACGCACATGCCCGAGGCGCTGATCGAGGCGATCGGCGACCAGGAGGCCGTCTTCCCGAACCTCTACGCGCTCGGCCGCGACCTCTTCGGCTTCACGCTCTGAACGCCGCGCGTCTCCGTTTTCCGTTTTTCATTTTCCGCCATGTCCAAAGAAAAATCGCTCGCTCTTTTCCGCACGCCGCCGCGCAACTGCAACTGCGCGCAGACGATCGCCGTCGGCTTCGGCCGCGAAGATCTCTTCGCCGAATTCGCGTCCTGCGGCGGCGGCCGCGCGCCCGACGGGCTCTGCGGCGCGATCTACGCCGCGACGCGCCTCGCGCCCGAATCCGCGCGCGCGGCGATGATCGAAGCCTTCCGCGCGAAAAACGGCTCCGCGCTCTGCCGCGAGCTGAAGCGCGACTTCCGCGTGCCCTGCCCGCAATGCGTCGCGACCGCCGCCGAGCTGCTGGAGGACGCGGCGCGCCCGCCGCGGGCGGAGTGAAAAAAGTCCCGGCGTCCTTCGCGTTTGAAAAATTCGCGGGAACGCGCATACTCGCGCCATCATGAATTCTCAAATCCAGGACGAAGTTCTTCAAATCTTCAAGGACAGCGGCGCGCTCCTCACGGGGCATTTCATTCTGCGCAGCGGTCTGCACAGCGCGAACTACTTTCAGTGCGCGCAGGTGTGCCAGTACATGGACAAGGTCTCGCGCCTCGTCGAGTTGCTGCTCCCGAAGCTGAAGGGGCTCGGCGCGGAGACGGTGCTCGCGCCCGCGATGGGCGGGCTCGTCGTCGGGCAGGAAATCGCGCGTCAGCTCGGCGCGCGCTTCATCTTCGCCGAAAAGGAGGACAACAAGCTCGTGCTGCGGCGCAATTTCAGAATCGCGCCGGGCGAAAAGATTCTCGTCGCCGAGGACGTCGTGACTCGCGGCGGCCGCGTGATCGAGTGCGCGGACATCATCAAAGCCTGGGGCGGCGTTCCCGTGGCGTGCGCGATGCTCGTGGACCGTTCCGCCGGCAACGCGACGCTGCCGATGCCCGCCGTCTCGCTGCTCGAACTTTCGTTCCCGACCTACCCCGCCGACGCGCTCCCGCCCGAGCTCGCCGCGATTCCCGCGACGCACCCGGGCTCGTAAAAAAAAACAACCACAAACGAACACGAATCCGCACGAATGAAAAAACGCAAAGAAGCCTTTTCGTGAAAATTCGTGTTCATTCGCGGTTCCAAAAAAAAATCTCCATGGATTTTCAAACCAAACCCGCACGCGTTCCCGCGAAGCTTGCCGGAGGCGCGCCGCCGCGAATCTTTATCCCGCAAGCCTGCTGATTTTTCCGAAAATGCCCATCTTTTCGCTGCTCATTTTCCTGCCGCTGATCCTCCTCCCGTGGTGTCTCTGCGGAGCGAGACTGATGAGGCGCTTCGGCGCCGGCGAAGCGGCTCGTTTTTGCGGTTGCGGGCCGATTCTCTTTTTTCTCGCCGCGGAACTTTTCGTCGTTTTCAGCATGGCGTCCGGCATGGCCGCGGGAATCTGCGCCGCGGCAGCCGGCGCCGCGCTTTTCGCCGCGCTGTGGTTTCTCGCGGGCAGATTCGGATTCAAAGGCGTGATTTTTCCGCAGCTTCTCTTGTTCGTTTTGCTCCTCGCATGGATTCGGACGAAGAGCGGAAGCGCGGAGCCGGAAACGTGCGCGACGACGCAGCTCGTCTTCGTCCAACTCATCGTCTTTTACGAAGCGTATTTTCTGCTTTGCGTGTTCTTATCCTGGATCGCGGAAAAAGCCGTGACGCGGTTCCGGAAAAAACGCGCTCCCGCGGAGGAAAATTCTCCCGATGCGGAGAAAACGGATTTAAGCCGATGAAAAATCTTCGCGCGCCTCGCCCGGCGGGAACGCGCATTGTCCGATAAAAAACGGAAACAGACCCGCGTGCGTTCCCGCGCTCAGCGGGTCCACTTCGCCCAGAGCGAGAGCGGGAGCAGGCGCGCGGCGGGAGAGCTTTCCCGCGTCGCGAGCTCGCCGAACGTGACGTTCCCGCCGGGGAGTTTCGCCGTCGTCGCCTCGATCAGATTTCTGCAGAGCAGCGACGACGCGTCAATCGTGTAGAGCGTGAGGATCATCAGCGAGGCGCGCGGCGAAAGCAGCTCGCGGCAGACTTCGAGCAGCGGCGGCAGGTCGCGCTCGACCTTCCAGAGCTCGCCGCCGGGGCCGCGCCCGAACGCCGGCGGATCGAGCAGAATCGCCTCGTACGTGTTCCCGCGGCGCGCTTCGCGCGCGCAGAACTTCACCGCGTCCTCGAGAATCCAGCGGATCGGCGCGTCCGCGAGCCCGGAGATCTCCTGATTGCGCCGTCCCCACGCGACGGCGGGCTTCGACGCGTCCACATGCGCGACGTGCCAGCCCGCGCGCGCGGCGGCGAGCGACGCCGCGCCCGTGTACCCGAAGAGGTTGAGCAGCCTGCGCGGCGGCGCGCCCGCGGGAACGGGATTGTTCAGCACGAAATCCCAGTGCGGCGACTGCTCGGGGAAGACGCCGATCTGCTTCGAGCGGTCCATGAAGCGCAGCTGCAGCGCGAACGCGTCGCGGAACTTCAGCATCCAGGGCTCGGGCGCGCGCCCGCCGCGGAAACGCCAGGCGCCTTCGCGCGAGCCGTCGTCCTCGTGCACGGCGACGGCGGCGCGCCATTCCGCGTCCGGGAGCGTCGGTTTCCACCACGCTTTGGGTTCGCTGCGGACGATGCGCACGTTCCCGAACTGTTCGAGTTTTCGGCGGTTTCCGCTGTCGAGCAGACGGTAGCCGGTGCAGACGTTTTCAAGGAGTTCGATGTTCATGGCGTTTTTCTCGGTCGGGCGTTCCCGCGCGTCAGCCGAAGCGGCGCAGGATTTCGCGTTTCGGGATTTCGATGAAGATTTTTCTGCCGTCGGGCGACACGTTCGGCTGGGCGCACGCGAAGAGCTCGCGCAGGAGCAGCCGGATCTTCGCCTCGTCGAAATTCTCCGACGCGGTCGCCGCCGCCTGCGTCGCCGCGATGCGCGCGAGAGTCTCCGCCGCGACGTCGGAGCGCGAAAAATCCGCGGGCAGGCGCGCGACGCGGGCGACGAGGTCGCGCACGAACGCGCGCGCGTCCGCGTCCTTCGGCAGCCAGTCGGGAACGGCGTTCAGGCGGAAAAAGTCGCGACCGAAGATCTCGACGTCGAAGCCCGCCGCCGCGAGCGTGCGCAGGTGGCGCGCAAGCGCGTCCGCGAGCAGCGGCTCGAATTCCATCGGCTCGGGAATGAGCAGCGGCTGCGAAACCGGCGTCTCTTCGCGGAAGCGCGCGAGCACGCGTTCGAACCAGACGCGTTCCCGCGCGAAGCGCAGGTGGAGGAGCAGCAGTCCTTCGTCGGCCTGAAAAAGCGCGAGCGGCTCGCCCGCGAGCTTGCCGAAAAAGCGCCAGCGGTCGAACGCGGGCACGGCGGCGCGCGCCGGTGCGCGGGATTCGGCGGGAACGGGGCGCGGCGCGGGCGGCGGCGGAATTTCCGCGGAAGCCTCCGGCGCGTCCGCGCGGCGTTCCGGCGGCTCGGAATCGGGCTCGGCGCCCTGCGGGAACGCGGGCGCGCGGCGCGTTTCGGGAAGCTCCGCGCGCGCGGGAACGGCTTTCGGCGCGGCGGCGCGCGGGACTTCGGCGCGGAGCCCCGGCGCGGGAACGGGCGCGCCCGCCGGCGCGGCGAAGGTCTCCGGCGCGATCGTCTTCAGCACCGTCGTGATGAGAAAGTTGCGGACGCGCGATTCGTCGCGGAAGCGGATTTCGCGCTTCGCGGGATGCACGTTCACGTCCACGGCGTGCGGATCGATTTCGAGAAAAAGAAACGCGAGCGGGTAACGTCCGCGCGGGATCAGCGTGTGGTAGCTCTCGACGAGCGAATACGCCATCGTGCGGTTGTCCACGGGGCGGCCGTTGACGACGGTCACCATCTCCTGGCGCGAGCTGCGGCTCACGCCGGGCTTGCCGAGCAGCCCCGTCAGCCGCATGCCGAAGCCTTCCGCGGGCTCGAGCGGCATCAGGTCGTCCGCGAGCTGGCGCCCCCAGATCGCGGCGACGCGGTCGAGCATCTCGAGATTCGCGGGCGAGCGGAAAATCTCGCGCCCGTCCTCCCAGAGCGTGAACGCGATTTTCGGGTGCGCGACCGCGTAGAGCCGGATCACGCGCGTGATGTGCGCCGCCTCGGTGTTCTCCGACTTCAGGAATTTCAGCCGCGCGGGAACGTTGGAGAAAAGCCCCGTGACCTCGATCTTCGTTCCCGCCGCCATGCCGACGTCGCGGCAGTGCACGTAGCGGCCGCCGTTGACGAAGATTTCCGTGCCGAGCGCGTCGCTCTCCGTCTTCGTGCGCAGCGTGAAGCGCGACACGGAGGCGATCGACGGGAGCGCCTCGCCGCGGAAACCGAAGGTGCGGATCTCGTCGAGGTCCGTCGTCTCGCGGATCTTGCTCGTCGCGTGGCGTTCGAGCGCGGTCAGCGCCTCGTCGCGCGTCATGCCGCAGCCGTTGTCCTCGATGGAGATGAAGCTTCTGCCGCCGTTGCGGAATTCGACGTGAACGCGCGTCGCGCCGGCGTCGATCGCGTTTTCCAGCAGTTCCTTGACGACGGACATGGGCCGCTCCACCACTTCGCCGGCGGCGATCTGGTTGGCGACGTTGTCGGAAAGAATGCGGATTTTCGGCATCGGAAGATCAGCCCGCAACGATACGCGGGAACGCGGAAAAAGGGAAGCGGCAAGTGAGCGGCGCGCCGAAAACCGCGGGAACGCGGACCGCGGATTCCCGCGAAGACGCCGAGGCGCAAAGAAAAACCGCGAAGGTAAAGAAAGTTAAGGGAAGTTCCCTTTACGCTTTAACCCTTAAGCTTTAAGCTTTTCCCGGCGCCGCGAAAATCGCGTCCGCGGTCGTCACGGCGTCCCTGTGCGCGGCGACGTCGTGCAGGCGCAGGCATGCCGCGCCGTGGAACGCGCCGAGCGCGGAGCACGCCGCGTCGCCGCCCGCGCGCTCCTTCGGCGGCTTGCCGCCGAGCACGACGCCGAGCGTGCTTTTGCGCGACGTGCCGAGCAGCACGGGAAAGCCCAGATCCGCGATTTCGCGCAGCCGCGCGACGATGAGCAGGTTCTGCGCGGGCGTCTTCCCGAAGCCGAATCCCGGATCGAGCCAAAGCTGCTCCGCGGGAACGTCGCAGGCGAGAATCCGTTCCGCGCCCGCGTGCAGGTCGTCCATGAATTCCGTCCAGAAATCGCCGTAATCCTCGCGCCCGAAGCGGTTGTGCATCGCGATGAGCGGCGCGCGCGCGGCGGCGGCGAGCTCGCCCATCGCGTAGCGCGTTCCCGCCGTGTCCGCGCGCGCGCCGATCGCGCGGACGTCGTTGAGGATGTCCGCGCCCGCGGCGAGCGCCTTTTCGGCGACTTCCGCGCGGTAGGTGTCCACGCTGACGGGAACGTCGGGCAGCGCGTCGCGGATCGCCTTCAGCGCGGGCAGGAGGCGCGCCGCCTCCTCTTCGGCGTCGATTTCGCGGCAGCCCGGACGCGTCGATTCCGCGCCGAGGTCGATGACGTCCGCGCCCGCCTCGACGAGCGCGCGCGCGTGCGCGGCGGCGGCCTCGGGAGCGAGAAATTCTCCGCCGTCCGAGAACGAATCGGGCGTGGCGTTGACGATGCCCATGAGCAGCGTGCGTTCGCAGAAATCCTGCGGGAGCGCGCGTCCGTGCGGCGAGCGCCAGCGTTTTTCGGTCTTAAGAATGTGAGGCATAGGGAAAAGGAGCTTATGGAGGTGATGAGGTTGTGAGGTTATGAAAGTTGATTGCGTTTCGCTGCGCGAAAATATTTCTCGAAAAAATCCTTTCGGCGAAGCCGAGCGCAAAGAACTTCATCACTTCATAGCCGCCGTAACTTCATCACTTCCCAATAGCGCATTCAGCGCCTGCCAGGCGGCGGCGGGAACGCATTCGGGGCGGGAAAGCGCGTCGGCGCCGAAGCCGGGGAGCGCGTCGAGCCAGGCGGCGACCGCGTCCGCGGGAACGTCGGCGAAGTCGGGCGCGGCGAGAATCTTCTTCAGCACGGAGCCGAGCTGCTTGCGGCGGTAGATGAAGATTTCGCGGACGAGGCGCCGCGCCGTCTTCCCGAAGAGCACGGGCTTTTCGCGGCGGCGCAGGTGAAGCAGGCACGAATCGACCTTCGGCGGCGGGAAGAAGCAGCGCGCGGGAACGCGGTGCCCGGGCGCGCGCTCGTAGGCGGCTTCGAGAAAGACGGAGAGCGCGCCGTAATTCTTCGTTCCCGGCGCGGCGGTGAAGCGGTCCGCCGCCTCCTGCTGCAGCATGAGCACGAGCGTCCGCGGGAGCGCGCCGCTTTCGAGCACAGCGTCCATCCACGGCGAGGAGATCGCGTAGGGCAGATTGGCGACGATCTTGAAGGGCGTTCCCGCGGGCGTTTTTTCGGGAAAGCCGGCGATCGGGAAATCCATCGCGTCGGCTTCGAGCAGGCTGAAGGTCTCCGCGTAATGCGGCGCGACGCGTTCCCGCAGGTGCGCGGCGAGCACGGGGTCGCGCTCGACGGCGAAGACGCGCGCGCCCGCCTGCAGCAGCGTCGTGGTGAGCGTGCCGAGCCCGGGCCCGACCTCGACGACGACGTCGCCCGCGCGCACGTCGGCGAGCTCGAGCGACTTGCGCACAATGTTGCCGTCCACGAGAAAATTCTGCCCGAGCCATTTTTTCGGCGAATGCGAGAGCGCCGCGAGCAGTTCGCGCGTCGTGTTCAGATTGTAGGGTCCCGTGAGCATGACGCGGAAGCATAGACGCCGCCCGCGGAATAGTGAAGCGCGCAATGCGCCCGCGGAAATTTCCCCGCCAAGACGCGAAGATTTTTTGAATCCACGGATGAACTCGGACGCACACGGATTTTTCGAAGGAGAACAGGCGCCCCGCCCGTCGCCCGAAACGCCTTTTGAAGCAGTCCCTTCGGGGCTTGGCGTTCCCGCGCGCTTTTGAGGGCGAAGACATTCCTGTCTTCGTTCCCGCGGCAGGCGAAATTTCACTCGCGGTTTTTCGCGGAGGCGTTCCCGCCGCGCGGCGGGGATTTTTTGCCGGCGCGGGCGCGCTCCGCCTGGCGGCGCAGCTCAGGGAGCTTTTCGCGCTTCGTCTTCGGATTCATCAGATCCGTGCGCTGGGCGCGGCGAAACGTGCCGAGTGATTCGTCCAACTTAAAACCGAACTCCGTGTTCAGCCGCCGAATCGTCGCTTCGCGGACGAACGACATGAAATTCTTCATGCTCTGGCAGGACTCGTACGCCGCCAAAATCTCCCGCGGGAACGCGATGAAGAACTGTTTGGAGTTTTTAGACATCGCAATATGTCTAACACAAGCCCGCGCTCCCGCTGAAAAACTCACTGTTTGACATAATATTATGTAAAATTCATAGTTTGGACATAACATCATGTAAAATGCCTCGCGAAAAAACATCTCGTTCCCGCAGTCTCAACTCCAGCCTCACGGAAGCCAAGCGCGCCAAGAAGGACGAATTCTACACGCAGCTCGCCGACATCGAGAGCGAGCTGCGCCACTACCGCGAACACTTCCGCGGGAAGAGCGTCTTCTGCAACTGCGACGACCCGTACGAGAGCAATTTTTTCCGCTACTTCGCGCTCAACTTCAACAAGCTCGGGCTGAAGGAGCTCGTCGCGACGTGCTACGAAGGCTCGCCCATCGTCGGCACGGAGCTCCGCCTTTCGACGCGCCGCCCCTACAAGGTGACGATCCGCGAAGTGGCGGATTTCGACGGGAACGGCGCGATCGACCTCGCGGACGTCGCGCTGCTGCGGCGTTCCCGCAAAAACGAGCTGACGGAGCTCAAGGGCGACGGCGATTTCCGCTCGCCGGAATGCGTCGAACTGCTGAAAAAGGCGGACGTCGTCGTGACGAATCCTCCGTTCTCGCTCTTCCGCGAATACGTCGCGCAGCTCGTCGAGCACGGGAAGAAATTCGTCATCATCGGCAACGTGAACGCGATCACCTACAAGGAAATTTTTCCGCTGATCAAAGACAATCGAATCTGGTTCGGCGCGAGCATTCACAGCGGCGACCGCGAATTTGAAATCCCGCAGGATTATCCGATTTCCGCGGCGGGCTTCCGCATCGACGGGAACGGCAGAAAATTCATCCGCGTCAAAGGCGTCCGCTGGTTCACGAATCTGGACTACTCCGAACGTCACGAAAATCTGATTCTTTACAAACGTTACACGCCCGAGGCGTTCCCGCGCTACGACAACTACGACGCGATCAACGTGGACAAGACGAGCGAAATTCCCTGCGACTACGACGGAATCATGGGCGTTCCCATAACGTTTTTGGACAAATACAATCCGGAGCAATTCGAAATTTTAGGCTTGGACGACCATCGCGTCCCGTGGCGCGGACGAGGCCCGGACCTGAACGGGAAACCGATTTATCGGCGCATCATCATCCGCCGCCGCGCGTGAGCGTTCCCGCGAGGAAATCCGTGCGAATCGGTGTTCATCCGTGGTTCAAAAAAAGAGCGCCCGCGCGCGCGAAACGACGAAAAAAATTTATGGAAATCAAACTCAAAGAAATCACGATCCGAGAACTGGCGGCGGACTACGCCGAGGACGCGGGAACGGGGCGCGTGAGCGGCTTCGGCGGCAGGCTCGACGTCCGCCCGATCTACCAGCGCGAGTTCGTCTATAAGCCGGCGCAGCGCGACGCCGTGATCGACACGGTGTTCAAGGGCTTCCCGCTGAACGTCATGTATTGGGCGGACCGCGAGGACGGCACGTTCGAGGTCATCGACGGGCAGCAGCGCACGATTTCGATCTGCCAGTTCGTGAACGGCGATTTTTCGTTCGGCAACCGCTATTTCGGCAATCTGCCGGCGGACGAGCGGGAACGCTTTCTCGCGTATCGGCTGACGATCTACGTCTGCCGCGGGAACGCGAGCGAGAAGCTCGGCTGGTTTCGGACGATCAACATCGCGGGCGAGGAGCTGACGCCGCAGGAGCTGCGCAACGCCGTTTACGCGGGAACGTGGACGGCGGACGCGAAGCGGTATTTCAGCCGCAACGGCTGCCCGGCGTATCAGCTCGGCAAGGATTATCTGGCGGGAACGGCGATCCGGCAGGAATTTCTCGAAACCGCGCTGAAATGGATTTCCGGCGGGAACGTCGAAGACTACATGGGGCGGCACCAGCACGACGCTGACGCGTCGCCGCTGTGGCAGCATTTTCAGACGGTGATCGGCTGGGTCAGGACGCTGTTCCCGCGGACGCTCAAGGAAATGAAGGGCGTGCCGTGGGGCGAGCTCTACGCCGCGCACAAGGACGGGAATTTCAACGCGCGCGAGCTCGAAGCGAAAATCGACGCGCTGCTGGAAGACCCGGACGTGACGAACAAGAAAGGCGTGTTCGCGTACGTGCTCGGCGGGGACGAGCGGGCGCTGAACATTCGGGCGTTCGACGCGCGGATGAAGCGCGAGGCGTACCAGCGGCAGCGCGGCGTCTGCCCGCACTGCGACGGGCATTTCGAGTTCGAGGAAATGGAAGGCGACCACATCACGCCGTGGAGCAGGGGCGGCAAGACGGTCGCAGAAAACTGCCGGATGCTCTGCCGCCGCTGCAACCGCCTCATCGGCGCGCGGTGAGAGGCGCTCCGCGCCGCGGAAGGCGGAAGGCGGAAGGTGGAAGAAAATAAACCCTACACATTACACCTTCCACCCTTACAAAAAAACGCGTTCCCGGGAGGAACTCCGCGGGAACGCGTCTTTTTTAAGCCTCAAGCTCGGCTCATTTCTTGTCGTCGTCCACGACTTCGAAGTCGGCGTCCACCGCGCCGTCTCCGCCCTTCTTGGAGGAAGAGGACGCGGCGTCGTTCTGCGGAGGCGGAGGAGGCGTTCCCGCCGCGCCGCCCTGCTGCTGGGCGAACTGCTGCGCCGCCTGCATCAGGCTTTCGATCTTGGAGACCTGCGCGTTGATCGCGTCGAGCGTCGAGGACTTGTCGTCGAGCACCTTTTTCGCTTCGGCGAGCAGGTTTTCCATTTCGGTCTTCTGCTGCGCGGGAATCTTGTCGCCGGCTTCCTTGACCTGTTTTTCAATCTGGAAGACGTAGGCGTCGAGCTTGTTGCGGGCTTCGGCGGTCTCGCGCAGGACCTTGTCCTCCGCGGCGTGCATTTCGGCTTCCTTGCGGAGTTTTTCGACTTCGTCCTTGCTCAGGCCGGACGATCCCGTGATGGAGATTTCCTGGCTCTTGCCGGTGCCCTTGTCGATCGCGGAGACGTGCAGAATGCCGTTCGCGTCGATGTCGAAGGTGACTTCGATCTGCGGCGTGCCGCGCGGCGCGGGATTGATGCCGTCGAGGCGGAAGAGCCCGAGCTGCTTGTTGTCCTTCGCCATCGGGCGTTCGCCCTGCAGCACGCGGATGTCCACGGCGGTCTGGTTGTCGGCGTAGGTGGAGAAAATCTGCGATTTCTTCGTCGGAATGGTCGAGTTGCGCTCGATCATCGGCGTGGAGACGCCGCCCGCGGTCTCGATGGAGAGCGTCAGCGGGGTGACGTCGAGCAGGAGCACGTCGCGCACGTCGCCCTTGAGGACGCCGCCCTGAATCGAGGCGCCGATCGCGACGACTTCGTCCGGGTTCACGCCCTTGTGCGGTTCCTTGCCGGCGAGGCTGCGCGCCACGTCGATCACCTTCGGCATGCGCGTCATGCCGCCGACGAGCACGAGCTCGTTGACTTCGCTCATCGAGAGCTCGGCGTCGCGGAGGCACTTTTCGAACGGAATGCGCGTGCGTTCGAGCAGGTCGTCGCAGAGCTGTTCGAGCTTCGCGCGGGTGAGCGTGACGTTGAGGTGCTTCGGGCCGGACTGGTCCGCCGTGATGAACGGCAGGTTGATGTCCGTCGAATTGGTGGAGGAAAGCGCGATCTTCGCCTTTTCCGCCTCTTCCTTCAGGCGCTGCAGCGCGATCGGGTCGTTGCGCAGGTCGATGCCGTTTTCGGCCTTGAAGCCGTCCACGAGCCACGCGATGACGCGCTCGTCGAAGTTGTCGCCGCCGAGGTGCGTGTCGCCGTTCGTCGCCTTGACTTCAAAGACGCCGTCGCCGATTTCGAGGATGGACACGTCGAACGTGCCGCCGCCGAGGTCGTAAACCGCGATCTTTTCGTCGGACTTCTTGTCGAGCCCGTAGGCGAGCGAGGCCGCCGTCGGCTCGTTGATGATGCGGAGCACTTCGAGGCCCGCGATCGTTCCCGCGTCCTTCGTCGCCTGGCGCTGCGCGTCGTTGAAATACGCGGGAACGGTGATGACCGCCTGCGTGATCTTTTCGCCGAGGTAGGCTTCGGCGTCGGCCTTCATCTTCGCGAGGACCATCGCGGAAATCTGTTCCGGCGCGAAAGTCTCGGTCTTGCCGTTGACGGTCGCCTGAATCGCGGCGTCTCCGTTCTTGCCTTCGACGACGGTGAAGGGGAAGGACTTGATCTCTTCCTGAACTTCCGCGAACTTGCGGCCGATCAGGCGTTTCGCCGAAAAGATCGTGTTTTTCGGGTTGGTGACGGCTTGGCGCTTCGCGGCCTGGCCGACGAGGCGTTCGCCGTTCTTCGCGAACGCGACGACGGACGGCGTCGTGCGCGCGCCTTCGCTGTTGGGGATGACGACGGGCTCGCCGCCTTCCATGACAGCCATGCAGGAATTGGTGGTTCCAAGGTCGATTCCAAGAATTTTACTCATAGTGCCCTTGATTTATGCAAACCTCGTGCCAAGTTTCTTTTTGTCCCATTTGTCGCATTTTTAAGGTGACGAGGCGTTGCGTTCGGCTGCGCCGCTGTTTAAGGTTTAAGGTGTAATGTGTAATGAAACAAACCTTACACTTTACGCCGTACACGGCGCGAAGCGCTTTTCAAGCTCCATAGCCTTCCGTCGCCTCATCGCTTCCCGCGTCCCGCGCGCGGCGCGAATCGCCCGCTTGACTTTCGGCGCGGGAACGCGGGAAAATCGCGCCATGAGACTTCGGCGAAAATTCCTTCCGGCGGGAACGGCGGCGCTCGGCGCGCTCGCCCTGCTCTGCGCGTGCGGCGAAGCGGAGCCGCGGGAACGCGCGGACGCGGAGACGCGTTTTCCGCTGCGCTTCGACAACGGCGCGCGCGCGGAAGTCCGCCTCGCGATCACGGAAATCGAGCGCACGCGCGGGCTGATGGGCTGCCGCGGTCTCGCCGACGGCGAAGGCATGCTCTTCGTCTATCCCGTCGCGGAGACGCGCGCGTTCTGGATGAAGAACGTTCCCGTGAATCTCGACATCGGCTTCTTCGATCCCGCGGGGAGGCTGCTCGAAGTCCGCGCCATGGCGGCGCACGACCTGCGCACGACGTATTCGGATTCCGACGACGTCCAGTATTGTCTCGAAATGCGCGAAGGCTGGTTCGAGGCGAATGGCGTCCTGCCCGAAAACGAGTCCGCGCTGAACCGCGACGACCTGGACGCCGCCGTGCGCGCCCGCGGCTTCCGCCCGTGAACGCCGCCGCGCGGACAAAATCCCTCCGCGGAACCGCTTCTCCTTCATGAAAAAAGAACACGCCGCCTCCTTTCCCCGAAAATTCCTCGCCCTGCTCGCTCTCGCCCTCGCGGGAACGGCGCTCGCCGCCTGCTCCTGCGGGAACGCGCCCGAAGAAAACGCCGCGCCCGCGAAGCCCGCGCGCACGGCGGAACTGCTCTCGCGCCACGACGCGGACGCCGTCTTCGCGGGAACGCGCGAACACGTCTGCCGCGGGCTGACGGCGCTCTGCCCCGACCGCTGCGGGCACTCGGGAACGCTCGCCGTCTTCCGCGTCGAAAAATACAACGCCTACGAAAAACCCGGACAGTACGGCGACCCGCAGACGGACGAGTTCGCGTTCATGCTGCTCTCGACGACGGGCGCGAGCGACGTTCCCGCCGAAATCGCCGAACGCGTCCGCGCGCTCGCGCCCGGCGACAAGGTGCGCCTCGTCTGGGAGCACGTCTACGTGACCGACGAAAACGGCTCGCGCTTCCCCGAACGCGTCGTGCGCGAGCTTTCCGCGCGCCGATGACGACCTTCGAAAATCTCCGCCCGCGGCTCGCCGCCTCGCCCTTCCGCTCGCGCTTCCGGCTCTCGGAAAAGGACCGCGCCTACATCGCGGAAAAAGGCTGGGAGACGATCGCGGAGCAGGCGCGGAAAATCGTGCGGGAACGCCTCGCGCCCGCGTTCCCGCGCAACGACGGCAGGCAGACGCCCATGCGCGGGCACGTCGTCTTTCTCGCGCAGCACGCCACGGGAACGTGCTGCCGCGGCTGCCTGAGCAAATGGCACGGCGTCGCGCCGGGGCGCGAACTCTCCGAGGCGGAACGGGAATACGTCGTCGGCATCCTCCTCGCGTGGCTGCGCGACCGCGCGGGCGACCTCTCCGCGTTCCCGCCGCCGCGCCGCCGGGAGGACGACGCCCCGACGCTCCCGGGGCTCTTCTGACGCTTTCCGCGCCAAATCGGCGCTTGCAAGCGCGCGCCGTTTGGTGCTCTAATAGAGAATCCGACATTTTACGTAAAATGAACAACGAAGAGATCGCATCCCTTATCGAAAACAATCCGGAGCTGCGCGTCGCGCGCGACAAGCTCGAAGCCATGGCGAACGGCGCCTGCTGCATGCACCGCACCTGGGGCTTCGGCGAAATCAAAGGCTACGACGCGTCCGTCAACCGGCTCATCATCGACTTCCCCGAAGCGAACAAGATCGGGCATGCGATGGCTCCCGCGTTCTGCGTCGAAAAGCTCGAGATTCTGCCCGAGCGCCACATCCTCGTCCGCAACCGCAAGGAGCCCGGCGTGATCGAATCTCTCGTGAAGTCCGATCCCGTCCGCCTCATCAAGGAGATTCTCGCCGCCGCGAAGGGGCACAAGATGACGACGACGGAAATCGAGGTCGTCCTCATCCGCCTGCTCGGTCCCGCCAAGATGAAGAAATGGTGGACGGCGACGAAGAAGCTCCTTCTCAAGGACCCGATGATCGGCGTTCCCGCGAAGAAGGAAGGTCAGTACGAGCTCCGCGACGAAGACGACCAGGTCTCGCCCGAGCGCGAAATTCTCGAAGAATACTACCGCAACAAGAATCCGAAAAAGAAGATTCAGCTCGCGGAAAAGCTCTTCCAATTCTCGTCCATCAAGTCCGAGGACGAACTCCCGAAGGGCGACCCGAACCAGCCGCAGCCGCTGCACCACTACAAGGCGACCGACCCGGAAATCGAGGCCGACCTGCACAACATCTTCGACGAGCTCACCGACGCCATCAAGTCCGCCAAGCGTCTCACGAAGGCGGAATGCCTCTACGGGCTCTGGGTGCGCAACGACCTTTGCCGCTTCTTCAAGGAAGACGTCGATTCGCTCGAACCCACGTCGAAGTCCGTCATTCTTTCCTGCACGCCCGAAGAGCTGAGCCGTCTCGCGGAGGAAATCCCGCAGAATCCGGCGTGTCTGAAGCGCCTGCTCGACCTGCTCTCGCGCGTTTACGCCGAAGGTGAAAAATGGGTCTCCGTGATCACCGACCTGCTCGAGCACAGCACGGGCAAGTTCACCGCGGAATGCGTCAACTTCCTCGTCGAACGCGGCCAGGAAAAGCACGTCGCCAAGACGCTGGTGGACTGGCTCGACGCGCAGAGCCTGAAGAGCCCGGTGCTCATCTGGATCATCAAGAACCGCAATTCCCGCAAGTACGCGAAGATCATCAAGCCGCTCATTTCGCACCGCCTTCTCTCCGCGATTCTTTACGCGATCGACCGCGAAGCCGTCATGGCGACCTCGAACCGCCGCATCCTGCTCGCGGAAGAGCTCAGCGAAGACTACGGTCTGATTCAGGACCTGCTCGAAGACTCGAACGAGGAAGTCGCGCGCGACCTCGCGCAGGCGCTCAACCTCAACCAGGGTTTCGAGCCGCTCACGAAGAAGTCGCTGCTCGCGCGCTTCATCAAGATTTACCCGCGCATCCAGAACCTGCTCGTCGGCGGCGCGGACGAGCCCGAAGTCTCCGGCGCGCTCGTCGTCTCGCAGTGGTCGCTCGAAGAACGCCGCAACGAACTCGAAGACCTCATCAAGGTGCAGATTCCCGCGAACAAGGAAGCCATCAACATCGCGAAGGAACACGGCGACCTCAAGGAAAACTCCGAATACAAGATGGCGCGCCAAGACCAGGAAACGCTGCTCGCGCGCAAGGCGCAGCTCGAATCCGAGCTCGGCCGCGCGCAGGCGACGGACTTCTCCGACACGCCGACCGACAAGATCGGCGTCGGCTCCATCGTCGAGCTCCAGTCCGCTTCCGGCAAAAAGGAAGCCTACACGATCCTCGGCGCGTGGGACTCCGATCCCGGCAAGAACATCCTCTCCTACAAGACGCCGCTCGCGCAGAAGCTCATCGGCAAGGTCGTCGGAGACGAATTCAACAACGACGGCGACGCCTGGACGATCAAGGCGATCGCCCGCTGGTTCGACAAGCAGGGCAAATAAGCCCCGCGCGCGCTCCCGCGACGAAAGGCGTTCCCGCGAAACCCGCGGGAACGTCTTTTTTTGTCCGCCCGAAACGGACGACTTCCCCCTCGGTTAAGAAAACCGAGGCAAGCGAAAAGTTTTGACCACGGAACACACGAAAGAACACGGAAATTTAGCGGAGAGGCGACATGCGCCACGCTTCGCTTACTTGTCGCCTAAAATTTTTCTTTAACTTTCTTTGACTTTGCGGTTTTTCTTCGCGCCGATCCTTTTTCACGCCGCGTTTCCGTGGCGGATGATCTTGCCGCGCTCGAGGTAGATCACGTCCTCGCAGATGTTCGTCGCCATGTCGGCGATGCGCTCGAAATTCTTCGAGATCGTGAGGCAGTCCAGAAAATAGCCGCTCGCCTGCGGACTGGCGGCGACGCGTTCCCGCACCCAGGCGAAATTGCGGCGGTTGAGCTCGTCCACCGCGTCGTCGGCGCGCAGCACGCGCTCCGCGAGCTCCGGATCGCGGTAGGTCATGGAATCGAGCGCCCGGCGCAGCATCTCGCGCGTCTTCGACGCCATTTCGGAGCAGTCGAAGCGGGCGTCTTCACCGAGCGCGCCGACGTCGGTCTTCGCCATGTCGGCGACGCGTTCGGCGATGTTGCACGTCATGTCGGCGATGCGCTCGATCTCGATGTTCACTTTGAGAATCGTGACGACGGTGCGCAGGTCCGACGCGACGGGCTGATAGAGCGCGAGAATTTTCAGGCACTCCTCTTCGATGCGGATCTCTTCGCAGTCGATGCGGAAATCGTTTTCGATGATCTCCGAAGCGCGGCGGACGTCGAGCTTCGAGACGGCGAGAACGGCTTCGGAAAGCGCGTTTTCGGCGTCGGCGGCGATCTGCGCGACCATCTGCTTCAGGTTGATGATGGCTTGGTTGAAATGCTCCTTCATGGTTTTTCGGATTCTTTTTTTGTAATTGAAAATCGTTTACGCTGGAACGCGTCCCGGGATCAGCCGAAGCGCCCGGTCACGTATTCCTCGGTCCTCTTCTTGTCGGGATTGGAAAAGATCTTCGACGTGGCGCCGAATTCCTCGATTCGTCCCTTGTAGAAGAACGCCGTATAGTCGCTGATGCGCGCCGCCTGCTGCATGTTGTGCGTGACGATGGCGATCGTGAACTTGTCCTTGAGGCGCAGGCAGAGCTCCTCGATCTTGAGCGTCGCCACGGGATCGACGGCGCTGGTCGGCTCGTCCATGAGCAGCACTTCGGGCTCGGCGGCGATGGCGCGCGCGATGCAGAGGCGCTGCTGCTGGCCGCCGGAAAGCGCGAGGCCGCTCTTCTTCAGCTTGTCCTTGACTTCGTCCCAGATCGACGCGCCGACGAGCGCCTGTTCGACGCGGTCGGCGATTTCGCCGCGGGAAAGCCGGAAGTGCAGGCGCAGCGGGTAGGCGACGTTGTCGAAGACCGACATCGGGAACGGCGTCGGCTTCTGGAAAATCATGCCGACTCGGCGGCGCAGGTCGAGCACGTCCACCTTTTTGTCGAGAATGTTCACGCCGTCGAGCGTGAGCGTTCCCGTGGCGCGCTGGTCGCGGTAGAGCTCGAAGATGCGGTTGTAGATCCGCAGGTGCGTGGACTTGCCGCAGCCGCTCGGCCCGATGACGGCGGTGATCTTGTTCGCCTCGATGTCGATGTCGTTGTCGAAGAGCGCCTGGTTGTTTCCGTAAAAGAAATTGAGGTTTCTCGCGGAGATTTTCGTTGCCATGGTTTTCTGATTTGTCGTTAAAAAGTGATTACTTCGCGCGGGAACGCTCGCGGAAGGCGACGCGCGTGAAGACGTTGATCGCGAGCACGAGCAGCGTGATGACGAACGCCGCGCCCCACGCCGCCGCCTGCATTTCGCCGAAGGGCGAATCCGCGTACTGCGTGATCAGCACGGGCATGTTCGCCGTCGGGTCGGAAAAGAAGCCGTCCGGCCAGTCGTCCATGAACATCGCGGTGAAGAGCAGCGGCGCCGTCTCGCCGGAGACGCGCGCGATCGAAAGCAGCACGCCCGTGACGAGCCCGTTCTTCGCCGAGCGGCAGATGACGGAGAGCGTCGTGCGCGCCCGCGTCATGCCCAGCGCCAGCGCGGATTCGCGCAGCGTGTCGGGCACCATCGCGAGCATGTCCTCCGTCGTGCGCATCACGACCGGGAACATGATGATCGCCAGCGCGAGCGAGCCCGCGAAGCCGGAGAAATGCCCCGTCGGCACGACCCAGATCACGTAGACGAACAGCCCGACGATGACGCTCGGCATGCCCATCATCACGTTCGCGCAGAAGCGCAGCGCGTTCGCGACACGGGAGCGCTTGCCGAATTCCGAAAGGTAGATGCCCGCCGCGATGCCCGTCGGAATCGCGATCGCGGCGGCGACGGCCGTGATCAGCAGCGTGCCCAGGACCGCGTTCGCGATCCCGCCGTCGGCGACGCCGTAGGGCTTCGACGGATTCGTCAGAAAGTCGAGATCGAGCGCGCTCAGCCCGCGCCCGACGACGGACGCGAGAATCCACGCCATGCCGCCGACGGCGATCGCGACCGCGGTCACGGAAAAGATCCGGACGACGCCGTCCGCCGCCTTTCGGAAGAAAAGCGGCTTCGTTCTGGATTTCAAATCGAATTCGGGATTCATCGTGCGCGCAATCGTAGCGCGCCGAAGTTTGTCCCGTGTTCGGAGAATGTTAGTTTTTCGTTAGGACGCCGCGGAGGCGTTCCCGCGCTCACTCGCGGAACAGCGCCACGTCGGACCACTCGCCCATGACGCGGCCTTCGACGCGGACGTTCCCGCCCCACGCCGCACGCGCCTTGTGCTCGAACACGCGCGTCACCGTCGCCTGCTCGCTCGCGAGAATCCCGCTCAGCGCGAGCACGCCGCCCGGATTCACCGCCGCGAGCAGATTGTCCGCGTAGATGCAGAGCACGTCGCTGATGATGTTCGCCAGAACGACGTCCGACGCGCCCGCTTTTTCCAGCCCCGTCTCCAGCCCGTCGTGCGTGAACGCGACGGCCTCCGGCGGGAGCGCGTTCTTCGCGCGGTTTTCGATCGAGACCTCGACCGCCTCGGGATCGCGGTCGAAGCCGTAAACTTTTTTGCAGCCGAGCTGCGCCGCCGAGATCGCGAGAATCCCCGAGCCGCAGCCCGCGTCGATGACGGACGTTCCCGCGACCGCCGCCGAGCCCGCTCCGCCGCGCGCTTCGAGGAAATCGACGAGCCGCTGCCCGCAGAGCCGCGTCGTCGGGTGGTCGCCCGTGCCGAACGCGAGCCCCGCGTCGAAATACACGACCGCCGCGCCCGCGGGAACGGCGTATTCCGCGCGCCGCCACTCGGGCACCCAGTGCAGGCGCCCGTAGCTCCACGGATGCAGATTCGCCTTGTAGGCCTCCTTCCAGTCGCGGTCTTCGAGCGTACCGACGCTCGGGCGCTCCGGCAGCATGCGGAACGCCTTGCGCAGATCCGCCCACGCGTCGAGCGCCTCGGCCTCGCTGTCGAAATAGCCCATCAGCCAATGCGGCGAGCCGACTTTTTCATGAAAAATCAGCCACGGCGAACGCACGAGCTCGCAGAAAAAGTCTTCGAGCGGCTGAGCCAGTGAACTGTCGATTTCGCAACGTGTTTCGATCATTTTTGGGAAAAATATTAAAGGAGCGTCAAGTTACGGATTGAGGGCGGCGGGAACGACGCGGATTTCGGCTCGGCGGAATTTTCTGAAAAACTTCTTTCGGACTTCTCTTGTCGCCCGCGACTTTCTTCAGGCGTTGAACGTCTTCGCTTCGCCGAGCGAAAGCCGGCGGATGACGTCAGGCAGAATCCTGTGTTCCGCCGCGTGGATCTTCTGCGCGAAGCTCTCGAGCGTGTCGCCCGGCTCGCGCCGCACGACCGCCTGGTCGATGATCGCGCCGCGGTCCAGCTCCGAATTGACGAAATGCACCGTGCACCCGCTCACGGCGACGCCGTAGCGCCACGCCTGCCCGATGCCGTCCAGCCCCTGAAACGAAGGCAGCAGCGACGGATGCAGGTTGATGATGCGGTTCGGGAACGCGTCGAGCAGCGGCGCCTTCAGCACGCGCATGAAGCCCGCGAGCACGATCCATTCCGCGCCCGCGTCGCGTATCGCCTGCGCCCACGCGGCCTCGCGCTCGGGCGAGAACTTCGTCTTGAACGGTCCGGGATCGAGCCGGAACGCGGGAACGCCGTAGGTCTTCCCGTGCTCCAGAATCTTCGCGCCGGGAATGTCGCAGAAAACGGCGACGGGCTCGGCGGCGCCGAGCGTTCCCGCGCGGTAAGCCTTGAGAATCGCTTCCGCGTTGCTTCCAGTTCCCGATCCGAGTATCGCGAATTTCATATTGCGGAAAAACTTACGCCGCTTTCCGCGCGAACGCGAACGAAAAAGAGACGCGCGATTCTCAAGCTCGCGCCGATGTCTCAGACCGCGCGTCGCGCGCTTCGAGAATCACGGGAAGGCGGGAAGCGAAGAGGCGGTTCGTCGCCTTCACGACGAGGAAGCACGCGCCGAGCGGCAGAAAGAGCACCTGGACGACGAAGAGCGCGACGTAGAGCCCCGCGATCTCCAGCGAGACCGCGACGATTTCGCCCGCGTTTTCGACGAGCGAGGCGAGCGCGTCCCCGGTCGCGACGGCGATTTCCTTCGTCTTCGCGCCCGCCTTTTCGATGCGTTTCCAGATGCCGTCCTCTTCGGAAAATTCGAATTCGCAGTTCGGCATTTCGACGCGCCAGACCTGCAGGCGTTCCCGGCATTCGGCGAGCCGCGGCGCGAAGAAGCGCGTCTCGACCGCGTCGGAGATCAGCGCCGTGCACGGCAGCGCGACGCGGACGAGCATCAGCACGAGCGCCGCCTTGCGCAGCCAGACGGAGAAGGCGCGGACGCGTTCCCGCCGCGAAAAAACCGCCGCGATTCCTGCGCCGACGAGCAGAACCGCGACCGCGCCGAGCGCGACGACGCCGACGATTTCGTAAATGATTTTCTGAATGCTCAGCGCGACGATCGTCGTGAAAAGCACGTCGGAAAGGCGTTCCACGACGTCGTCGAGCGGGTCGAGCACCTGCCCGACCGCGACGCTGACGCCGAGCCCCGCGGGCGTCGCGGAAACGCTCGATTCCTTGACGACGGAGATCGCGCCGTTGAGCGCGCGCGCCGTGCCGAACGCGACCGCCGCCTCCGTCATCGTTTCGGAAAAATACGCGTCCGTCTTTTCGTCGATCTGCGGGAACGCCTTTTCGGCGACGATGAGGGCGCAAAAAAACGCGAAAAGCGCGACGAACGCCGCGTTTTTCGCGAAGATGCGGAGAAGCTTCTGCTTCACGGATTTCCTCCGGGGCTTCCCGCCTTTAAGATTTCACGCGCCTCAGCGGTCGCATTCGCCCTGGACGAAGTCGAGAGAGCCGAGGATCGCGGGAATGTCCGTGACGAAGTTGCCGGGAACGAGCTTCGGCAAAATCGAAAGCGTGACGAACGACGGTCCGCGCACGTGCAGGCGGTAGGGATGGCCTTCGCCCTTCGAGTGGATGAAGAAGCCGAGCGCGCCCTTCGGGTTTTCCGCCTCGAAATAGGCTTCGCCCGCGGGAATCTGCGGCCCGTGCGTCGTGATCATGAAGTTCTGGATCAGATCCTCCATGCCGGTGAGCACGCGGTTTTTCGGAGGGAGGCAGATGTTCTTCGCGTCCTGCGCGAAGATCGGCCCGTCGGGAAGCGTCTTGCAGACCTGGCGCACGATGCGCACGGACTGGCGGATTTCCTCCGTCTTGAGCAGGTAGCGGTCGTAGCAGTCGCCGACGGTGCCGACGGGAACATCGAAGTCGTACTGTTCGTAGCCGCTGTAGGGGCGGTCCTTGCGGATGTCGGCGGGAACGCCCGCGCAGCGCAGATTCACGCCCGTGAGGCCCTGCTGCAGCGCGGCTTCTTTGGTGATGACGGCGATGTCCTTCGTGCGGTCGAGGAAGATCTTGTTGCGGGAGAGAAGGCCTTCCATCTCGTCCACGCCCTTGAGAATGCAGTCGCACGCCTTTTCGACCTTTTCGAGCCAGCCTTCGGGAACGTCGCGCGTGACGCCGCCGATGCGCGTGTAGCTGTTCGTGAGGCGCTGCCCGGTGAGTTCTTCGAAAAGCGAGTAGATGCGTTCGCGCTCGGTGTAGGTCGTGAGGAAGACAGTGAGCGCGCCGGTGTCCATCGCGTAAACGCCAAGGCCGAGCAGGTGCGAGGAAATGCGGGAAAGCTCGCAGGTGAGCACGCGGAGCGCGGCGCAGCGCGCGGGAACTTCGAGCCCGGCGAGCTTTTCGACCGTGAGCGCGTAGGCGACGTTGTTGCAGATCGGCGCGAGGTAGTCGAGACGGTCCGTGAACGGCACGAACTGGTTGTAGGTCATGTTTTCCGCCAGCTTGTCGTCGCCGCGGTGCAGGTAGCCGACGACGGGCGTGCACTTGGTGACGATTTCGCCGTCCACTTCGAGCTGCAGGCGGAGCACGCCGTGCGTCGCCGGATGCGACGGGCCCATCGTGAGGTGCATCTTTTCGCAGGGCACGAGCTCGTCCTCGCGCGAAGCGGCGTCGGAATAATTGAAATCAAGGGTTTCAGCCATTTTGAAAAATCTCCGTGTTTGCGGTGTTTCGCGTACTCGCGCGGCTCATTCGGCGGCGGGCTTGCGGGCGCCTTCCCGCCATTCCTGGTCGAGGGCGCTCGGCTCGGTCTCGCGCATGGTCTTGCCGGAACAGGCGATGAACGGGCCGCCGTTCTGCGGCGCGGGCATGACCTTGACGCCGGTCTGCGCGACGGTGTCGGCGTCCGGGAACGGCACTTCGACGCCCGAGAGCGGGAAGTCCTTGCGCAGCGGGTGATACGGGTATTCGTCCCACATCATGATGCGGCGCATGTCGGGGTGCCCCGTGAAGTCGATGCCGAGCAGGTCGAACGCCTCGCGCTCGAGCCAGTTGCATCCGGCCCAGACGGAGCAGAGCGAGGGCACGGCGGGCTTGGCGTCGTCCGGCGCATAGACGTTCATGCGCACGTAAAGGTGCTTGTCGTAGTTGTACGCGTGCCAGATCGCGGAAAAGCGCGGCGACGCGTCCGTGCCCCAGTCGCAGCCTTCGCAGTCGCTGATCGCGGCGAAGCCTTCCTTGTCGCGGAGCGCGAGGGCGAATTCGAGCGCCTTGTCCGCGGGAACGTCGAACGACGCGTGGTCGGCCGAACCCGAACGGAGCGCGACGTAGGGATACGTTTCGAGCAGGTGTTTCTGGAGTTCTAAATCTTTTTCGGAAAGCATGAGCGAACTTTTTTTGAAAATTTTTTGTCGGCGTTCCCGCGCGGGTTCAGGAAAAATAGAGCGGCTTCACGGGGCGGTCGCGCTTGAGGAGCTTGAGGCCCGGTTCCTTGGCGATCATCTTCTGCAGCGCCATCAGCCCGTCGAACAGCGCCTCGGGGCGCGTCGGGCAGCCGGAAATGTACACGTCCACGGGCAGAATGCGGTCCACGCCCTGCAGCGTGGAATACGAGCGGAACATGCCGCCGGAGCTGGCGCAGGCGCCCATCGCGACGACCCACTTCGGCTCCGCCATCTGGTCGTAGATGCGGCGCACGGCCTGAGCCATCTTGTAGGTGACCGTTCCCGCGACGATCATGCAGTCCGCCTGGCGCGGCGAAAAGCGCGTGACTTCCATGCCGAAGCGCGAAATGTCGAAGCGCGAACAGCTCGCCGACATGAACTCGATCGCGCAGCACGCGAGGCCCATCGGCATCGGCCACACGGAGTGGGCGCGGATCCAGTCGATCGCGGCGTCGAGTTTGGTGACGACGACCCCGCCTTCGATTTTGCTGTTGTAGGCGACTTCGGTATTTGCGGAACTCATTGGAAAATCAGAAAAAATTTGTATGCGGAAAGTCTAAAACATCCCCGCGTTCCCGCAAGGAAATTCACAGCCGCGCGGGAGCGAAGCGTGCAAAAAAAGCCCCGCTGGGAGGCGAGGCTTCTGAAGCGCGCGCGGGGGCGCGGGACGTCACTCTTCTTCCTCGTCGTCGTAGAGGGAACGCGCCGCCATGATGTCGCAGGACGTCGGAATCAGCGGTTCGGACGCGAGGTCGTCCTCCTCTTCTGCGGGTTCTTCGACAGGCGCGGGAACGTCTTCGACGGCGTCCTGCGTCTCGGGCGCGGGGACTTCCGCGGGAACGGGCGCGGGCGCTTCGGCGAGCTGGGCGGGCGCGGCGTCCTCCGATTTCTCGGGCGCGGTCTTGGCGTCGGCGGGAACGGTGTTTTCGGACCAGCCGCCGCCGAGCGCCTTGTAGAGCGAAATCATCGAGGCGATTTTCGCGAAGCGCGTCTGCACGAGGCTCTGCTGCGCCGAGAACAGGTCGTTCTGCGCGAGGAGCACTTCGAGGTAGAGGCTCTTGCCGAGCTCGTAGTTCTTCGCGGTCAGCTCGTAGCGGCGTTCCCGCGCGGCGAGCATGGCTTCGTCCGCGGCGACGCGCTTGTCGATCGAATCCTGCACGACGAGCTGGTCGGCGACTTCGCGAAACGCGCTCTGAATCGCCTTTTCGTAGTTGGCGATTTCGATTTCCTTCTGCAGTTCGGCGACGTCGAGCTGAGCGCCGAGGCGACCGTTGAAGTAGTCGAAGATCGGCACGTTCACGCTCGGCACGAAGCTCCACGTGCGCGCTGCGCCGGTAAAGAGGTCGTCGAGCTCGGTCGAGGCGAGCCCCGCCGAACCCGTGAGCGAAATGCTCGGGAAGAACGCTGCGCGCGCGGCGCCGATGTTCGCGTTCGCGGCGCGAAGGGCGCGCTCGGCGGCGAGCACGTCCGGGCGCAGCACGAGCACCTGCGAGGGGATTCCGGCTTCGAGCGGCTTGAGCAGATTCGCGGACGCGAGCGGGAGCGCGGGCGCGCCGGGCTGCGGGAGCGCGGTTTCGCCCACGAGGAGCGCGAGCGCGTTCACCGCCTGTTTCTGCGTTTCGCGGAGCTGTTCCGTCGCGGAGACGAGCGACTGGTACTGCGCCTCGGCGGTCGTGTAGTCCAGCTCCGTCGCGACGCCGGTTTCGAAGCGGTTCTTGATCTGGTCGCGATATTCCTTCGTCGTCGCGAGGGACTGTTCGGAAAGCGCGAGGCGTTCGTTCGCGAGCTCGAGCGTGTAATACTGCATCGCAATCTGCGCGACGAGCGAAATGCGCGCGGCGCGTTCGTTTTCCGCCGCCTGCAGGAAGCGCTCGAACGCCTGATCGGTGAGCGAGCGCACGCGGCCCCACAGATCGACTTCGTAGGAGGCGGCGACGCCCAGCGAGAACTGGTTCGTCGTCATCGCCCTGCCGGAGAGCGAAAGGTATTCGTTCGTGCGGGAACGCGAGAAGGCGGCGCTGCCGGCGACGTTCGGGAGCAGATCCGCCCACTGAATGTCGTATTGCGCGCGCACCTGCTCGACGGACAGAATCGCGACGCGCAGGTCGCGGTTCTTTTCCAGACCGGACTTGATGAGCGCCTTCAGGCGTTCGTCGGCGAAGAATTCCGTCCAGCCGAGGCGCGTGACCGCGGTCTCGTCGGGCGTCGTCGCGGCGATTCCCGCGTAGGTTTCGGCGACGACGTCGCGCACGTCGGGGCGCTCGTATTCGGGCGCCATCGTGCACGCGGCCGCGGCGAACGCGAGAAACGGAAGAAGGGAAAGCGTTTGGATTTTCATTGATGAAACTTTTTTTCGATTTTTTAACCGCGAACGTTCACGAACGAGCACAAACGGAAACGCGGGAACGCGGTCCCGGAGCCTCCGAAAAAAATTCGCGTGAGTTCGTGTTCATTCGCGGTTTCTTTTTGACTTCGCCGCCTCAGTGGACGACGACCGCGTTCGGCTTGCGTTCCGTCGCGCGGAAGACCTTGCGGACAACGACGTAGAAGCACGGAATGAGGAAGACGCCGAGAATAGTCGCCGCCAACATCCCGCCGATGACGCCCGTGCCGATCGAGTTCTGCGCCGCAGAGGACGCGCCCGACGCGCGCGCCAGCGGCACCACGCCGAGAATGAACGCGAACGACGTCATCAGAATCGGGCGCAGTCGCATCTGCACCGCCTGCAGCGTCGCGTCGTAAAGGTTGCGTCCCTGCTCCTGCAGCTCCTTCGCGAACTCGATGATCAGAATCGAGTTTTTCGTCGAAAGACCGATGATGACGAGGAAGCCGACCTTGAAGTAAACGTCGTTGTAGAGCCCGGCGAGCATCGTCGCGCACACGCTCCCGAAGATGCCCACGGGAACGATGAGAATGACGGCGAACGGAATCGACCAGCTTTCATACAGCGCCGCGAGGCAGAGGAAGACGATGATGAGCGAGAGCGCGTACAGCGCCGGCGCCTGCGAGCCCGAGATGCGTTCTTCGAGCGACTGGCCCGTCCACTCGCCGCCGATGCCGGTGATGCCGACCGAGGGCAGGTGCTTCATCACGATGTCGTCGAACTCCGCCATCGCTTCGCCGGAAGAGCGGCCCGGCTTCGGCTGGCCGACGATGTTCATCGACGGGAAGCCGTTGTAGCGCGTGAGCGCCGGCGAACCCTGAATCCACTCGAACGTGACGAGTTCCGAGAGCGGCATCATCTCGCCCGTTCCCGTGCGCACGTACATGTTGCCGAGCGCTTCGGGAGAAGTGCGGTCCTTCGCGTCGAGCTGCACGATCACGCGCTGCACGCGGGAACCCTGAACGAAGTTGTTCACGTAGGACGACGCGAACGCGACCTGAATCACGTTGTAGAGCTCGCCGAGATTCACGCCGTGCACCTGCGCCTTTTCCTTGTCCACGTCGAGGCGGAGCATCGGGCCGTCGTTCAGACCCTGAAGGCGGACGCCCGTCATCGCCGTTTCCGGCTTGTTGGACTCCTTGACGACCTCGTTGAGCGCCTTGACGAGCGCCTCGTGCCCGACGCCGCCGCGGTCCTGCAGCTGGTATTCGAAGCCCGTGGCGTTGCCGAGTTCCATGATCGGCGGCAGATTGAACGAAACGACCATGCCGTCCGGGTGGTGAGCGAAATGCCCGGTGATGCGACCCGCGAGCGCTTCCGCGGAGCTGTTCGGGTCCTTGCGCTTGCTCCAGTCCTGGAGCTTCATGAACGCGAGGCCGACGTTCGTGCCGCTGCCGTTGAACGAAAAGCCCTGCACGATCATCATCTTTTCGATTTCGGGCTGCGCGAGCGCGTAGGCCTCGTATTCGTCGAAAAGTTCGAGCGTGCGTTCCTGCGACGCCGTCTGCGGGAGCTGAATCAGCGCGACGATCTGCCCCTGGTCCTCGTCCGGAAGGAACGCGGTCGGCAGGCGCAGATAAAGCCAGCCGAAGCCCGCGCCGATCGCGAGGAACGAGACGATGCCGATCGCGCTGTGCCGGATCAGGCGTCCGACGACGCCCTTGTAGCCGTTCGTCATCTTTTCGAAGCCGCGGTTGAAGAGGCCCGCGAAGCCGCGCTTCTTGCCGTTCGGATTGTGCTTGAGCATCGTCGCGCACAGCGCCGGCGTGAGCGTCATCGCGAGGAACAGCGAGAACACCATCGACGCGATCAGCGTCAGCGAGAACTGCCGGTAAATGACGCCGACGGAGCCGGAGAAGAACGCCATCGGAATGAACACCGCCGTGAGCACGAGCGTGATTCCGACGAGCGCGCCGGAAATCTGCCCCATCGCCTTGCGCGTCGCGTCGCGCGGGGAAAGCCCCTCCTCCGTCATGATGCGCTCGACGTTTTCGATGACGACGATCGCGTCGTCCACGAGAATGCCGATCGCGAGCACCATGCCGAACATCGTCAGCACGTTGATCGAGAAGCCCATCGCGAACAGCGCGGCGCAGGTGCCGAGCAGCGCGATCGGGACGACGATCGTCGGAATGAACGTCGCGCGCAGATTCTGCAGAAACACGAGCATGACGACGAACACGAGCACGATCGCCTCGACGAGCGTCTTGATGACTTCGTGAATCGACACGCGCACGAACAGCGTCGTGTCCATCGGGAAATCGTAGGTGAGGCTTTCCGGGAAGTAGGCGGAAAGCTCTTCGAGCTTGTTCTTCACGGCGTCGGCGACTTCAAGCGCGTTCGCGCCCGTCGCGAGATTGCACGCGAGACCCATGCAGACCTTGCCGTTGTAGCGCGTCTCGAACATGTAGCTCTGTTCGCCGATTTCGACGCGCGCGACGTCGCGCAGATACACGCGGGAGCCGTCCTCGCCCGCGCGCAGGAGAATGTCGCCGAACTCGGTCGGCGTCTCCAGCGTTCCCGGGCCCTGGATCGTGATGCTCAGACGCGAGCCGGGAACGGCGGGGTCGCCGTTGACCGCACCCGCCGGCACCTGCACGTTCTGCGCCTGGAGCGCCGAGACAACGTCCGTCGCCGTCAGGTTGTAGGAAGTGAGCTTTTCGGCGTCGAGCCAGATGTACATCGCGTTTTCCGAGCCGAAGAAATCGACGGAGCCGATGCCGTTCACGCGCTGGATCTGGTCGAGAATGTTCGACGCGATGTAGTTGCCGATTTCGGCCTTCGGAATCGAATTGTCCTTCGAATAGATCGAAATGATGAGGAACATGTTTCGCGCCGCCTTCTCCACCGTCACGCCCGTGCGCTGAACGACGGACGGGAGCTGCGACGTGGCGAGCGAAACCTTGTTCTGCACCTGCACCTGCGCCGTGTCGTCGTTCGTGCCCGGATTGAAATAGACCGTGATTTCGGAATTGCCGGTCGAGTCCGACGAGGACGTCATGTAAAGCAGGTTGTCGATGCCGTTGAGCTGCTGCTCGATGACGGCGGTGACCGTCTTCTGCGTCGTTTCCGCGGACGCGCCCGCGTAGTTGGACTGCACGGCGATGGACGGCGGCGCGATCGTCGGATACTGCGCGATCGGCAGGAATTTGATGGAAATCACCCCGAAGAGGATGATCATCAGCGAAAGCACCCATGCGAAGACGGGGCGGTCGATGAAGAATTTTGCCATGGTGAGATGCCTTTAAGAAATTTTGCGTTCCCGCGAGTTTTTCTGCGGGGAAAAATCACTCCGCCTGCTTCGCGGCGGGCGCGGGAGCGGCCTCGGCGGGCGTTTCCGCGGGAGCGGCTTCTTCCTTCGCCTTCGGAGCCACGGCCTTGACGGCCGTCGCGCCGCGCGAATACGCGAGCCCGATCGCCATCAGCCCGTCGGCGGCGTAGCGCTCGCCCGGCTTCAGCCCGCTCTTCACGAGCCATTTGCCGTTTTCCATCTTGTCGATCACGATCGGGCGGGGACGCACGATGTCGCCTTCGCCGACGACGAAGATCGACGCCTTGCCCGCCGTGCCGAGCGAGACGGCCTCCTGCGGGACGAGAATCGCCGCCTTGTCCGTGCCTTCGGAGAGCACCGCGCGCGCGAACATGCCCGGGAGCAGCAGGTTGTCCGGGTTCGGGAACTCGGCGCGCAGCTTGTACATGCCCGTCGCCTTGTCCACCGTGACTTCGGAGAACTTCAGCTTGCCCGTGTGCGCGTATTCCGTGCCGTCTTCGAGAATGAGCTTCACCGCGACCGCGTCGTCGCCGATCTTCTCGACCGTTCCCGCGGCGACCGCGCGGCGGAGTTCGAGCAGGCTCGTCGCCGAGCGCGTGAAGTCGAAATTGATCGGATCCATCTGCTGAATGACCGCCATCTTCGTGAGCGTCGCCCCGGAGACGATGCCGCCTTCCGTCACGAGCGCCGCGCCGATGATGCCCGAAATCGGCGCCGTCACCGACGCGTAGCCGAGATTGATCTCCGCCGTCTTGAGCTGCGCCTGCGCCGCGAGCACCGCCGCCTTGGCGGAATCGACCGCGATGCGCGAATCGTCATATTCCTGACGGCTGACGCCGCCCGTCTTCACGAGCTCGGAATAGCGGCCGAAGATGATTTCCGCGCTCTCGAGCTGCGCGCGCGTTCCCGCGAGCTGCGCCGCCGCCGCGTCGCGCGCGGCGATCATCGGCTCCGGATCGATGAGGAAAAGCTCCTGTCCTTTTTCGACTTTCGCGCCTTCCTCGAACTTGCGTTCGAGCAGCACGCCCGTCACGCGCGCGGAAACATCCGCGAGGCGCACGGCGTCCACGCGGCCCGGCAGCTCCTGCACGATGTCGCGCGACTGGTAGGCGACGGTCTCGACCGTCAGCGGAACCTCCGTCGGTCCCTGCGGCGCGGCCTGCGCGGCCGCCTGTTTTTCTTCGCCGCAGCCCGTGAAGGCGAGCGTTCCCGCGAGCGCCGTCAGCGCGCCGAGAAAGAAGGATTTCTTAACGTTTTTTTTCATCATAAATCGAAGGTGATTCGGATTTTTTCTTTTTGTCTGTTCAAAAATTTTTCAGCGGGAACGCGCCTCGGGACGCTTCTTCAGTGAAAGCGTCGCCGGCGCGAGAAAAAGCGGCTCGGCGAACGTCATCAGCATTTCGAGGAAGGTCTCGATCGGCACCGTCTTGGGATAGCGGTGTTCCTTGAGCGGGCCCACGGTGCGCCAGCCGTAGAGCATCACGTCGAGACTCTCCATGCGGAAGCGCAGTTCGAGCTCGGAAAGATGCGGAAGCGTGCGCGCGAACTCGTCGAGAAACATCCGCTGCAGCGGCTCCATCTTGTTCTCGAGCGTCGCGAAGATTTTTTTCTCGGTCTCGCCGCGATGGACGAAAAGCAGCGTGAAGAGCTGGTGCGCGGTGTCGGAAAGGCAGCGCGCGCGCGGGAGCACCATCGCGTCGAGCAGGCGGCGGAGCGGAATCGGCGCCGTTCCCGCGGCCTCGCGCGCGGCCGCGAGCAGCCCGCGCATCTCCTCCATGACCGGCAGCAGATAGCGGTCGAGCACCGAATGAAGCAGGCTTTCCTTGTCCTTGAAATAGTAATACGCGACGGAGAGATTGACCTTCGCCGACGCGGTGATCCCGCGCATCGACGCGCCGTCGAACCCCTGCTCCGCGAACAGTTTCTCCGCCGCCGTCAAGATGCGTTCCCGCGTGTTGTTTTCGTCCTTCCGCCTCATCGTTTTATTGAACGAACGTTCTAGACGCTTCGCTCTTTCGCGTCAATGCATGAATTTTCCCGAAGCGAAAAAAAAGCGGCGGAAGCGCAGAGGCCTCGCCGCTTTTTTCGGGAAAACGCACGGAGGGATTATTCCTCGATTTCGTCCATTTCCTCGTCTTCGCCTTCCTCTTCGTCGTCGGCGACGGCGTCGGTCGCGTCGTCGGAATTCGCCTTCGCCTTTTCGGCGGCGGCGGCGACGGCGGCGACGTCTTCGGGATCAATCCAGAGGACGCAGTCGATTTCATCTCCGGGAACGAGCATCGGAGCGCCGATCACGCCGGCGACTTCCTCGGCGATGTAGCGTCCGCCTTCGAGCACGGAAATCACGCTGACGAGCGCGTGCGCGCCCGACTTGGAAAGGACGACGCGGTCGCCCGCCTTGAAAGCGGAGCCGGAGTCGAACTGAACCACCGCGCAGTCGGTGTTGTAGGCGACCACGCGCGCCTTGCCTTCGTCCGGAGTCGGCAGCGGAGCGCTTTCCGCCTTGGCGGCTTCGATTTCGGCGAGAGCGCGTTCCTTGTTGGCCTGGCGCAGAGCCGGATAAGCGGCGAGGAGCGGCGCGTCCTCCGCGGGAGCGCAGGTCGCGCATTCCGCGGGAGCGGCGGCCTCGGCGGCGGGGGCGCACGTCGCGGCGGGAGCGGCCGCAGGAGCCGGAACGGCGGGAGCCGACGCAGGCTGCGCGGCGGGCTTCGCTTTGGAGCCGGCGGACCAAGGGCTCTTCGAGCCGTCGCCGGAAGCGCAACCCGCGCAGACGAGGATTGAAACGGATGCAAGGATGGTGAGAAGCGTTCTCATGGCTGACTGAAATATTCGGGTAAACTTGGGTAAAACAATAATGGATTTTTTCGAGACGGCGACTCTGCAGTCTCTGCATGAAAAATCGCACGCCCGCGCGGATTTGTCAAACGATTTCTTGCGCCTTGACAAGACCGCCTCCGAAGCGGATGCTTGCACTTTCATTTTTTCACAATCAGACAGCCATGGCAAACACCACACCGCTCCTCATGCTCGGCATGCCCAAGGGCAGCCTCGAAGAGTCCACGCTCGCGCTTTTCGCGCAGGCAGGTTATCCCGTCGTCAAAAGCTCGCGCTCCTACCGCCCGTCTTTCGACGATCCCACGCTTGACGGCCGCTTCGTCCGCGCGCAGGAAATCGCCCGCTACGTCGAGCACGGATTCTTCGACTGCGGTCTGACCGGCTACGACTGGGTCGTCGAAAACGACGCCGACGTCGTCGAAGTCTGCGACCTCGTCTATTCCCGCGCCTCCAACGTGCAGAGCCGCTGGGTCATCTGCGTTCCCGAAGCGTCCGACATCAAGACCGTCAAGGACCTGCAGGGCAAGCGCATCGCGACGGAGCTCGTCGCCACGACGCGCCGCTTCCTCGAAAGCCACGGCGTCACCGCCGAGGTCGAGTTCTCCTGGGGCGCGACGGAAGTCAAGGTGCCCGACCTCGCCGACGCGATCGTCGATCTGACGGAGACCGGCAGCTCCATCAAGGCGAACAAGCTCCGCATCGTCGACACGATTCTGAAGACGAACACCAAGCTCATCGCCAACAAGAAGGCGTGGGAAAACCCGGAAAAGCGCGCGAAGATCGAGTCCATCGCGATGATGCTCCAGTCCGCGCTGACGGCGAAGCACCTCGTCGGCCTCAAGTTCAACCTGCCGCGGGAACGCCTTTCCGAAGTCGTCGAAAAGCTCCCCGCGATGCGCAACCCGACGATCTCGCCGCTCTCGAACGACGCGTGGATCGCCGTCGAGACCATCATCGACAGCAAGCTGACGCGCGAGATCATTCCCGCGCTCAAGGCGTGCAAGGCCGAAGGCATCATCGAATATCCGCTCAACAAGGTCGTTTACTGAGCGCTTTTTTCGCCTCTGCGCGAAAAACAGGAAAACGCGTTCCCGCCCGGGAGCGCGTTTTTTTAGCGCCCGAAAGCCTATCTTTTTAATAGACATTCAGACGGAATCGTGGTCTTATGGCGGGAACGCGAATTGCGAACGGACATGAAGATTTCGATCAACGGAGAAACGGCGGAAACTTCCGCGAAAACGCTCGCCGAGCTGGCGAAGGAACTCGGGCTGCCCGAACGGGGCGTCGCCGTCGCGGCGGAGAACCGCGTCGTTCCGCGCGCGGAGTGGGCGGCGTTCCCGCTTCGCGAAAATCTCCCGATCGTCGTCGTCCGCGCGGCGTGCGGCGGCTGAGCCGCGTTCCCGCGACGCGACCGCGAAAATTTCTTATTTTTTCAAACGATGGAAAAACTCATCATCGGCGGCGAAGAATTCACTTCCCGCCTCTTTCTCGGAACGGGAAAATTCGAATCCGACGAAGCGATGGCGCAGGCGATCGCGGCCTCGGGAACGCAGATGGCGACCGTCGCCATGAAGTGCATCCGTCTCGGCGACGCCGGCGACGAAATGCTGCGCCACATTCGGCGGGAACGCGTGCGCGTGCTCCCGAACACGTCCGGCGTGCGCGACGCGGCGGAGGCGGTCTTCGCCGCGCAGATGGCGCGCGAGGCGTTCGAGACGAACTGGCTGAAGCTCGAAATTCATCCCGACCCGCGCTACCTGCTGCCGGACTCCGTCGAGACGCTGAAGGCGACGGAAGAGCTCGCGAAGCTCGGCTTCGTCGTGCTGCCCTACTGCCAGGCCGATCCCGTGCTGTGCCGCCGACTCGAGGACGCCGGCGCCGCCGCGGTCATGCCGCTCGGCGCGCCGATCGGCTCCAACAAGGGACTGCGCACGCGCGATTTTCTGCGCATCATCGTCGAACAGGCGAGCGTTCCCGTCGTCGTGGACGCGGGCATCGGCGCGCCGAGCCACGCCGCCGAAGCGATGGAGCTGGGCGCGGACGCCTGTCTCGTGAACACGGCGATCGCCGTCGCGGGCGATCCCGTCGCGATGGCGCGCGCGTTCGCGAAGGCGGTGGAGGCCGGCCGCGAGGCCTACGAGGCGGGGCTGTGCGTTCCCGCCGCGGCGGAGGACATGACGGCGAGCGCGAGTTCGCCGCTCACCGCGTTTCTCGACCGCTGAATCCTTTTTCGGGAGGCGAGAAAAAATGTTTTCGGAAGAACTGGAAAAAATCTCCTGGGAGGAGACGACGGAGCGCATCCGCTCCGCGACGGACGCCGACGTGCGCCGCGCGCTCGCGAAGGAGCGCTGCGGGTTCGACGATTTTCTCGCGCTGATTTCGCCCGCCGCCGCGCCGCACCTGGAGACGATGGCGCGCCTCAGCCGCCGCCTGACGGAAGAGCGCTTCGGGAAGACGATTTCGATGTTCATCCCGCTCTACCTCACGAACTCGTGCACGAATTCGTGCGTGTACTGCGGCTTCCACGTCGCGAACAGGATGAAGCGGACGATCCTCACCGAAGAGGAGATCGTGCGCGAATACGAGGCGATAAAAAAGCTCGCCCCGTTCGAGAACATTCTGCTCGTCACGGGCGAGAATCCGGCGAAGGCGGGCGTTCCCTATCTCGCCCGCGCGCTCGACCTCGCGAAGCCCTATTTCAGCAATCTCAAGATCGAAGTGATGCCGCTGAAGACGGAGGACTACGCCGAGCTGACGCGCCACGGGCTCAACGGCGTCGTCTGCTTCCAGGAAACGTATCACAAAGCTAATTACAAAATCTACCACCCGCGCGGCATGAAGTCGATTTTCGAATGGCGCGTGAACGGCTTCGACCGCATGTGCGCCGCGGGAGTCCACTCCATCGGCATGGGCGTGCTCATCGGCCTGGAGAAGGAATGGCGCACCGACGTGAGCATGATGGCGCTCCACCTGCGCTACCTGCAGAAAAAGTATTGGAAAACCAGATACAGCGTGAATTTTCCGCGCATGCGCCCTTCGGAGAACGGCGGATTCACGCCCAACATCGTCATCAGCGACCGCGAGCTCGCGCAGGCGACGTTCGCGATGCGGATCTTCGACCACGACGTGGACATCTCCTACTCGACGCGCGAGCCCGCCGCGATCCGCGACGCGATGGCGACGCTCGGCGTCACGACGATGAGCGCCGAAAGCAAGACCGATCCCGGCGGATACTGCTGCTACCCGCAGGCGCTGGAGCAGTTCCACGTCAGCGACGAACGCACGGCGAAGGAAGTCGAGCGCGCGCTGCGGGAACGCGGCCGCGAGCCCGTCTGGAAGGACTGGGACGCGTCCCTCGAATGCCGCCGGAAAAACGCGGTCCGCGCCGCGCCCTGAACCTTGAACCCCGCACCGCGCGAAGCCGTGTTCGATTTTTCCCGAGAAGAACTCCTGCGCTACAGCCGCCACATCCTGATGCCGGAAATCGGCGTCGAGGGGCAGGAGAAGATCCGCGCCGCCCGCGTGCTCGTCGTCGGCGTCGGCGGGCTCGGCTCGCCGGCGGCGCTCTACCTCGCCGCCGCGGGAACGGGAACGCTCGGGCTGATCGACGGCGACGTCGTGAACCTCTCCAACCTGCAGCGGCAGATCATTCACGCCACGCCGGACGTCGGGCGCGCGAAGGTCGATTCCGCCGAGGAAAAGATACGCGCGCTCAATCCGGACGTCCGCGTCGTGAAGCACCGCGGATTTCTCACCGGCGAAAACGCGGCCGAGCTCGTGAGCGGCTACGATTTCGTCATCGACGCGACGGACAACTTCCCGGTGAAGTTTCTCGTGAACGACGCCTGCGTGCTCGCGGGAAAGCCGTTTTCCATCGGCGGAATCCTGCGTTTTTCCGGCCAGGTGACGACGCACGTTCCCGGCTCCGCCTGCTACCGCTGCCTCTTCGACGCGCCGCCGCCCGAAAGCTCGACGCCGAGCTGCTCGCAGGCGGGCGTGCTGGGCGCCCTCGCGGGAACGCTCGGCGCGATTCAGGCGACGGAGGCGCTGAAATTCATCACCGGCGCGGGAACGCTTCTCACGAACAGACTCCTCACCTTCGACCTGAAGACGATGGATTTCCTCAGGCTCGACGTCCCGCGACGCGCCGACTGCCCGCTCTGCGGGAACGCGCCCACGATTCTGCGCGCCGAATGCTCCGCCGATTTTTCCGCTTCCTGCAAAAATGAGTTCTGAAAAAAATTCCGCCGACGCCGTTCCCGCCGAAGGGAACGCGGCCGCTCCGAAGAAAAAGCTCTCGATCATCGTGTTCAGCGGCGACTTCGACAAGCTGATCGCCGCGTTCACCCTCGCGACGGGCGCCGCCGCCGTCGGGCACGAGGTCAACCTTTTCTTCACGTTCTGGGGCTTCGCCGCCGTCAAGAAAAAGCCGGGCCGCGCCTTCGTCGGCAAGGGGCTGCTCCCGCGCATCTTCGGTTTTCTGATGGGCGGGCTGAAATGCGCTCCCGTGAGCCGGCTGAACTTCTTCAGCGCGAGCCCGAAGATTTTCCGCGCGCTGATGCGCTCCCGCAACGTCGCGACGCTCGAAGAGCTCGTCGCCGCGGCGAAGGCGCTCGGCGTCAATTTTTACGCCTGCGAAATGGCGATGCACGTTCTCGGGCTGGAAAAGTCCGACCTCGTCCGCGAGGTGAAGGACGTGCACGGCGTCGCGACGTTTCTTGAAATCTCCGAGGGCGGAAGGACGCTCTTCATCTGATGGAAACCCGCCGCCTCGACATCACGCGGGAACACTGCCCGATGAGCTTCGTGCTCGTGAAGCTCGAGCTCGCGCGCCTCGCGCCAGGCGACCGCCTCGAAGTGCTTCTCGGCGAAGGCGAACCGCTGAACAACGTGCCCAAAAGCGCCGCCGAACAGGGCTTCCGCGTCCTCTCGGTCGAGCGCGTCTCGCCGACGACCCACCGCGTCCTCATCGAAAAATAGCCGCGCGGGCGCGGGAACGCGGTTCATTCCCGCGGCGGAGGCGGGTTTCCGCCGTCGAAGCGCACGCCGCGCATTCCGCCGCGCATGCCTCCGCGGCCGACGCCGGCGGCCTCGAGCGTCGCCTGCTGCTCTTCGTAGGCGGAAAACTGTTCGTTGGAAAGCACGTTCTTGAGGATTTCGCGCTCCGCCTCGCGGGAAACGCGCCCGTCGGACTCCAGCGCCGCCGTCGCGTATTCGGAGAAGTAGCGGTCCTTCTGTTCCTGCGAGAGCGCGACGCTGTCCTGCAGCATGGCGAGGCGCATGTTCGCGACGGTCTCGGCGCGCGCGGTCGCGCGTTCCCGCCGATAGGCCTCGTATTCCGCCTGCTGTTCCTCGCCGAGAAGCTCCGCGACGAATTCTTCCGGATCGGAGGCGCGCATGCGTTCCCGCAGCTCGGCGCGGAGCGCTTCGTCGTCCGGCGCGAGACGCGCGCGCTCGGCGAGTTCGCGCAGCTCCGCTTCGTTCGCTTCCGCGCGCTCGGCGAGGCGCGCCTTCTGCTCTTCGGTGAGATTTAGGCGCAGCGCGAGGCGCGTGATCGCGGTGTCGCGGCGGATCTTGCGGAAGGTCTCGAAACGGCGTTCCGTCTCCCTGCGGCGCGCGTCCGCGGCTTCCGGAGAGGCGTCGGCGGGAGCGTTTTCCCGCGGCGCGGCGGCAGCGGCGCGGCGCGAAGCGTTCCCGCGCGAGGCGCGCGACGCGCGTTTCGCGAGCTCGTCCTTCAGCGCGCGGATTTCCGCGTCCTTAGCGGCGAGCGCCTCGGCGTCTCCGCCGGCGAAAAACGACGCGGCGCTCCACGCGACGACCGCGACGAGCAGGTTGGAAACAAGAATCGGAAGCACTTTGGATTTCATGACGATAAAAACGACTTCGTGTCCGCGAAAGTTTCAGAAAATCGCCGCGCGCGCGATATTTTTCTTGTGAAAACGCTGCCCGAAAGCGAGAATCCGCGTCAGATTTTCCGTTCCTCGTTTCTTGTTTCCTCGGCACAGTCAGTCAAAATTTTGAATGAATTCAGTCGTGGAAAACATTTCGGACATCAGCATTTTCGCCGCCTCCGCCGCCGCGTTCGCCTTCGCGGGGCTCGTTTTCGCGCTTCGGCGCAACCGCGCTCTCCGGCGTGAAAACGAACGGCTCGCCGCCGAGCGCCGCGACGCAGAGGTCTCCGCGCGGGAACGCGTCGCCGAGAACGAGAAGCTCGCCGCCGAACGCCGAGCCGCGAACGAAAAGGAAGCGCGGGAAAATCTCGTCCGCGCGCACGAGCTCGAACTGCGCCTCGCCAAGGCGGAAGCGCGGGAACGCGCCCTCGCCGCCGAAGCCGAAAAGCTCGCCGCCGCGCGGGAACGCTACGAAGAAAAAATCCGCGGCGTCGCCGGCATCTCCGTCGAAAAAGCGCGCGCGGATCTGCTGAAGAGCGTCGCCGAAGACGCCGCCGAGGAAGCCCGCGCGATCCGCCGCGGCGTCCTCGAAAAATCCGAAGCCGAATACGCGAACGACGCGCGCAAGCTGCTCATCACGACGATGCAGCGCGTCGCCCCGCGCCTCAACGAAGAACTTTCCTCCGAGCTCGTGCCCATTCCCGCGGAAGAGATCAAGGGCCGCCTCATCGGCCGCGAAGGCAGAAACATCAAAAGCTTCGAGCAGACGACGGGCGCGACGCTCATCATCGACGACACGCCGGGCTCCGTGCTCGTCTCGTGCTTCGACCCGTTCCGCCGCCAGGTCGCCGCGCTCGCGCTGCGGCGACTGATCGCCGACGGACGCATCCACCCGCAGAGCATCGAATATTACGTCGAGGAAGCCCGCCGCGAAACCGCCGCGAACGCGGTCGCCGTCGGCACGAAGGTCTGCGACGATCTCGGCGTCCACGACGTCGCCGAAAGCGTCCGCGAGCTGCTGGGCAAACTGCAGTTCCGCCTTTCCGTCAACCAGAACACGCTCGCGCACTCCGTCGAGACGGCGCAGCTCGCGGGAACGTTCGCGGCGGAGCTCGGGCTCGACGTCGCGCTCGCCGTGCGCGCGGGGCTCTTTCACGACATCGGCAAGGCCGTGGACGCGAACAACGAGGACGCGCACGCCATCGCGGGAGCGCGCGCGCTGCGCCTCGCGGGAGAATGCCGCGAAGTCGTCAACGCCGTCGAATCGCACCACCGCGAAGTCGGGCACGAAAACATTTACGGGCCGCTCGTGATGCTTGCGGATTCCATTTCCGCGACGCGCCCCGGCGCCCGCGCGGCCACGCGCGAAGGCTACGCCGAACGCATCGCCGCGCTCGAAAAAATCGCCAAGGTGTTCCCGGGCGTGACGGACGCGTTCGCGATTCAGGCGGGCCGCGAAGTCCGAGTCATCGTCTCCAGCGCCGAAGTCTCCGACGCCGAGGCGCGCGCGCTCGCGCAGAAGATCCGCATCGACGTCGAGGAAAAGCTCACCTACCCCGGGAAAATCAAAATCGTCGTCATCCGCGAATTCCGCGCCCAGGAAGAGGCGCTCTAAAAACTTGCTCGCCAAACGCGGCTCGCGGCGGCATTGTCGTTCCCGTGTTTTTTTCGCCGGTCCCGGTAGTTCAATGGACAGAACCGCGGTTTCCTAAACCGTTAATCCGAGTTCGATTCTCGGTCGGGGCGCCAGCGCTTTCCCGTCGCGGCGGGAGGAACGAAAAATTTCTTCGCGATTCGGCGAGGAAAATGGTTTGCGCGACGGCGGAAACGCCGCCATAGTGTTTCACATGAGCTCGAAAACCTCCATGGGCATACGCCTTGATCCCGAAGACCGAGAACTGCTGGAAGAATTGGCGAAGCTTTGGTGTCTGAACGCCTCCGACATCGTGCGGCTTGCGGTCAAATCTCTCCTGGAAGAAGCGAAACGCAACGGCGGAAAGATCGAACTGCCGTACACGTTCAAGACGCGTTCCCGCCGCGGCGGAGCGTCCGCGAAGAAATAGCGCGTTTTCTCTCCCGTCGCCGCACGGAGGAAACGCAAAAAATCGTCCGCGAAACGCACGGATTTCGCGGACGAAAGGATTCTGTTTCCGTGAGAGCGGAGGCGCGGACGTCTCCGTTCCCGCAGCGTCACTCGAAGCGGATGCCGACCGAGTGACCGTGAACCTGGAGATGTTCCATTTCCGAGAACATCTCCACGATCGGGCGCGCGAGCTTCAGCGAGGCCTCGTCGTAGCGGACGTAGCTCGTGCGGCGCATGAAGTCTGAGACCTGCAGGCCGCTGAAGAAGCGCCCCGTGCGGGAAGTCGGCAGCGTGTGCGACGGTCCCGCGACGAAATCGCCGAGCGCCGCGGGCGAGTAGTGCCCGACGAGCATCGCGCCCGCCGTCGTGATGCGCGCGGAGAGCTCCTTTTGGCGCTTCTGCGTCGTCTGAATCTCAAGGTGCTCGGGCGCGACGAAATTCGCGACGGCGACGGCGGCGTCCGTGGAATCCGCGAGAATCTTGCAGAAACCGGCTTCCATGATTTCGCGGAGGCGCGGGCCTTTTTCGTAGCGCGTGAGCAGCGATTCGATCGCGACGTCCACGGCGCGTTCCGTGCGTTCGTCGAAGCAGACCAGATAGACTTTTTCCTTGCCGCTGCCGTGTTCCGCCTGCGTGATGATGTCGGCGGCGACCCATTCGGGATTCGCCTTGGAGTCGGCAATGACCATGACTTCGCTCGGTCCGGGCAGCAGGTCGATTCCGACCTTGCCGAAGAGCTGGCGCTTCGCCTCGACGACGAAGGCGTTGCCCGGTCCCGCGATCTTGTCCACGGCGGGAATCGTCCGCGTGCCGTAAGCCATCGCGGCGATCGCCTGAACGCCGCCGACGCAATAAATTTCGGAGACTCCGCAGAGTTTCGCCGCGGCGAGGATTTCCGGCGCGACGGAGCCGTCGCGGCGCGGAGGCGTGCAGAGCACGAGCTCGGGAACGCCCGCGATCTTCGCGGGAAGCGCCGTCATCAGCACGGTCGAACAGAGCGGCACCTGACCGCCGGGAACGTAGAGCCCGACGCGGCGGATCGGGAAAAAGAGCTCGCCGACGGCGGCGCCGTGCGGGTTGCGCGTCTTCCAGTTTTTCGGGAGCGTGCGCTTGTGGAAATCGGAAATCGAGGCGGCGGAAGCCTTCAGCGCTTCGAGCTTTTTCGGGTCGATGGACGCGAACGCTTCGTCGATCGCTTCGGCGGGAACGCGGAGCTGCTTCTGCAGAAGCTTCGCGTGGTCGAACTTCGCCGTATAGTAGAGCACGGCCTCGTCGCCGCGCTCGCGCACGTCCGCGATCACTTCGGAAACGGTGCGGGCGATGTCGCCGGAAAGCGCGGCGGGAGCGCCGAACGCGCGCAGCTTTTCAAAACAGTCTTCGTCTCTCGTGGAAACTTTCAGCATAATGCGCCTTTTCTAAATCAAAACCCGACGCACTTCAAGGGTATTGCCAGAACGGCGTTCCCGCGCAATAATGGGCGCTTTCACTTTTTCAGAGCATGAGCATACGTTTATTCGACACGCTTTCACGGGAACGCCGCGCGCTCGCGCCGAGCGCGCCCGAAAAGGAATTCGGCATGTACTGCTGCGGCCCGACGGTCTACGGCCCCGCGCACATCGGCAACTTCCGCACCTTCCTGCTGCAGGACGTGTTGCGCCGCGCGCTCGAGACGGACGGAATACGCGTCCGCCACGTCCGCAACATCACCGACGTGGACGACAAGACGATTCGCCGCTCGCAGCAGGAGGGCAAGACGCTCGCCGAGTTCACCGCCGCGTGGACGAAGAAGTTTCACGACGACTGCGCCGCGCTCAACATGCTCCCGCCGCAGGTCGAGCCGAGCGCCGTCGAGCACATTCCGCTGCAGATCGCGATGATCGAGAAGCTCGTCGCGCGCGGGAACGCCTACGTCGCGCCCGACGGCAGCGTTTATTTCAAGGTTTCGAGCGATTCCGAATACGGCAAGCTCGCACACCTCGACCGCGAGGCGCTCCGCACGCAGGAAACGAACTCCGCGGGAACGGCGAACCTCGCCGACGAATACGCGCGCGACGACGTCGCCGACTTCGCGCTGTGGAAGGCGCGCAAGCCCGAGGACGGCCCGAATTTCTGGCAAAGCCCCTGGGGCGAAGGCCGCCCGGGCTGGCACATCGAATGCTCGGCGATGAGCACGCACTACCTCGGCGAAACCTTCGACCTGCACGGCGGAGGCGTCGATCTGTGCTTCCCGCACCACGAGAACGAAATCGCCCAGGCGGAATGCTCGTGCGGCCGTCACGGCACGTTCGCGCGGCACTGGTTCCACTCCGCGCACCTGATGGTGGACGGCGCGAAGATGTCCAAGTCGCTCGGCAACCTCTACACGCTCGCCGATCTCGTCGGCAAAGGATTTTCGCCGGCGGCGGTGCGCTACGCGCTCATTTCCGGGCACTACCGCTCGCAGCTGAACTTCACGCTGAAATCGCTCGAGGACGCGACCGCCGCGCTCGAGAAAATCGAAAAAGGCGCGCGCCGCCTGCTCGAAAAGGCGGGAATCTCCGTCGAGGAATTTTCGCAGGACATTTCCGTCCACGAAAAGAACACGGCGTGGGGCGCGTTCGAGCCCGCGTGGACGGCGCTCTGCGACGACCTGAACATTCCCGGCGCGATCGGGAAGCTCTTTTCCGCGCTCGGCGAGCTCGGCAAAAAGGAACTCACGAAGGCGGAGGCGGGAACGCAGCTTTGCGGGCTCGCGAAAATCCTCTTCGCGCTCGGGCTGAAGCTCTTTTCCGGCGAAAAGAAATCCGCCGACGTTCCCGCGGACGTCGCCGCGCTCGGCGAGAAGCGCTGGGCCGCGAAGACCGCGAAGAACTGGGCGGAGGCCGACCGCCTGCGCGACGAACTCGCCGCGCTCGGCTGGAAGTCTCTCGACCGCAAGGACAGCTACGAGCTCCGCAAAATCTGACGGGAACGCGACCGCCATGCCTCAGAAACCGCGAGAAAAACAGCCCGTCCGTCCGATGACGGTCGACGAAATGGAGCGCCAGCGCCGCGTGCGGGAAATCCCGCTTTGGCAGATGGCGCTGCTTTTCCCGCTGAGTCTGCTGCTGCGCACGTGGCTGTGGACGCTGCGCATCACGATTTCGCCCGAAGCCGCGAAGCAGGTCGCCGAGCAGCGGCATTCGCTGATCGTCGTTTTCTGGCACAACCGCCTCTTCATTTCGGCGGATCTGCGGCGGCGATTCCGCCCGTTCGGCAAGATGAACGGGCTCGTCTCGCCGTCGAAGGACGGCGCGTGGCTCGCGGCGTTTTTCCGCTTTCTCGGCATCGGCGCCGTGCGCGGCTCGACGTCGCGCCGCGGCGGGCAGGCGATGCTCGAAATCTACCGCAAGCTCTCGCGCGGCGAGGACGTCGCGATCACGCCGGACGGTCCCCGCGGGCCGCGCTACAAATTCAATCCCGGCGCCGCGCTCATCGCGCAGAAGACGCATTGCCCGGTCGCGCTGATCGGCTCGGAATACAGCCGCGCGATCCGTTTCAAATCCTGGGACGGCTTCATTCTTCCTCTGCCCTTTTCCAAGGTCGAGCTGACGCCGAAATTTTATCCCTACGAAAAAATGTGGGACCACATTTCCGCGAAAGCGCTCGCGGAATACTTCGAAACGGAGCTGCGCGCAATCACGAAGGAGTGAGCCGCGCGCGCGGAGGCGAAAGCAAAAAGCGTTCCCGGACGGGAACGCTTTTTTCGCGGACCGGCGGGAACGTTCCCGCGGGAAAACGAAAATCAGCAGACGAGCTCTTCCTTGATTTCCTCAAGCGCCAGATTCGCTTCGGAAAGCGCCTGGGGCGCGCGGGAGGAAACGCCGCTCGCGAGCGCGTTGCGCGCCATCAGAATCGCGGCGCTGGTGCCGTAACGGTTGCTGGAGCCGTGCGCCTTGATCACCATGCCGTTGAGCCCGAGCAGCGGCGCGCCGCCGAATTTTTCCGGACGGAGCTGCGATTTCACCGCCTTCAGCAGCGGGTAGAGCATGATCATCGCGACGATGTAAAGCGGGTTGCGCTTCACCTTCGCGGAAAGAATGTCCTTGAGCATGTGGACGAGCCCCTCGACGGACTTGAGCACGATGTTGCCCGTGAAGCCGTCCGTGACGATGACGTCCACGTCGCCCTGAAACACGTCGAAGCCTTCCACCGGGCCCACGTACTCGAACCAGTCGAGCCGCTTCGTCAGCTCCTTCAGATAGGCGTTGGTCTTGTTGATGCGTTCCCCGCCCTTGCCTTCCTCCGTGCCGACGGTCAGCAGACCGACGCGCGGCTTCTTCGTCGAAAGCATGGCGATGGAATAGAGCGAGCCGAGAATCGTGTTGTGGACGAGCTGTTCGGGCGTCGTTTCCGGATTCGCGCCGACGTCCACCATGATGGTGAAGCCCGCCTTGCGCGGCATGATCGCCGTCAGCGCGGGGCGCTGGCAGCCCGGCATCATGCGGACTTTGATCGTTCCCGCGCCGACGAGCACCTTCGTGTTGCCCGTCGAGACGACGGCGTCCACCTCGCCCGCCTTCAGCATCTCGAATGCGACGATCATCGAAGCGTTCTTCTTCGATTTCAGCGCCTGCATCGGCTTGTCCGTCATCTGGATTTCGTCGGGAGCGTGACGCACTTCGATATGCGGATTGCGGTTGAGACCGAGGCGGCGCAGATGCGGCGCGAGCACCGGCTCGCGACCGACGAGGACGAGCCTGTCGTTCTCGCCGATTTCGCGCAACGCCAAGGCGACCGCATGGACGACTTCTTCGGGACCTTTGTCCCCGCCCATGCAGTCTACGGCAATCCGATATGAATGTGTCTCAGCGTCCATCAGCGAAAAGACTAACGCTTTTGCGGGAACTAAGACAGACAAAAATCGCCCGAAAGGACGACCTCAGATTTCGACGTCGATGACCTTGCGGCCGCGATACATTCCCGTGGCGGGATTGACGCGGTGCGGCAGGCACGCGGTTCCGTCCGCCGGATCCTTGGAAAGAAGCGGCGCTTTGTACTGATTGGCTCCGCGGCGAAGAGCGCTGCGGCGTTTGGACTGTTTGCGTTTCGGTTGGCCCATGGCTTGTGATGAAAAAGGTTGTTAAAAAATGTAAGGTGAAACAATAAACGTGCGCGGAAAAACCGTCAAGCGGAAACGCGCGGCCGCCGTCGCGAATACCGCGATGCCTCATAAAAAAGCGCACCGAAAGGGAGATTTTTAAGTACGCAAGAAAACCGAACAAAAATCCGGTTGACAAAGCCCGGGGAAAAGAGGAAACTGAAAACTCCTTTTACGAGCTGTAGCGCAGTCTGGCTAGCGCATTTGCATGGGGTGCAAAGGGTCGGAGGTTCGAATCCTCTCAGCTCGACCAATTTTCTCCCGAAATCGCCCGCAAACCTTGATAAATACAAGGTTTGCGGGCTTTTTTTTCGCGTCTTTCTTCCCGTCGAAAAAGGACGCTGAAACCTGCTTTCGCGGGAACGCCGCGGCGCGGCTCTTAATGGTCGTGATGGTGCTTGCCGCGACAGCGGGAACACGTGCAGCCGTCGCCGTGAAGCAGGTCCGCCTCGTGCGGGAGCAGCTCGTCGCCGCGCGGCTTCGCGAAGGATTCCGGCGCGTTCGGGTCCGTTCCCGCCGTCTTGAAATAACGCCCGGATGCGGGATCGCGCTCGTAGCGCGTGAAGCCGAGCCGTTCGAGCTCGCGCGAATCGTTCACCTTGCGGCGGATTTCGCCTTCGCCGTAGCGCGTCACCAGTCCCGCGGGCGTGAGGACGCGGCGGAGCGGCTCGCCCGTGAGCGGGTGACGCGTGAGCGGCGCGTCGCCGAAAGGCTGTTCGATTTCGAGGGTCGCGCCGTCGCTCCCGTCGGGATTCACGATGCAGTAAACGAAAACAGGCATTGGAGGGTATAATGTGGAAAGTGTAATCTGGAAGGCGGGAAAAGGGCGGGCGGCGGCGCGCCCCTCATTTCGCGGCGGGCTCCGGCTTCGCCTTGGCGTAGATGCTCACGCGCGCCTCCTTGCCGCCGAGCAGCTTGTACGCGTGGCGGATTGCGCGCGAGGCCGAAAGCGTCAGATTGCTCGGCGTGTCGCGGAAAATGTTTTCGCGCCCGATCACGGAGACGAGCTTCGCGGCGCGGAACACGCGATAGACTTCCGCGCGCACTTCGCAGATGATGATGCCGCGCCCCGCGGCGTGCGCCGAGCGGACGAGCTCCTCCAGCAGCATGGCGCTCGTCGCGTCGAGATGGTGCGCGTTGCGGAACTTGAGAATCAGCACGCGCAGGTTCGGATTCGCGAGCATGCGGCGCAGCTGGTCGCGGAAGATTTCCGCCGAGCCGAAATAAAGATTGCCGTCGATGTGAACGATGGAGACTTCGGGCGTTCCCGAGACGTCGCCGCGCGTCTTTTCCGCGAGTTCGCCGCGGTCGTTGTAGCCGTATTCGACGATTTCCGGCGTGGACGTCTTGCGCAGGAAAAGAATGATCGAGAGCCCCACGCCGAAGTAGATCGCGACGTCGAGCGGCGCCACCAGGCCGCAGACGAGCGTGAGCAGAAACACCGCGCGGTCGCCGAGCGTAGCGGACGTCACGAGCCGAATCGCCTTCAGATTGATGAGCCGCGTTCCCGCGAACATGACGAGCGCCGCGAGCGCCGGCTTCGGAATGAAATGCATGAGGTCGCCCGTGCCGAAAAGCGCGCCGAAGAGAATCACGCCGGAAAAGATGCCCGAGAAGGCCGTCCGCGCGCCGCTCGCGAACGTCAGCGCCGAACGCGTCAGCGAGCCGCTCGCCTGCATGCCGCCGAAGAGCCCGCAGGCGAGATTCGCCGCGCCGAGCCCGAAAAGTTCCTGGTTGCAGTCGAAGCGTTCGCCCGCGCGCGCCGCGACGGATTTGCCGATCGAGCTCGCCTCGATCATGCCGAGAATCGCGATCGCCATCGCCGCGGAAAACGCGGAATTGAGCGCGCTCAGGCTCATGTCCGGAAACGCGAAGCGGAACTCCTCGAGCCCGAAGTCCGCGAGCGTCGCCACCGTCTGCGACGCGCCGCCGTGGAAATAATCGTTCCACCAGTTCACGGCGAACATCAGCCCGCACGAGGCGACGAGCGCGATCGACATGTCCGGCAGCTTCGGCAGAAATCTGCGCACGAGCAGATAGACGACGAGCGTTCCCGCCGCCAGCGCGAGCGATGCCGGATGCGCCTCGCGCCATTGCCGGAGCGTGCACATCGCGACCGAAGAAAACGTGCCTTCCGAGCCCCGCAGCGTGATGCCGAGCAGATTCGGCAGCTGATTCGCCATGATCAGCACCGCCGCCGCCGTGATGTAGCCCGTCACCACCGTGCGCGAAATGTACTGCACGAGATTCGCCACGCGGAAGACCGACGCCAGCACCATGAAGACGCCGACGAGAAAAACGATCGTCGGCAGCAGCGCCATGCGCGCGCCCGCCGTTTCCGCGCCCGCCGCCGCGAGCGCGCTCAGCAGCATCACCGCCGTCGCGTTCGACGGTCCGAAAGCCAAAAAACGCGTTCCCGAAAAAATCGGTCCGACGACCGCCGAAACCGCGCACCCGATGATGCCGATCTGCACCGGCAGCCCCGCCATCAGCGCGAACGCCATGCCCATCGGGAACGTCAGCAACGCGACGTTGACGGACGCCTTCATGTCCGCGCCCGCGTCCGCCCGCGTGTACCGCGCCGCCACCGCGCGGATGGGGAACAGGTTCAGGTGTTCCAAAAGCGCGTTCCGGGGTGCGGCGGGTCGAGAGTTTTTCATGAAATTCAATTAGCACTTCCCCCGCGCGAACGCGAGCGCAAAAGCGGGGACGAAACGCGGGAACGCGCGGACGCGCGAAGGAAGCCCGAAGGCTCGGAGCCCGAAAAAAGCGTTCCCGCGGGAAAACTCCTCCGGCGCGTATTTCGAAAGATTTCCATTCTTGCAAAGTGTCGTCAAAGGCGGCATTTTAGCGGTTTAAGTCCATTTCCCGGGCGTTTAGCTCAGCTGGTCAGAGCATCTCGTTTACACCGAGAGGGTCGGGGGTTCGAGTCCCTCAGCGCCTACCATTCATTTTCTGCGATATGAACAAGCATACAGTTTCCGCCTTGGTCGAAAACAAATTCGGCGTTCTCGCCCGCGTTTCCGGGATGCTCAGCGGCCGCGGCTTCAACATCGAAACGCTGAACGTCGCGCCGACGCACGACCCGAAGATTTCGCGCATCACCGCGACGATTCTCGCGGACGAGACTTCGCTCAACCGCTGCATCCGCCAGCTCGACAAGCTCGTCAACGTCATCACGGTTCAGAATTTCGACGGCGTGGACTTCGTCGCGCGCGAGCTCGTGATGGTGAAGGTGAAGGCGGACCAGACGACGCGCTCGCAGATTCTCGAGATCGCGGGCATCTTCCGCGCGCAGATCATCGACGTCTCGCTCGAAAGCCTGATCATCGAGTTCACGGGCAACGCGAACAAGATCAACGCGCTGCTGAAGCTGCTGAACAACTACGAAATCATCGAAATGGCGCGCACGGGAACGCTGACGCTCGAGCGCGGCATCAATTCCTGCAAATAATTTTTCATCACATACAAAAATCATGGCTACGAAAAAAGCTACTGCAAAGACAACTGCGAAGGCTCCCGCGGCTCCGGCGAAAAAAGCCTGCTGCCGCAAGGCCTGCGCGAAAAAGGCGGCGCCGAAGGCCGTCAAGATCTACCACGACAAGGACGTCGACGATTCGGTCCTGAAGGGCAAGACGATCGCCGTCATCGGCTTCGGCGCCCAGGGTCGCGCCCAGGCGCTCTGCCTGCGTGACAGCGGCGTGAACGTCATCATCGGCGTGCGCGCGGGCAAGTCGTTCAAGGCCGCGAAGGCCGCGGGCTTCGAGACGCTCTCCGTGGACAAGGCCGCGAAGAAGGCGGACATCATCCACATTCTGCTTCCGGACGAAAGCCACAAGAAGGTTTACGCGGAACAGATTGCGAAGTACGTCACGCCTGGCAAGACGCTGTGCTGCTCGCACGGGTTCGCCTACGTGTTCAAGAACATCGTTCCGCCGGAAGGCGTGGACGTGATCATGGTCGCGCCCAAGGGCCCGGGAACGGAAGTGCGCCGCGTCTTCGAAGAAGGCTTCGGCTGCCCCGGTCTCGTCGCGGTGTTCCAGGACGCCAGCGGCAACGCGATGCAGACGGCGCTCGCGATCGCGAAAGGCGAAGGCCTCACGCGCGGCGGCGTGCTCGAATGCACGATGCAGCAGGAAACCTACGAAGACCTCTTCGGCGAACAGAACGTTCTCTGCGGCGGCATCGTGGACCTGATGAAGTACGGCTTCGAAACGCTGATCGAAGCGGGCTACCCGCCGGAAATGGCGTACTTCGAGTGCATCCACGAAGCCAAGCTCATCGTGGACATCATCTACAACAAGGGCATCGCGGCGATGAACGCCGTCATCTCCAACACGGCTGAATTCGGCGAATACTACAACGGGCCGAAGATCATCACGCCGGACGTCAAGAAGCGCATGAAGGAATCGCTGAAGCGCATCGAAAGCGGCGAATTCGCCAAGACCTGGATGAAGGAAGCCGAAAAGGGCGCCCCGACGCTCGCCAAGAAGCGCGAACAGCTCGCGAAGCACCCGGCGGAAGTCGTCGGCGCGAAGATCCGCCAGCTCTTCGAACGCAAGGCCTCCAAATAAGGCTTGCCGATTCGCGCGTTCCCGCGGAAATCCCGCGGGAACGCGTCGTCTCCGCGACTTTCCCTCCTCCGAACACCCGAAATCCACCTCAGCCGATCATGAAAAAAACTCTTCTCCCCTTTACGCTCGCCGCGGGAACGCTGATTCTCGCCGCGAACCTTTCCGCGGACGAGATCCGCTGCAAGAACGGCGCGCTCGTCGTCGGCGAAATCTCCGCAATCGACGGCGGCGTCGTCACCGTCAAAACGTCCAACACGGAATCGGACGAAACCAAGATCAAGCAGAGCGAAGTGCTCTCGATCTCCCGCGACGCCGCGCTGAACGTCCGCACGTCCTCCGGCGCGACGCTGCAGGGCCCCGTGACCGCCTCGCAGACGCCCGGCGAAATCGTCGTCGGCGGCACCTCGGTCGCGATCTCCGACGTCACTTCGTCCTGGCTTCTCGACGGGAAAAGCCCCGAAGAGCGCGAAGCCGAAAAATTCAATTACGCGGTCGAATACGAAGTCGGCGCGACCCTCACGGGAACGACCGGCAACACCGAAAGCGTCACCGGCGGCGCCTACGCGCAGACCGTCATCAAGAACGCCGTCAACGCCCTCAAGCTGTACTTGAAATATAATTACGGGAAGACGCGCGACGACGACGCCGACGTCTGGACGAAGTCCGCGGACAACCTGCACGCCGGCTTCGACTGGACGTCCGAGTTCCACAAGCCCTGGTTCTGGTACGCGCGCACGGACGCCGGCTTCGACCGCGTGCAGAACATCGAGTTCTTCGACGTGAGCGCGGCAGGCTTCGGGCTCAAGATTCTCAACGAAGACGATTGGCACTTCTCGGTCCGAGGCGGTCTCTCTTACCGCTACGAACGCTACAAGCACTACGTGGGCGACACCTGGGATTCGAAGGACGACACGAACACGATCGGTCTCGACTTCGGGCTCTCGCACGACTACGCGTGGAGCTGGGGCAAGATCGTGACGGAGATTTCCTACGTCCCCGGTCTCGACGACATCAACCACTACTACGTCGTGCACGAAACCTACCTGCAGATGCAGATCAAGAACGTCGAGCAGCTGTATTTCCGCATCGGCATGAAGAACGAATACCGTTCTCCCAAGACGGCGGAAGAAAACCTGGACACGACCTACTACGCCCAGCTCGTCTTCGCCTGGAAATAAGGTCCGTTCCCTCTACCGAAAAAAGCGTTCCCGCGGGCATTTTCGCGGGAACGCTTTTTTTCGTCGGCGGACGACGGACGCCGAACCGCCTTCCCGCCGCGCGCGCTTAAAGCTCGACAAGATTTTCGCAAACGCGGAAAATGTGCGAAATTCAGAAATTTTTTGCTATGAAACCGGTAGTATTCAACAGTACACTCCTCCGCGACGCGCACCAGTCGCTCGCGGCAACCCGAATGAGCACGGCACAGATGCTCCCGATTTTGGACAAGCTCGACGCCGTCGGCTACGGACGCCTCGAAACCTGGGGCGGCGCCTCCATCGACGCCGGCCTGCGCTTCCTCAAAGAATTTCCCTTCAAGCGCCTCGACGCCATCCGCGCCAAGACGAAGACCCCGCACATGATGCTCATGCGCGGGCAGAACATCGTCGCCTACAATCAGTCGCCGGACGACGTCGTCTCCGCCTTCGCGACGCAGGCGATCAAGCACGGCATGAACACGATCCGCATCTTCGACGCGCTCAACGACCCGCGCAACATGAAGACCGCGATCGAGGCCACGAAGAAGGCCGGCGGCGAAGCCCAGGGCACGATCTGCTACACGAACAGCCCCGTCCACACCGTCGAAGGCTTCATCAAGCTCGGCTGCACGCTCGCGGAAATGGGCGTCGCCAGCATCTGCCTCAAGGACATGGCGGGCCTCGTCTCGCCGCGCGCCGCCTACGACATCATCAAGGGCCTCAAGGACAACGTCAAGGTGCCGATTTACTTCCACACGCACGAGACGACCGGCCTCGGCGCCTCCTCCTACCTCGCCGCGATCGACGCGGGCGTGGACGCGGTGGACGTCGCGATCCGTCCGTTCTCCGACGGCACCGCGCACCCGGACCACACGCGCATGATGGCGCTCCTCAAGGGTCATCCGCGCCGCCCGAACTACGACGCCAAGCTCATCGAGGAAATTTCCGCCTACGAAAAAGGCATCTACGAGGAACTTTCCAAATTCACGAGCCACAAGAACGAGGTCGTCAACATCGATGCGCTCCGCTACGAAGTCCCGGGCGGCATGCTCTCGAACTTCCGCAACCAGCTCAAGGAGCTCAAGATGGAAGACAAGTTCGAGGAAGTCTGCGCGGAAATCCCCTACATCCGCGAAAAGCTCGGCTGGATCCCGCTCGTCACGCCGACCTCGCAGATCGTCGGCACGCAGGCGGCGATGAACGTCAAGTTCGGCCGCTGGAAACAGTTCATCCCGGGCGCGATGGACATCGCCCTCGGCTACTTCGGGCAGACGCCCGCGCCGGTCGATCCCGAAATCCGCAAGCTCGCCGCCGAACGCGCGAAGAAGGACCCGATCACCTGCCGCCCGGCGGACCTGCTCAAGCCGCGCATGGACGACCTCCGCAAGGAGCTCAAGGAAAACAATCTCCCGACGGACGACGAGCACTGCGTCATCTACGCGATGTTCCCGCAGCAGGTGAAGGAACTCTACTTCCCGCCGAAGGAAGAACCGAAGCCCGCTCCCGCGCCCTCCGCGGCGCCGGCTCCCGCCTCCGCGGGAACGCCCGCGATCTCCGCGCGCGCGTCCGTCTCCGGCAACGTCACGAACCTGTCGATGACGGTCAACGGCGTCGCCCACAACGTGACGGTCGAAGAGCTCGCGTAAGCGCCCCGCTCTTCCGGACAAAAAAAGCGTTCCCGCAGTCGGCGGGAACGCTTTTTTTGCGCCCTGCCCCGCCCTTTTTCGCTTTCCGCGGGAACGCGATTTTGTTTTGATTATCTTTTTACGAATTTTTGAAGAACTTTCAGATGGACAAGAAAAACACGATCATCGGCGTCTTGCTGATCGCCGCCGCCGTCGGGCTCATGTTCTGGCAGGCGAAGAACCGACCGGAACCGCTTCCGGCGCAGGCGCCCGTTCCCGCGCAGATCGCGGCTCCCGCGCCCGTCGCCGCCCTTCCCGAGGCCGCGCAGCCCGCGACGGCCGTTCCCGCCGCTCCGGAGCAACTCTTCACGCTCGAGAACGCGACGCTCAAGCTCTCCGTCAGCTCCCGCGACGGCGGCCTGAAGACGGTCGCGCTGAAAAAGCAGCCGACGTCGCTCGACGACGCCTCCCCGGTGCTCTTCAACGAAGGCTCGAGCGTTCCCGCGCTGCGCCTGGCGTCGCCTTCGGGCGTGCGCGGCGTCGCGCCGGTGCCGTTCGGCGTCGAATTTTCCGTGGAATCCGAACGCGAGGACGCGGCGGCGAAAACGCGCACGCTCACACTGCTCGGACGCAAAGACGGGCTCGAAATCCGCCGCATCTACACGCTTTCGCTCGACGAGGAAGGCGAAGGCGCGGCGGACCCCTATCTCGTCTCGCACGAAATCAAGATTCGGCGCGTCGCGGGCGCTCCCGCGGCGTTCCCGCTGCTCGTCTCGACGGGCATGCTGCCGCCGACGGAAGGCGACCGCGCCAACATCTTCCTGAACGCCTCGTGGTACGACGGCGACGACTACGAAAAATGCTCGCCGGACGTCTTCAAGGACTCCGACGGCTTTCTCGGGCTGGGCGCGCGCCGCGCCGCGGCAGATTTCGAAGCGCCGCTCGACCGCGCCGATCCGCTCCGTTTCGTCGCCGTGACGAATCAGTATTTCGCGAGCGTCGTCGGTTTTTCGGAAACGACGCGCCCGATCGTCTCGCGCGTGTTCGTGTTCCCGCAGCCGCTTTCCGAATCCGAGCGCCTGAACAATCTCACGCTCACGACGCAGGGCTACGCGCAGCTCGACGTGCCCGCGCTCGCGGTTGGACAGACGGCGAACATTTCGATTCCCTACTTCATCGGACCGAAGGAATACACGCGCCTCGCCGAGCTCGAAAACACGATTCCCGGCATCGGCAACGTCGTGCAGTTCACCAATCTCTTCGGCGTAATCTCCGTGGACTGGCTCTGCAAGATTCTCGTCGTCGTGATGAACGCGATTCACGACCTGCTGCCGGCGAGCGAATGGTCGTGGGGCTGGGCGATTCTCGTGATGACGCTGATCGTGAAGGGCGTCACCTGGCCGCTGACGGCGGCGCAGCAGCGTTCCGCGAAGAAAATGCAGCAGTTCAGCGGACCGATGAAGGAGATCCGCGAGAAATACAAGGACAACCCGCAGAAGATGCAGCAGGAAATGATGAAGCTGTATCGCGAAAACAAGATCAATCCGCTCGCGGGCTGCTTCCCGGTGCTCATCTCGATTCCGATCTTCTTCGGCATGTACTGCGCATTCCAGACCTGCGCGGAGCTCCGCCTGCAGGGCTTCCTCTGGATCTCCGACCTTTCGATGCCCGACCTGATTCCCGGGCTCGAGGACGCGACGATCCCGCTCATCGGCGCGCACATCCACGTGCTGCCGATTCTCATGGGCGCGACGATGCTCTTCAACATGGCGATGACGCCGATGCCCAACGCGCAGCCCGGACAGAAAAACATGTTCTACGCGATGATGATCATCTTCCCCGTCATCTGCTACGCGATGCCGTCCGCGCTCACGCTGTACTGGACGATGCAGAACATCCTGACGATCTTCCAGACCTGGCTCGTGCGCCGTTCCCGCGACCGCGACGGCGGGAACGTGGAGATCATCCCGCCCGCCAAGAAGAAGGGCCGCGGCAAAGGCGTTCCCGCCCGCTGAGTCGGGCGCGCGCCTCGGGGCGACTTTCCGGAAGCGGCGGCGACGCCGCTTCTTTTTTTTTGTTTCGCGCGCCGCACGGAATTGCTTTGCGCCCGGGCACGGAAACTGCAACGCTTTTCGGAGCTATGAACAGTTACACGTCAAATCCCTTCACCGTCGCGGCGGCGTCTCCCGCCGACCGCGCGAGTTTTTATCGCCGCACCTACGGGCTCGTGGCGGCGTCCTGCGCCGCGTTCGGGCTGATTCTCTCCGGCCTGCTCGCTTCGCCGCTCGCGGACGTGCTGACGGTGCTGCTTTTCGGGAACGGCATGGTCGGCTGGCTTCTCGTGCTCGGGGCGCTCTGGGCGATTTCGATGTTCGCGAACCGGCTCGCCTTCGGCGGCGCGTCGCAGTCGACGCAGCTCGCGGGGCTCGGGCTCTACGTCGTCGCCGAAGCGGTGATCTTCACGCCGCTGCTGAACGTCTGCCTGGCGATCTTCGGACCGGAAATCGCGCTTTCCGAAATCGTCGCTCCCGCGGCGCTCTCGACACTGCTTCTCGCGGGCGGGCTGACGGCGACGGTCTTCATGACGCGGACGGATTTTTCGTTCCTGCACGCGGTCGTCTCGGTCGGATTCTTCGTCGCGCTCGCGGCGATTCTCGTCTTCGCGCTCGCGGGCGTCAACCCGGGCACGTGGTTCGTCGTCGCGATGGTCGGCTTCATGGCGGCGGTGATTCTTTATTACACGTGGGCGGTGAAGACGCAGTTCCGCACGGATCAGCACGTCGGCGCGGCGCTGGTGATCTTCGCCGGCATCGCGACGCTGTTCTGGTACCTGCTCCAGCTCTTCATGCCCCGACGGGAATGACGAGGCGCGCGGCGCAATTTTCTTTTGACAAAAGCGGGAAAACCCGTAAAGTGGTTTCAAAATTTAACCCCTCCAGTCCAACCATGATCAAGAAAATTTCTCTCATTGCATCGGCCGCCGCTCTCGCGTTCGCGGGCTGCCACGCCTACGACACCGATTACCACGGAAGCAACGTCTCCGCGGAAGCCTCCCACAACTTCCTCGGCATCGTGAAGACCAATCCGGATTCCTACCGATATCTCGACGAAGCCTCGACGATCGTCATCAACACGGACGATCTCTGGTGCCGCCGCGACTTCAGCGGCTCGGACACCTCGCTCTTCTGGGGTCTCATCAACATCCGCGATTATTGATCAGAAATTTTTCCGTCGCCGAAAACCCTCGAAAGCATCGAGGGTTTTTGTTTGCCCGGAAAACGTTCCCGCCGAACCCGAAAAATGCCGAACTCCGAAAAAGCCTCCTTCAACGTCGCGCGCTTTCTCCGCGAATCCGCCGAGCGCGTGCCCGACGTCTGCGCCGTGCGCCGCCCGGACGGCGGAGCCGAGCTCACGTTCGCGCGGCTCGACCGCGTCACGGCGGCGACGGCGGCGCTCTTCGCCGAGCGCGGCATTCGCGCGGGAACGCGCACGCTGCTCATGGCGCGCCCGGGGCTCGACCTCATTTTGTGCGCGTTCGCGCTGTTCCGTCTCGGCGCCGTTCCCGTCGCGATCGATCCCGGCATGGGGCTGAAGAGCTTTCTGCGCTGCGTGCGCAGAACGGAGCCGCAGGCGCTCGTCGGCATTCCGCTCGCGCAGTGGGTGCGCCGCGTCTTCTTCCGCCAGTTCGCTTCGGTGAAGACCGCCGTCACCGTCGGCACGCGCGCGTTTTCCCGCGAAGTCGAAAGGCGTTCCCGCGACGCCGCGCTCCCGACCGAAATCGCGCGCGCGGACGCCGAACAGCTCGCCGCGATTCTCTTCACCAGCGGCTCCACGGGCGCGCCGAAGGGCGTGTGCTACACGCACGGCATGTTCGACGCGCAGCGCGAGATCGTGCGCGACTTCTACGGCATCGCGCCGGGCGAAATCGACCTGCCCCTGCTGGCGATCTTCGCGCTCTTCAATCCCGCGCTGGGCATGACGACCGTCACGCCCCCGATGAACGCCGCCAAGCCCGCCGCGCTCGACCCGGAAAAAATCGTCCGCGCCGTGCGCGAAAACGGCGTCACCAATTCCTTCGGATCGCCGATTCTCTGGCGCAAAATCGCCGAACACTGCGCCGCGCGCGGCGAGACGCTGCCGAGCGTGCGCCGCGTGCTCTGCGCGGGAACGGCAGTGCCGCCCGACGTCATGGCGCTGCTGAAAAAAGTGCTCCCGAACGCCGAAATCCATTCGCCCTACGGCGCCACGGAAAACCTGCCCGTCTCCGACGTCACGGCGGACGACGTGCTCGCCCGCACGGGCGCGCTCACCGAGCACGGCCGCGGCACCTGCACGGGAACGCCGCTCCCGTGCAACCGCGTGCGCATCGTCCCGATACGCGACGGCGCGATCGCGGGCTTCGACGAGATTTCCCCGCTCCAGAAAAACGTTCCCGGCGAAATCTGCGTCTGCGGCCCGACGACCACGCGCGAATATTTCAACGACCCCGAGGCGACCCGCGCCGCGAAGATCCTCGACCGCGCCGACGGCTCCGTCTGGCACCGCATGGGCGACGTCGGCTACCTCGACGACGCCGGGCGGCTCTGGTTTCTCGGCCGCAAGGCGGAACGCGTCGAAACCGCCGCGGGAACGCTCTTCACCGAGGCGGTCGAGCCGATCTTCAACACGCATCCGGACGTCTTCCGCTGCGCGCTCGTCGGGCTGGGCGAACGCGGGAACGCGCTCCCGGCGATCGTCGTCGAGCCCCGCGCGGGAACGCCGAAAGCGCGCCTCGACGCGCTCCCCGCCGAACTGCTCGCGCTCGCCGCGCGGCACGAGGCGACCCGCGCCGTGCGCCGCGTCTTCGTCCACCCGAAAAAATTCCCCGTGGACGTCCGCCACAACGCAAAGATTCACCGCCTCACGCTGAAGAAATTCTACGAAAAGCGCCTCCCGCCGGGAACCTTCTCCGCGCCCGGAAAATCCGCTGCGTGAGCGCGTTCCCGCGTTGCCAGACACCTCCCGAAATGATTTTTTGAAAGAACTGCAAAAATGAATACCATCAAAACCGACGACACCCGCATCCAGCGACGAAAGCCGCTGCTGACGCCCGCCCTGCTCATCGACGAAATCTGTCCGAGCGCCGCCGCCGTCAAAACCGTCGAATCCGCGCGCGCGCAGATCGGCGACATCCTCAACGGCAAGGACGACCGCCTGCTCTGCATCACCGGACCGTGCTCGATCCACGACATCGCCGCCGCCAAGGAATACGCGGGACGCCTCAAAAAGCTCGCCGAAAAACACGCGCGCGAGCTCTTCGTCGTCATGCGCACCTATTTCGAGAAGCCGCGCACCGTCGTCGGCTGGAAGGGGCTCATCAACGACCCGTTCATCGACGGCACGTTCCGCATCAACGAAGGGCTGCGCATCGCGCGCCGCCTGCTCTGCGACCTCGCGGAAGCCGGCGTTCCCGCGGCGACGGAATTCCTCGACCCGATCACGCCGCAGTTTCTCGCCGACCTCGTCTCCTACGGCGCCATCGGCGCGCGCACGACGGAATCGCAGATTCACCGCGAACTCGCGTCGGGGCTTTCCATGCCCATCGGCTTCAAGAACGGCACCGACGGCACGATTCAGGTCGCCATCGACGCCGTGCGCGCCGCGCATCATTCGCACTGGTTCCCGTCCGTCACGAAGGACGGCGTCGTCGCGATCTTCGAGACTCAGGGCAACAAGGACTCGCACATCATCCTGCGCGGCGGCTCGCGCACGGGCCCGAACTACGCGCCCGAATTCATCTCCGAATGCGTCGAAAAGCTCACGAAGGTGAAGCTGCCCGCGTGCGTCGTCGTGGACTGCTCGCACGGGAACAGCAGAAAGGACTACTCGCGCCAGCCGCTCGTCGCCGCGGAACTCGGCGAACAGATCGCCGCGGGAACGCGCGCGATCGCCGGCGTGATGATCGAGAGCAATCTCGTCGAAGGCCGCCAGGACTACGACTGCAACAGCAAGGGCTCCTGCGTTTACGGGCAGAGCATCACCGACGCCTGTATCGATTTCGAAGCGACGGAGAAAGTTTGCGAAAACCTCGCCGCCGCCGTCCGCGCCCGCCGCGAAAAACTCGCGCGCGGCTGAGAGACAGCGTTCCCGCGCGACGCGAAAAAAGCGTTCCCGAAATTTCTCGGGAACGCTTTTTTCGTGCGGGACGAGCTCGGTCGTCCGCTCCTCCGTCTGCCGTTTACTCGGCGACGGCTTCTTCGACCGGCGGCGGCGGGAGCGCTTCGCCTTCGGCGGGGCCTTTGCCCTTCGGGCCGCGCATGCCCTTGCCCGGACGTTCGCCGCGGGGCGCGTGGGGACCGCGCGCTTCCTTGCCCGGCTTGTCGCCGCAGGAATCGCACTTTTCGGAACGCGGCGCGGCGGGGCGACGGAAGCCCTGGCGTTCGCCGCGCGGAGCGCCGCGGAATTCAGGCTTCGGGAGCTTGGAGAGCGCTTCGGCGCGCTGTTCCGGCGTCATGGCGCGGACGGCGGCGATTTCGTCGGCGAGCTTGGCGAGCGCCTCGTCGTCAAGCGAAAGCAGCATGTGCTTCACGTGGAAGCGCGGACGCGCCTGCGGCCCCTTGGCGCACGTCGAATCCTTGTCGCAGGATTTTTTGTCGCATTTGTCGTGCTTCGCGCACTTGCCTTCCTTGGCGCAGCGCTGCGTCGGGCAGCATTTCGCCTTTTCGGGAGCGGCGTTTTCGGCGGGAGCTTCGGCGAACGCGAAAAGGGACGCGGACGCGAGAGCGAGGACGGCGATGAGTTTGTTCTTCATGATGTCTTTTCTGTTTGGATTTGTAATTGGTTTTTGTTGACGAACGGCCCCGATGAAATTCGTTTCCGTTTGTGCTCTTAAACCGCTCCCGCCGAAAAAAGTTTCGCGTCCGCGAAAAAAATTCTTCGCCGTCGTTTTCGCGGGGGCGACGTGCGCGGCATTCGCGGCTTGCGCCGGCGTTCCCGCGGTCGTTTACTTGCGTGCAATGCTTGAGACTCTGCAACAGACGCACGCGCTTTTCCCGCACTTCTTCACGGGCGCGTTCTTCGTGCTGGGCGCGGTCATCGGGAGTTTTCTGAACGTCTGCATCCTGCGCGTTCCGCGCGGCGAGAGCGTCGTCTTCCCCGGCTCGCACTGCGCGTGCGGCGCGCCGATTCCGCTGCGGCACAACATTCCGATTCTCTCGTGGTTCATTCTGCGCGGCCGCGCGGCGTGCTGCGGGCGGCGCTTCGGTTTCCGCTACGCGGCGGTGGAGGCGCTCACGGGAACGCTTTTCGCGTGCGCGTGGCAGTTTTTCCCGTGGCAGGACGCCGTCGCGCTGATGCTCTTCTGCGCGTTCGCCGTCGTGCTCGCCTTCATCGACTGGGACACGATGTGCCTGCCCGATTCCGTGAACGCGCCGTTCGTCGTCGCGGGGCTGCTGTGCTCGTTCGCGCTGCCGGAAATCCACGGCGCCGCGCCCGCCGCGGACGCCGCGCGCTGGCTCGTCGGCTTCCGCGAAGGCTTCGTTCCCGCGGTCGTCGGGCTGACGGTCGGGAGCGCGCTCGCCTACTGGGTGCGCTACTTCGCGTCGGTGATCGCGCGGCGCGAGGCGATGGGCGAAGGCGACGTGATTCTGCTCGGCGGCGTCGGGGCGTTTTTCGGCTGGCGCGGCGCGGTGTTCGCGTTTTTCGCGTCGTCGTTTCTGGGAATCGCAGCGGCGCTGCTCGCGCGGATTTTCGGAAAGCGCGTTCCCGCGGCGGCGCGCCCGGCGGAAGCGTCGCGGCTCGCGCTGGAAGGCGACGAGGACGCGGCGCGGGAATTCGCCGCCGGAACCGAATCGTCCGCGTTCCCGCTCGGTCCGTGGCTGCTGCTCGGCGCGCTGATCTACCGCGTCTGCGGCGAAGCGCTCCTCGCGCGCCTCTTCCCGTTCACGTGAAGGCGGAGACGCCCGCGCCTTCCGCGGCGTTTTGCTTGTTGAAAAGCGGGAGCGCGGAAATTTAAGATGGCGGCATGGAAACAATCATTCGTGGAGCGGGCTGGTTTCTGCTGCCGCTCGGTTTTTGCTCGCTGTTCGCCGCGTTCATCGTCGCGGAAAGGCTGCTCGCGCTGCGGGCGTCGCGCGTGCTTCCCGCGGAGGCGCTGGAGCTGATTCTCGCGGGCGATTTCGCCGCGATCGCCAAGGCGTTCCCGCGGAGCGCGGCGGGCAAGATCGTCGCCTTCGCCCTGCGCGAAAATCCCGACCGCGAGGCGCTCGCGGCATACGCGCGGCTCGAATGCTCCCGCATGGAGCGCGGGCTTTTCGTGCTCGACTCCGTCGTCGCAATCGCGCCGCTCATCGGGCTTTTCGGCACGGTTTACGGGCTGTTCACGCTGTTCCCGGAAACGGGCGGACTGCCGGACCAGGCGTCGCTGACGCGCGGCGTCGGCCTCGCGCTCACGACGACGATGCTCGGGCTCTTCATCGCGATGCCCGCGCTGTTCGCCGACAACTGGATTTCGCGGAAGATCGACGTGCTCGCCTCGCGCCTCGCGCTGCTGGTCGAGCGCCTCGACGCGCGGGAACGCTGAAACCTGCTCCGCCATGGCAGAAGTCTTCTACGCGCGCCGCCGCCGCATCTCCGGCATCAACATCGTCCCGCTCATCGACGTGATGACGGTGCTGATCTTCTTTTTTCTGATGAGCATGAAGTTCGACGACGTCGCGCAGCTCGGCATCACGCCGCCGAGCGCGGATTCCGCCGCGAAGGGGCGGACGGAGACGCGCCTCGTCGCCGCCGTGACGGGCTCGGGAGAGTTCTTCATCAACTCGGAGCCCGTTCCCGCCGGGGAATTCGCGGACGCGCTCGCGGCGCGCGCGAAGCGCCTCGGCGTCGCTTCGCTCGTGCTCGTCGCCGACGAGGACGCCGCGACGAAATACACCGTCTTCGTCGTCGATCAGGCGCAGAAGCACGGCCTGCAGGTTCAATTGCTGACAAGGAATCCCGATGAATAAAAAAATCCTCACCTCCTTTTTCGCGCTGCTCGCCGCGGCGCTCTTCCCCGCGTGCGCCGAGCGCCGCGCCGACGTCTGGACGGACAGCCCCGCGCGGATTTCCGCCGCCGACCGCGAAACGCGCGCGCGCCGACGCGCCCACCTGCGCGAAGTGCTCAACCGCGTCGTGCTCGTGCGCATGAACGCGAAGGGCGACATCTGCATCGGCGAGGACGATTCCGAGCTGCTCTCGCCCTTCGAATTCTCCGCGCAGATCGCCGCGATCGGCAAGGCCTCGCCCGGAAAGCCCGTGCTGTTCTTCTACGACGAAGACGCCGCGACCGCGCGCCCCGACGTGCGCGCCTTCATCATCCGCGAGTGCGGCCGCGCCAAGCTCGGACGCATCTACACGGAAGTTCCCGACAAGCTCTGACCGCGTTTCCGCATGGCGAAAATCTCCCGCTTCCTCCTCGGCTCCGCCGCGCTCGCGCTCGTCGCGGCGGGCGGCGCGCTCTTCGCGCTCTCCCGCGATTCCGTGCAGGAAAAAATCGCCGTCGCGCTGCTGCGTTCCCGCGGCGTCGAGGCGAGCTTCGGCTCGTGGCGGTCGAGCGGTTTTTCCGATTTCGAGCTGGGCGACGTCGCGCTGCGCTTTTCCGGCGGGCGCGAGCTGGCTCTGCCGCGCGCGCGCGTCCGCGCGAACGTTCCCGCCGCGCTCTTCGGCGCCGCGCCCGAAGCGGACCTCGAAGCGCCCGAGGGCGCGCGTCTGCGCGTCGGCGACGCGACGTTCGCGCTCGCGCTGCGCCGCGCTTCGCTTTCCGCCGCGGCGAAGGCGCGCAGCGAACTCGTCGGCGCCTGCGCGCGCGCGGACGTCCCCGACGCCGAGCCCGTCGAATTCGCGTTCGCCGGCGAAAACCGCGACGCGCAGCGCGACTTCGCACCGCTCGCGTGGCTGGCGGGAACGCGCCGCGCGCGCGCCGAAATCGCCGGCGTCGTCTTCGAATCCGACGACGCGGGCGCGTGGAAAATCGCTTCCGCGCCCGGCGCGCCCTGCTCGGTTTCCGGCTCGGGAACGTTCGACGCGGAAAATTTTTCGGGAAAGATCGAGACGGATTTCGCGTCCGAAAAACTGCGCCGCTTCGGGTTTCTGCGCGAGGCGCCGCGGATGCGCGGCCGCGCGGCGCTCGACGTTTCCGGCGGCGGGAACGCGCGCGCCGTCGGCTTTTCCTGCGACGTGCGTTTCGAAGAGCTCGCGGGAACGTTCGCCGGCGTCTCGTTTCTGCCCGACGCCTCGCTGAACGCGCGCGGCGCGCTCGCATTTTCCAGCGACGCGTTTTCCGTCCGCTCGTTCTTCGCGTCGCTCTCCGCCGTCGCCGAAGGCGTGCCGCCCGTCGTGCTGGCGGAGATCTCGCTGCCGGAGGCGTTTTCCGTCGCGTTCGCGGACGGGATCAGATTTTCCGCGGGCGGCGAAGGCGACGCGCTCGCGTACGTGAAATTCAACGACGTTCCGCTGCCGCTGCTCAATCCGTTCCTCGCGCGCGGCTCCCGCGGGAACGCCGCCGCGGTCCGCGTCGAATCCGGCGCGCTCGCGGGAACGCTGAAGCTGATCCGCGACGGGAACGGCGACTTCGCGCTCGCGGGCGACGAACCGCTGCGCGTGCGCGACCTCGCGCTTTCGAAGGCGGGGCGCACGCTGTGGCGCGGCTTTTCCGCGAGCGTGCCCGCGCGCCTCGACGCGCGCGCCGACGAGCTCGCGCTGAGCTGCGCGGAGGCGCGGCTTTTCGACGACGCGGGAACGCGCGTCGGCGGGCTTTCGGCGCGCGCCTCGCGCGATTTCCGCGGCGGCGCGACGCGGCTCGAAGGTTCCGTTTCCGTCGAGCCCGCGGCGTTCCGGCGCGGCGCGTTCGGCGAGCTCTTTTCCGACGTGAAGGACCGCGAGCTCGCGCTGCGCTCGGACTTCGACGCGGAAATCGCCGACGGCGGCGCGCGCGTGAAGCGTTTCGAATTCGCGCTTTCCGAGCTCGGCGAAAACGCGGCGACGCTGCTTTCGGCGACGACGGATCCCTTCGAATTCGCCCTCGGCGATCCTTTCGCCGGGCTCGCCGGCAAGGAGATCGCGCTGCGCGCCTCGGCGTTCCCGCTCTGCCTGCTGAACCTGCTTTCCGACGGGAAATTCCGCTTTTCGGGAACGCTCGACGGCGAAATCGAATTCGTCGGAGAAAAGGACAGCGTGGAATTTTCGACGCGCAAAAAGGGCATGACGATCCGCGACTTCGCGATGGCGGAAGAGGACGGCGCGCCGCTGCTGCGCGGGCTGTCGTTGAAATCCGACGACAATTTCGTCGGCGTCTCCCGCGACGCGTCCGGTAGCTTCGCGACCGCCGTCGATCTGAAGAACGCGCGGCTGAAGGGTTCCGCCGGCGCGGCGGTCGCTTCCGGCGATCTGTCTCTGCGCTTCGCGGGCAAAAAGCTCACTTCGCTCCGGGGCGACGTCTCGGGCTCGCTCGCCGAGCTGCCGCGCCAGCCGCTTTTCGCGGAAAACGTCGCCGTCTCCGCGGGAACGTTCGCCCTGCACGGCGCGCTGGACGCGTCCGCCGCGCGCGCGAAATTTTCGGCGGAACTGCGCGGGCTGCGCTCGCGCGAAACCGACGTCGAACCGCCGCGCGCGGTGACGCTCGAGCTCGCGCACGGCGAGGCGGAAGTCGGCGACGACGCGGCGCGCCTCGTCGTCGAGACCGAAGGCGCGGGGCGTTCCCGCGTGCTCGCGCGCTTTTCCCGGCTGGATTTCGACCGCGAAAACGGCGTCACGCGTTTCGACGCGTCCGTGAACGCGCCGAAGCTCTACGCGGAAGACTTTCTCGCGCTCGCGCGGACGTTTTCTCCGCCGCGTTCGGAAGCGGCGCGCGCGGCGGCGGTCTCCGTCGCGGCGGCGGGCGAAATCGCGAAGAACGCCGTCGTTCCCGGCGAAGCCGCGGAGCCCGTTCCCGCGCCCGCGCGTCCGAAGCCTTCCGCGCGCGGCGTTCCCGCGAAGGCGCCGGCGGCGCCGTGGGCGGCGTTCGAAGGCAGAGCGAAATTCCGCGTCGGAGAGCTGGTCGTCCCCGAAAACGTGATCCGCGGGTTCGAGGGCGAGGCGCGCTCGGACGCGCGGCGGCTCGCGATTTCCGCGACGTCGCGGACGTTCTTCGGCGGGACGTTTTCGCTGAACGCCTCGCTCGAAGCGCGGGAACGCGCGCCGTTCTTCCTCGCGGAGACGCGGGCGGAAATCCGCGACGCGCGTCTCTGCGACGCCGTTCCCGCGCTGCGCGGGAAGAATCCGCCGCCGACGGAAGGCGTCTTCGCCGTCGATTTCTCCTCGCGCGCGGAAGCGGATTCGCCCGACGCGCTTCCCGACGCCTTCGCCGCGCGCGCGCGCATTTCAGGCCGCGAAGGGCGCGTGCGCATCTTCGCCGCCGGCGACGAGCGCGCGCATCTCGTCGGCGGGCTCGCGAACGTGAGCGGCAGCATGGTCGGGCTTCTCGGCGACCTCGCGGGCGGGCTTTCCTCGCGCGCGCGCAAGACCGCGAAGGCGCTCAGCCGCCTGCAGCGCGACCTGGCGGATTTCCCGTTCGAGGAGCTCGACATGGAGCTGAGTTCCCGCGCGGGCGAGCCGATCCGCTGCGAAAAATTTCTGCTGCGCAACGACGTGCTGCGCATTTCGGGAACGGGCGAAATCGACTACGACGGCTCGCGCGCGTTCGGCGATTCGCCGCTGCGCATCGGCTCGCGGATCGACGTGCGCGACGACCTCGAGGAGCTGCTGCGCACGCTGCGCGTCCTGCGCGGCGAGGGCGACGCCTCCGCGCGCGACGGCGACGGCTACGCGCGCGGCCCGGAATTCGAGATGGCGGGAACGCTGAACCATTTTTCGCACAACCTGCTCGAAAGCCTCCTCGCCGCCGCCCCCGCGCTCCTGAAAAAGGAATAGCGCGCGGGAACACGGCGGGAGCGCGTTCCCGCGAAGCGCGCCCTCAGGCGCGGAAGTCGCGGGCGTAGGATTCGGCGAAGTAGGTCAGAATCAGGTCCGCGCCGGCGCGCCGGATTGCGAGTAGCGATTCGTCGCGGCACGCGCGCAGGTCGAGCCAGCCCAGCCGCGCCGCCGCCATGATCTGCGAATATTCGCCGGAAACCTGATACGCGGCGACGGGGAGCAGCGTGCTTTCGCGCACGTCGCGCACGACGTCCAGATACGGCCCCGCGGGCTTGACCATGACCATGTCGGCGTTTTCCGCCTCGTCCGCGAGCGCCTCGCGCATCGCCTCGCGGCGGTTGGCGGGCGCGAGCTGATAGGTCTTTTTCGTGAGCCCGGAAACTTTGTCCGCCGCGTTCGTCTTGCTGCCGACGGCGTCGCGGAACGGCCCGTAGTAGGCGGACGCGAATTTCGCGGAATAGGCGAGAATGCCCGTGCGCGTGAGCCCGGCGGCGTCGAGCGTCTCGCGGATCGCGGCGACGCGCCCGTCCATCATGTCGGAAGGCGCGACGAAGTCCGCTCCCGCGCGCGCGTTTTCGAGCGCCATGCGGCAAAGGATTTCGACGGAGGCGTCGTTGTCCACGTCCGTTCCCGCGGCGTCGAGCACGCCGTCGTGCCCGTGCGTCGTGTAGGGATCGAGCGCGACGTCAGCGAAGATCACGCATTCGGGAACGGCGGCCTTGATTGCGCGGATCGCGCGGCAGACGAGACAGTCGGGATTCGTCGCCTCGCGCCCGTCGGGCGATTTCTTCTCTTCGGGCGTCTTCGGGAAAAGCGCGACGCCGAACACGCCGAGCGCGACGAGCTCGCGGCATTTTTCGACGAGTTCGGGAATCGGCAGACGCTCGACGCCCGGCATCGATTCGACGGGCTCGCGCGCGTCGCCCTCAACGACGAAGAGCGGCTGGATCAGCTGCGCGGGAACGACGCGCGTTTCCGCGAGCATCGCGCGCACGGACGCGTTCGCGCGCAGACGGCGCATGCGGAGAGGAATGTTCAGATTTTTCATGACGCGGAGAATACGCCTTAAACGAAAAACTTTCAAGCGACGCGGGAACGCGAACGGCTCGATCTTCACCACGGAAACTCACGGAAATCTTCACGGAAAAGCGCCGAAACGAAGCGCGGAATTCCGGGATTTCCCCGCCGTTCCCGCGAAAAAAAAAGCGTCCCCGCGCCTCACCGCGCGGGAACGCCAACACACACTATGAAAAAAATCGAGGAGTCGAAAAAGTTTAAAAGGTCGAAGAGTAATTGCCTTTTAAGCCCTGAACTTTATTTCCGACGACGGCGACGCGTTCCCGCCAGCGCGAGCGCGCCCAAGCCCGCCAACAGCCCGAACGCCGACGGCTCGGGAATGGCTTCGATCGTCAAGACATTGCCGATAAAGCTGACGGAAGAAATCGCCGCGCCTTTGAAATAATCTGACACTGCACCGAGCAACGTATCGTTGTCCATTGAGGAAGTCAGCGTCGTGGAACCAAACGCCAGCGTTCCTGCCGCGATGGAAAGCGTTTCGCCCTCCTTCAGATTAATCTTAGAATTTTCAGCGAACGAAACGGCTCCCTGCCCCGTGATGGAAGAAAACGCGATGTCGGAGCTGTCGAATTTCAGCGAAGCGTATTGTTGAACGTCAAGCGTCGGCAACACGATTGACGATCCGGAAAGCACGAGCAGCGAAGAACTGACTTGAGCGTTATTTGTTCCCGTAAGCGTTCCCATAAGCGTAACGGTCGAGTCCAAGTCCGCCGTCACGATGTTTCCGGAAATGCCGTTTTCCGCAGTCGTGCTCCAAATATGAGTATCGCCTCCGATTGTGACCTGTCCGGCGACCGTAGCTTTATCCCCAAGACGCAACGCAGCTGTAATCTCACGATCATAATACGCATCGCCGACACAGCCTGTGCCGTTGAGAATAACGTTGATATCAAAAGAGGTCGCGACGGTTCCACCACTGCGATTCCACCCCGAAAGGAACACTTGCCCCGTCGAAACAGTGTAAGTATTTCCGGCGACAGAGGTCGCTTGGGTACGATCGATTTTCGTTCGAGTTGTTGTGACGTCGATATTTTCCGCGTTCGCGAGAAGCGTTCCCGCGGCGAGGATAGAGGTAATTGCGATGATGTGTTTCATAAGTGGAAGGAACAGTAATGCCCCCCCCCCGTATGTCAAACATCAAGACGCGAATTTTTCTTTAGGACGAAAACTTTTCCCGTTTCGTCCATGCGGCGAACGCGTTCCCGAGAGCATATTTTATCGCGCTGCGGCGACGGTCGCGGCGCGGGCGGTTTTCAGGCGAGGCCGAGGGCGGCGCGGCGGCGTTCGCGGGAGCGGAGTTCCGTCGCGAGCATCGCCAGGTTCGGAAGCGTTCCCGCGGCTTCGGCGACGCGCTTCAGGCGGTCCAGCGCCGGGAGCGCGAACGCGCGGTAACGCGGCTTGCCCATCTTCATCGACAGGAAGAAATACGCGCCGCAGGCCTGCATGAGGCGCTGCGCGGCGGCGCAGAAGAACGTCTTTTTCGCTTCGGGCCTTTCCGCTTCGGGGACGCCGACGAAGCCGCAGTAGTCTTCGAAGAGCGCGTCGCGTTCGGCGTCGGAGAAATCGACGTAGGGGTCGAAGATCAGCGACGCGGCGTCGTACCAGCCGGTGCCGACGCGCATGCCCTGAAAGTCGATGAAGCGCGCGCGTCCGTCGCGCCAAAGGACGTTCTGCGACTGGAAATCGCGGTGGACGAGCTGCGGCGGGAGCGCGAGCAGGCGCGCGGCGAGCCCCGCGAGCTCGTGCTCGAGCTCGACGCGCGCCATGCCGGTGATGCAGAGCCGGTGCGCCTCCTTGGCGGCGTTGGTCAGGAAGTAGTCGCGCTCCCACTTGTAGTAGGCGGCGTCGAAGCCGTCGCGCATGATCGGGGTTTCGCCGAGCGCGGCGAGCCCTTCGCGGTGGAGCCGCGCCGCGCCCGCGAGCGCCGAGCGGTAGGCGTCGCGCCAGGCGGGATCGTTCCCGCGGCGGAGCGTCCACAGATCGACGTCGCCGAGGTCTTCCATGACGAGCACGCGCGCCGCCGCGTCGTGCAGAAAAATCTTCGGCGCGGGAACGCCGACGCGCGCGAGGAAGCCGGCGATTCCGGCGTAGAGCGCGTTTTCCGCCTTGGAGTCGTCGTACACGCAGACGACGGCGGGCTCGCCGCGGAAGCGCGCGCGGAAGAAGCGCCGCGTACCGCCGCCTTTTTCGATTTCGGCGTTCCCGTCGGCGAGAACGAGCTCCGCGGCGATTCCCGCGGGCAGGATCGTATCCAAAAATTCCTTCGCTTTTTCGGACATGGCGCGCGCCTTTCGTCAGATGTATTTCTTCGAGGGGCGCAGGACGAAGCGCCAGAAGAGCAGCCAGAGCACGATCATGCAGACGCTCACCGTCACGACGACGGGAAAGCCCTGCGTCAGCAGCAGCGGCACGGCGAGCGAAGTCCAGATGCCGCCGCCCATGAAGGGCTCGTGCAGCAGCTGCTTGTAGCCGAACGCCTCGGCGGCGACGGTCTTCGTCTCCGGATCGACGGTGCGCAGCAGGAGCAGCCCCGTCGCCGTGACGCCGGAGGACTGCCCGTACTCGGCGATCGCGCGCTCGAACCACGCGTTCTTGAAAAGGCGCGGCGCCAGGAAGAGCACGCCGCTCACGTTCCACGCGACGCCCGCGAGGCAGATGACCGCGAGCGGCATCCAGTTTTCCGCGACGAACTCGATGCGGATCGACGCCACCGCGGCGACCACCAGAAAGTCCAGCGCCGTTCCCGCGAGCCGCTGCATCAGCCCGTGGTCGACCAGGTGATCCAGCCGGAAAAACCGCAGCGCGTTCTGCACGACGAGCCCGCCGATCATGCACAGCGGGAACAGCGGAAAGCTCTTCAGCACCTTCAGGTCGCGCACCGCCTCGGGCGCGAAGCCGTCGAGCAGCCCGAGAAATTCCTTGATCCCGTAGCCGACGAGCACGGCGATCCCGACGATCGCGACGTGCAGCGCGAGCGAGTCGATCGAGTCCGCGCACACGGTCTGCCTGCCCGCGGAGGGCGATTCGTCCTTCGGATAGACGCCGCGGCGCTCGCTCTCCGTCTGCTCGGAAAACGAGCGGATGTTCTTCACCCAGCCGAAGCGCACGCCGAGATTGATGAGCCACATGCCGAGCACGACGCCCGCGATCATGCCGACGGTCGCCACGGTGAAGCCGAGGTCCTTGCCCTGCGCCCAGCCGAGCTCCGCGAACGTGTCCGAAAGCCCCGCGACGGTGCCGTGCCCGCCCTCGAAGCCGACTTCGATCAGCGCCGCGAACGCGGGCCCGACGTCGAACAGCGGGTTCAGAATCAGCATCACCACGAGCGCGCCGACCACGTACTGCCCCCACGCGACGATCTGCCCGTAGCAGAGCTGCGGGGCGGAGACGCGCCAGATCTTTTTGAGCCCCGGCGTGGAGACGCCGAGAAAAAGCGCCGCGAACACGATGTTGATCAGGAACGAGGGAATGTCGCTCCAGCCCGCGTACCAGCCCGCGGGAACGCGCTCGCCGCCGAAGAACACGACGCACAGCCCCACGACGCCGGCGATGACCGACGAGGGCAGATACAGCCGCTGAAAAAGCGAAAAGCGCATCCGCAGAAATTTGCCGATTATCAGAAGCAGGCACAGCCCGCAGAACGATGTCACCGCCGTCATGTGATTTTAATTACGTTGTCGTGAATGATGTTGTTCGCCGTGGAAAGTCTCCAAGTTTCCGCCGCCGCGCCCGCGGGCGCAAGCGCAAAGGGCGCGGGAACGCAAAGGCACGCCGTTCCCGGGAACGTGAAACCCGGTGCCGCGTCACTCCTTCCGCTTCGCGTCTTCTCGCCGGTTGCGCAGGTCGGCGTAGAGCGCCGCGCCCATCTCCGCCATCACGTGCCTGTAAAAATCCGCGTTTTCAAAAAGCTTGGCGAAAGCGTCCATTCGTCGATTGTAGCACTCGTTCGCCACCTTGTTGAATTCCGCCGGGAAAAGATTCTTCGCGAACATCTCCGGAGTCGAAGCCTTCGCGAGCTTCGAAAGCTTCTTCTGGCGCGCCTGCAGCCGATCGAATATCTCTTCGACGATGACGCGGTCCGCCTCCGAAAAATCGCCCTGATACATCAGATTGATCTTGTCGATGATGTTCTTGAGCGTGTCGAAAGTCCGCGTCGGCTTCGCGGGCTTTCTCCGCGGAGCCTCCGGCGGGAACGTCTTGTCCGCCTTTTCCGGCGCGAGCGCGATCGCGCCGCTGAACGTTTCCGTCAGCTTGTTGTTGACGAGCGCGATCTTGTCGCCGAGGACGATCTTCTCGTGAGCGCTTTTCGGCAGAAAGCGATAAAAGATTTCCGCGAAAATGTAGCTCTTGTGGAGCTCCGCGTCGAACGTGCGCACGATCTGCGTGACGTAGGCATAAAAGCGGCAGAAATTCTTGATCAGCGCACGCGCCTTGAACCTGTTTTCCTCCGAGAGCCGATTATAGGCGGAAGTCGCGGGAACGAGCGCGCTCGAGATTTTTCCCAGAGCGGTCCGGCTCTGTTCGGCGGCGGAATAGACGGCATAGACTTTGTCTTCGTCCTCCCGCGACCAGAGACGCATTTTTTCCAGCTCCGCCCAAAACGTGTACACGTCGTTCACGTCGATCGCCTTTTCCAAAAACGTGTCCTCGTAAAACGGCTTGAACGCGCGGGCGATGTCCTCGTTCGAGTTCGCGAAATCGAAGACGTAAGTGTCGATTTTGCCCGGGCACTGCCGATTCAGCCGGGAGAGCGTCTGAACTGCCTTCACGCCGGACAGCTTCTTGTCCACGAACATCGTGTGCAGCAGCGGCTCGTCGAAGCCCGTCTGGTATTTTTCCGCGACGATCAGCAGGTTGAACATCTCGCTTCCGAAATACAGCGGCAGCTGCGCTTCGGAAATCCTCAGCGTTCCCGCAGAGTTCAGCTCCGGCTCCGTCCATTCCTTGCCGTCGTATTTCACTTTTCCCGAAAACGCGACGAGCGGCCTCACGTCCGCATAACCGCGCTCGGCGCAGTATTTCTTTATCGCGAAAAAATACCGGACCGCGTGCGCGCGCGACGGGGACACGATCATCGCCTTCGCCCTGCCGCCGATCCTGTTCAGCGTAATCTCGCGGAACTTCTCCGTCATGATCGCCGCCTTCTGATCGATCACGAAACCGTGCCCGTCGTGATAGGCCCTGATTGCCTTCGTCGCCGGCGGCTCCTCGTATTCGGGATTGTCTTCGCTGATTTTGCCGATTTCGTAGGACGTCTCGTAAGTCGTGTAAAACCTCAGCACGTCCTCGATGAAGCCTTCGTCGATCGCCTGCCGCATCGAGTAATGGTGAAACGCGTCGAAAGAGCCGTCCCCGCGCTTCTCGCCGAAAATCTCCAGCGTCTTCGGCTTCGGCGTTGCCGTGAACGCGTAGAACGAAAGATTCGCGTGCTGCCCCTGCGAAAGCAGCGTTTCCGAGAGCACGTCCATTTCGTCCTTGAGCGCCGCTTCCTCCTTGCCCTCGAGTTCCGCCCACTCCTTCAGCGCGCTTTCCGTGTCCGCGAGCGCCGTCTTCAGCTTCTGCGCGCTCTTGCCCGTTTGGGAGCTGTGCGCCTCGTCGACGATGACCGCGAAGTTCTTCCCCGCATGCGCGTCGATCTCCCTATAGACGAGCGGAAAGCGGTGAAGCGTCGTGATGACGATCCGCTTCCCGTCGTTGATCGCGTCACGGAGCTTGGAGGAATTGTCCTTGTCCGTCACCGTTTCGATCTGACCGGCGCTGTGCTCGAAGCTCAGAATCGTCTCCCGCAGCTGCGCGTTCAGAACGCGCCTGTCCGTCACGACGAACACCGTCCGAAAGACGCTCTCCCGCGACGCGTCGTGCAGCGACGCGAGCCGATACGTCAGCCACGCGATCGAGTTCGATTTTCCGCTCCCCGCCGAATGCTGGATCAGATAGTTCTTGCCCGCGCCGCGTTCCCGCGTGTCCGCGACCAGCTTTTCCACGACGTCCAGCTGATGATAGCGCGGGAAGATCAGCTTCGTCGAAGCCTTCTTGACCTGCCGTCCGTTCTCGAGCGCGAGCGTCTCCGTCGTCTGCAGCGAAACATAATGCTGCAGCAGCGCCAGCAGATTTTCGCGCCGCAGCACGCGTTCCCACAGATACGCCGTCGGATAGCCGTCCGGATTTTCCGGATTCCCGCCGTCGCCCACGTTCCCGGCTCCGTTGCTCCCCTGGTTGAACGGCAGAAAGCGCGTCCGCGCCCCGTCGAGCCGGGTCGTCATCACCACGTCGCGCAAGTCCGCCCCGAAGCAGACGAGAACGCGCTTGTTGAAATTGAAGATCAGCTCCCGCGGGTCGCGGTCTTCCCGGTATTGCCGCATCGAATCCGCCGTCGATTGCCCCTTGAGCTGATTCTTCAGCTCGAGCGCGACCACGGGAACACCGTTCAGCGAAAGCACCATGTCGATCGAATTTTCGTTGCTCGTCGAATAATGGAACTGCCGCCGCTCCGTCAAAATGTTCGCCTCGTATTTTTCGACCAGCTCCGCGTTCAGATCCGACGCGGGCGCGAAATAGCAGAACCGCAGCGCGATCCCGCGATCCTTCACGCCGTTGCGCAGCACGTGAATCAGACCATGCTCGTCCACGTTGCGCTGAAACGTCTTGTAGAGCTGCGCCTCCGCGTCGTTCCCGTAAACCCGGCAAAAACGCGCCCAAGCCTTCGGCTGCGTCTTCCCGATGAACGCCAGCATCACCGACATGTCGATCGCGCGCGCCTTGTCGTAAGTTTCCCGGCAGCCCTTGGCGTAGCCGCCCGCCTCGCTCAGCAGAAACGCCTCGATATCGCTCTCAAACCGCTTTTCAGTAGTGTCCATGAAAGATTATGATTTGAATGTTTTTGCGATTTCTGCAAGTTGCACTAGCACATCCATTTTTTTCCCTAAAACTAGTTCTTGTTGCTTTTCTCCAAGATTAATCTCTTTGTAGAGGTTGAGAACTGTTGTATGAATGAGCTCCCGACGGTAATTATCTCGCTCGCCAACATACTTTTCCCATGCAACATTATCCAGTTGCCCGTTTTTCTTGAAGTTGTCCGGGGTTAAACCATATTTTTGCTCAACCAGCAGATTCGCAAATGATTTGATTGTTGCGGAAACAGCAGACTTGAATTCATAGGCTTCTTGTGTGTTGCGTTCCCGCGCGTATTGTTTGA
>SFEJ01000060.1 GCA_004558035.1 Opitutia bacterium
ATTCCGCTCGGTCGCATAGGCGACGAGATGCGGCACGTCGACCTTCGGGTTGAACTTCCATGGCCGGCGCACGTCATTCCAGTCGAAGATGTCGAGTCCGTCGCTCCAGCCGCCGTCGAGGATAACGTATTCGATGGCATTCGCTGCGGCGAAGTCGATGAACCGCCTGTAGGTCGCCGTGTTGCAACCCGCCGCCTTGCCCTGGTTATCCCAGTTGTTCCACCATTCCCACGCGGCCTTGCCTGGCTTCACCCACGAGAAGTCCGCCGCGAGATCCGCCGGTGTGGCGAGCGCCCAGACGATGTCGACCTCGCACAGTTGCGCGGGCGTGTCGGCGAGTGCGAAGACGCGCCACGGGAACGTCCGCGCTCCTTTCGTGCGCGTCAGGTAGGGCGCGTGCTCCGCGATGCGCACGAACTGCCCGCGCGCGAAGGGCCGCTGGTCAACCCAGGGGGAAATCGCGTACTTCGTCTTCAGGGGCGCACACTCGAAACGCGCGGCGAGCCGCCCCGCGCCATCCGCCGCGAGATAGAGGAACGGGTAGTCGCGCACGTCAGCGTCCATGACGGCGACGGTCGTACCCGTCGTCGAATAGACGAACGGCAGGTAGGCGACCTCGTTCGTCGCGAGCGCGAGGTGCGCGGCCTCGGCGCGGCGCGGCACGGTCTCCTCGCAGCCGAACTCGGGCGTCGCCGCGTACCAGCAGACCGCGTCCGCCCCCGGGATCTGGATGTCGGCGCATTCCCTATCCACGGTGATTTCACCCTGCCGCCGCGTCTCGAAGCGGTAGGCCGCGCCGTCCGGGCGGGCAATCAGGCGGATGCCCCAGTCCCCGAAGTCGGCGAACGTTTCCTCCGCCTCAAGATCGACGGCGGACTTCTTGTAGACGGGCACCGGAACCGTGCCGGCGATCCGCCGCGTCGAGATGCGGACGGGCTGGCGGCTTTCGGAAAGCGGCTTTCCATCGACAACGAGATCGACGGAACTCGCCACGACGACCGTCACCCCGTTGCGGACGACTTCAACCATCCCGGCCGCGCAGTCCAGGCGAATTTCGTTTCCCCCGCAGACGGCGCGGGCGACACCCGGAGCGTTCGCACAGAGGGAACCGGGCGCGGGTGCCGCGCCCAACGGAATTGTCCGCTCCGACAACCGATACGAGAATGACCGCATAATCCTTACTCCTTACTTTCCAGGCGCGGGGCTTGCACATTCCTTCCCCCGGGACGGAACCTCATCGGATCTTTCAACAATTCCTCGGACGCCACAAATGACAATTGGCACGTCGCCGACCATCAGCTCGACCCGGTTCTTCCGAACCTGGACTTGCTTTTCCCGTCCGTAGATGTCGCAGACGCGCCCCCCACTCTCCAAGTCGACCTCGATTGCCGACTCCTTCGCCTCGGGCCGGCCCGAGAGGTCGTCGATGCGCCAGCCGTAAATACAGTTCCGGTCGCCCTGCCAGACAATCGCGCACGGCACGTTTCCGTTCCAGAAGCGGAGCGTCCGAAGCCCCGAACGGGACACGCTGCATTCCAGCCCGGAGACAGCTTCCGTCAACTTGCGCACGAACGCCGCAGTCTTCAGACGGCTTTTTTCGTTCCCGTCCCGTCCGAAAAAGCCGGAAACCTTGCAGTAGCGCCCAACCTTGTCCGTGATGGTTGCGGCCAGGGGCGTCGTGCCGACGGCCGATTCCGATTCGGAGCCGTCGCGCAGGTTCGTGAAGGCGACAGCGCGGCATTCGGGCCGCGTCGACAGCAGGAAGAGCGAGCCGAAAAACTGCGCGTCCCCCAACTCCGTCTCGCGCCCCTTGTCCTGGAAGACGTTGAACCCGACCGGTCCGAAGTTCAGCACCATCACGGGCAGGTTCGCCCATTTCGTCTTCCAGAGCAGATCCCCCAGACGCTTCCGGGGCTCAGACCAAGGGAAGCTCTCCCAGAGGATTGCCAGGCCGCTCACCTTCTCCCGAACGCCGTTGAACAGAACGCCGCCCCAGTCGCCGGACGGGAGAACCCAAATTTCCGGCGTGGTGGACGGATGCGCCGCGCGGGCCGCCGCATACGGCGCGAGCCGTTCCGCCCACTCCCGCCCCTGTGCCTTGGCATT
>SFEJ01000061.1 GCA_004558035.1 Opitutia bacterium
GGCAGAGCCGGTCCTCCTGAAAAACCGCCGCGCGGCGCGCCGGAACGCCGGCGATCTCCCCGGCGTCCGGCGTCTCAAGGCCGAGAAGGAGCCGCAGCAGCGTCGTTTTCCCGCCGCCGGAAACGCCGGTGATGACGGTCGTTTCCCCGAGCGGGATCCGCGCGGAAAAATCGCGGAAAACGACCGTTTCTCCGTAGCGTTTTGAAAGGTTCGTTATCCAAATGGCGTCCGTCATACCGCGTGCTCCAGTGCGTCGAAAATTCTGCCGAGAAGAAAGAGAAATACACGCTCAAAAAGCGCGCTCACCGCGACGATCACGGCCGTCCACGCGAAGAGATCGGCGATCTCGAGATAGGCCTTGGCGTCGTAGAGCTTGCCGCCGACGCTCCGCGCCACGACGCCGATGACCTCGGCGGCGACGCCCGCTTTCCAGCAGAGCCCGAGCGCGACGCGGCAGGCAGCGAAAAGAGGGCCGCGCAGCGCCGGAAGGTAAATGCACCGGACGCGCCGGGCGGGAGAGAGGCGGAACACGTCCGCCATTTCCAGAAGATCTCGGTCGGCCGCGCGGATACCCTGCAGCAGGTTCGTATACAATACCGGAAAGACCATCAGAAAGGCGATAAACGTCGAAAGCCGCTGCGCCGAGAGCCACAGAAAAGCGATCACGATGAACGACGCGACCGGCACCGACTGGATCGCCGCGACGTAGGGCCGCAGCAGCGTCTCCAAAAGCGGAACGGCGGCGGCGAGCGCCGCGAGCACCGCCGCGAGCGCGAGCGCGAGCAGGAAGCCGAGCGAAATGCGCGAAAACGTAAAGCCGAGCGTCGCCCAGAAGTCCGCCGTTGCGATAAGCTCGCAGAGCCGCCGCGCGACCGCGGCGGGCGTCACGAGCAGCAGCTCGTTCCCGAGCGCCATAGCGCCCGCCTGCCAGACGCAAAGCGCGAGAGCCGCGGCGAAGAATCTCGCCGCGGCGCCGTTGGGGCTGTGTTTTTGCGTGCCCTTACGCACCGAACCAGAAGTCCTCGCCCGGCAGCGCGCCGCCGACGGCAGAGGGGTTGAGCGCGAAGAGCGTTTCCAGCGTGCCGGTGGCCCCGGAGATCATTTCCTCGCCGGTCAGACACACCAGATTGCAGTTCGGGATGGCTTTTGCCGCGACAGGCGCCTTCACGATGTTGAGCGCGCCGCAGATTTCGCCCGCGTCCGCGGGATTGGCGTTGACCCAGTCAACGCTCTCGGCCATCTCCGCAAGGAACGCCTCGACCGCCTCGGGGTGCGCCTCGGCGAACTCGGTGCGGACAACGACGCCCGCCGTCACGCAGCGGCTGCCGTTATCGAGCGCGTCCCACGCCTCGGAGAGGCTCACCGCGGCGCGAAAGCCCTCGCCGAGCTGCGCGGCGGCGGCGGTGACATAGGGCTGCGGCAGCATCGCAATGCCGCCGTTATCGGCCTTGAGAAGCGCGACGACCTCGCTCGGCTCGCTCTTCCACTCGACGGTCACGTCGGCGTCGGGATCGAGACCGTTTTCGGCGAGCAGATACCGCAGGAAGTATTCCGGCGTGCTGCCCTTGCCGGTCGCGTAGACCGTCTTGCCGCGGAGATCGGCGAGAGACTGCACCGTATCGCCGTTGAACTCCGTGATATACAGCACGCCCAGCACGCCCACGGCGCAGAGCTTCACGCCGCCGGAGGTCTTGTTGTACAGAACGCTCGCAAGATTGAGCGGCACCGCCGCAATGTCCACGCTGCCCTGCAGAAGCTGCGGCGTCAGCTCGTCCGCCGCGCCGTAGAGCGCGTATTCGTAGTCGTTCGCCGCCGTACCGGCGTCGGCGTCCGAAAAGATCTTCGCCATGCCCATCGCCGTCGGGCCGGTGAGCGCGGCAAGGCGTACCGTGACGGCCTCGGCCGGTTCCCCGGCGGCAGGCGTGCTCTCCGCGGTCGGCTCCGCCGGAGCTTCCGTCGCCGCGGTCGGTTCGGCGGCGGGCGCGCCGCAGGCGGCGAGAGCGAGAATCAGCGCCAGCGCAAGGGCGAGCGCGGTAAGTTTTTGGATTTTCATAGATCGGGTTCCTCCGCTTTTGACATTTCACAAA
>SFEJ01000043.1 GCA_004558035.1 Opitutia bacterium
CAGATGCGCTGCAGCTTGCGCGCCTTGAGGACGATGCGCGGGTCGGCGGTGTACACGCCGTCCACGTCCGTGTAGATCTGGCACACGTCCGCCTTGATCGCCGCCGCGAGCGCGATCGCGGTGAGGTCGCTCCCGCCGCGGCCGAGCGTCGTGATCTCGTTGTCGGAGGAAATCCCCTGGAAGCCCGCGACGATGACGACCTTGCCTTCTTCGAGCCGGTCGAGGATGTCGCCGCCCGTCAGCCGCGAAATGTGGGCGCGGGAATGGCAGACGTCCGTGATGATGCCGGCCTGCGCGCCCGTGCGCGAAACGGCGGGAACGCCGATCGCGTGCAGCGCCATCGCCGTCAGCGCGATCGTCTCCTGCTCGCCGGTCGCGAGCATCATGTCCATCTCGCGTTCGCTCGGGTTCGGCGAAATCGACTTCGCCCGCGCGATCAGTTCGTTCGTCACGCCGCTGCGCGCGGAAACGACGACGACGACCTTGTCGCCCCGATCCCAAAAGCTCTTGATCTTAGCCGCGACGTTCTTGATGCGGTCCACATTGCCGACGGAGGTTCCGCCGTATTTCTGAACGATGAGTGCCATCTTTTTACTAAATTGCCCGACTATAAGCCTTCCCGCACCGCAACGCAAATACAGAAATGGCGCCGCGCGCGTTCCCGCGACGGGCGCCCTCCGTTAAAAATTCGCGTTTCCGCGTTTCTCAGAACGGGAACCTGCCGCCGCCCATGCCGGGGATTTTCCCGCCGAGGCCGCGCATCAGCGCCTTCATCTTGCCGCCCTTGAGCATCTTCATCATCTGCCGCATCTGCGAAAACTGCTTCAGCAGCGCGTTCACGTCGGACACCTTCGTTCCCGAGCCCTTCGCGATGCGCGCGCGGCGCGAGCCGTTCAGAATCTCCGGGCGGGCGCGCTCCTTCTTCGTCATCGACTGAATGATCGCCTCGGTGCGCTTGAGCTTGCGCTCCTCCTTTTCGCCGACCTGAACGCCGCTCATGCCGGGCATCATCTTCATGATGCTGCCGAGCGGTCCCATCTTCTTCATCTGCTGCAGCTGCGCGAGAAAATCCTCGAGGTCGAAATCCGCCTTCTTCATCTTTTCGGCGAGGCGTTCGGCCTCCTTTTGGTCGATCGTCTCCTGCGCCTTTTCGACGAGCGAAACGACGTCGCCCATGCCGAGAATGCGCTGCGCCATGCGGTCGGGATGGAACGGCGAAAAATCCTCGAGCTTTTCGCCCGTGCCCATGAACTTGATCGGCACGCCCGTGACCGCCTTCATCGAGAGCGCCGCGCCGCCGCGCGCGTCGCCGTCGAGCTTCGTCAGAACGATGCCCGTGAGGCCGACGGCCTCGTGGAAATGCCGGGCGACGTTGACGGCTTCCTGCCCGAGCGCGGCGTCGGCGACGAGCAGCGTCTCGTCGGGCCGCACGCGTTCCCGCAGGCGCTTGATCTCCTCGATCAGCGTCTCGTCGATCTGCAGGCGCCCGGCGGTGTCGAAGATCACGAGGTCGGCGGAGGCGTTCAGCGCCTCGCGCAGAAATTTTTCGCCGATGGCGGGAACGTCCTTCGATTCGCGGTCGCAGAAGAACGGCGTTCCCGTGGCCTTCGCGAGCGTTTCGAGCTGGTCGATCGCGGCGGGGCGATACACGTCGCACGCGACGAGCGCGGGGCGGTAGTTGCCGTGCGCGCGCAGGTAGCGCGCGAGCTTGCCGGCGGACGTCGTCTTGCCGCTCCCGTGCAGCCCGACGAGCATGATCTTGAGCGGCCGCACGGGCGAAAACTTCGTCGAATCCTCGCCGAGCAGGCGCACGAGCTCGTCGTGAATGATCTTCACCGCCATCTGCCCGGGCGTGACGCTCGCGAGCACCGCCTGCCCGAGGCACTGTTCCTTGACGCGTTCGCAGAACTCGCGCGCGACGCGGAAATGCACGTCGGCGGAAAGCAGCGCGGTGCGCACTTCGGCGAGCGCGTCCGCGATGTTGGATTCGGAAATTTTGCCGAGACCGCGCAGGTTGCGCAGCGCGTTGGTCATCTTGTCGGTCAGGTTTTCGAACATGGCGTTTTATCAAACATTGTTCCGCCCCGCCCCGCAAGCGCGTTCCCGCGCAGAAAATCCGCGGGAACGCCGCGCGGGGTTGCGCGGGAGGGCGTTTTCGTGTTTAATGCCCGCTCAAATTTTTTCAGACATGCCGGACCTTCGCCACATTCGCAATTTCTGCATCATCGCCCACGTCGACCACGGGAAGACGACGCTCTCCGACCGTCTGCTCGAACAGACGCAGACCGTCGAGCTGCGGCAGATGAAAGACCAGCTGCTCGACGCCATGGATCTCGAGCGCGAAAAGGGCATCACGATCAAGAGCCATCCGGTCTCAATGAACTACACCGCGAAGAACGGCGAGACGTACCTGCTCAACCTCATCGACACGCCCGGGCACGTGGATTTCTCCTACGAAGTCTCGCGCTCGCTCGCCTCGTGCGAAGGCGCGTGCCTGCTCATCGACGCCTCGCAGGGCGTGGAGGCGCAGACGGTCGCGAACGCGACGCTCGCCATGCAGCAGGAGCTCGAAATCATCCCCGTCATCAACAAGGTCGATCTGCCGAGCGCGCAGCCCGAACACGCGAAGAAGCAGGTCGAGGACGTGCTCGCCATTCCCGCGGACGACGCCGTGCTCGCCTCCGGCAAGAGCGGCATCGGCATCACGGAGATTCTCGAGGCGGTCGTGAACCGCGTTCCCGCGCCGCGCTGGGCGGACTATCCGGCGCCGCGCGCGCTGATCTTCGACTCGAAGTTCGACGTGTACAAGGGCGTGATCTCCTACGTGCGCGTCTTTTCGGGAACGTTCCGCCCCGGCGATTCGATCGAGCTCATGGCGACGGGCGCGAAGAGCCAGATCAAGGAAGTCGGCGTCTTTTCTCCGAAGATGAAGCCCGCCGACGCGCTCGAGCCCGGCATGGTCGGCTACGTCGTGACGAACATCCGCGACGTCTCCGAAGTCAAGATCGGCGACACGCTCACGCACGCGTCCGCGCCGGCGAAGGATCCCGTTCCCGGCTTCAAGGAAGTGCGCCCGATGGTCTTCAGCGGCATCTACCCGCTCGACACGACGGACTACGAAAAACTCAAGGCGGGCATCGCGAAGCTCGCCATCAACGACGCCGCGCTGACCTACGTCGCCGAGAGCTCCGTCGCGCTCGGCTTCGGCTTCCGCTGCGGCTTCCTCGGTCTGCTCCACATGGAAATCATCCAGGAGCGCCTGCGCCGCGAATACGATCTGGACATCATTTCGACGTATCCGAGCGTCATTTACAAAGTCTATTCCAACGGCGGAAAGCTCTCCTGCGTGGACAACCCGACGCTCATGCCCGACGCCTCCGAAATCGAGCGCATGGAGGAACCGACGATCCGCGCCCACATCCACATTCCGGGCACGAGCATCGGCGACATGCTCTCGCTCATCCAGGAAAAACGCGGCGTCTGCGACCACATCGACACCATCGACGAGCAGCGCGTCATGCTCTCGTGCACGCTCCCGCTGAACGAAATCCTCGTCGACTTCAACGACCGCATGAAGTCCGTCACGCGCGGCTACGGCTCGATGGACTACGAGCTCGGCGACTACGTCGAGAGCAGGCTCGTGAAGCTCGACATTCTCGTGAACGGCGATCCCGTGGACGCGTTCTCGAGCATCGTGCACGAATCGAAGGCGGAATCGCACGGACGCAAGCTCTGCGAACGCCTCAAGGAACTGCTCCCGCGGCAGCTCTTCAAGGTCGCGATCCAGGCCGCGGTCGGCGGGAAGATCATCGCGCGCGAGACGCTCGGCTCCGTCGGCAAGGACGTGCTCGCGAAATGCTACGGCGGCGACATCACGCGCAAACGCAAGCTCCTCGACAAACAGAAGGAAGGCAAAAAGCGCATGAAGCAGATCGGCAAAGTCTCGATCCCGCAGGACGCCTTCATCAAAATCCTGAAGAACGAAGGCTGACGCGCGCGTTCCCGCAAGTTTCCGCGTGAAATTTCCGCGTGTTTCTGCTTAAATCGCTCCCGCGAAACGCAAAACATCCAATCCATTTCATTACCCTAAGTCATGATCAAGGAATACTTCAAATCTCAGTTCAACTGCGAACCGACGGCGGTCGCCCAGGCTCCGGGCCGTCTCGAATTCATCGGCAATCACGTCGACTACAACAAAGGCGTCGTCATGGGCGTCGCCATCGAAAACCACATCACCGTCGCGGTCTCGATGCGCGACGACGACGAAATCCACATGGCTTCCGAAGGCCTGCGCTGCTTCGGCAAGGTGAAGCTCTCCGAAGTCGCCCTGCAGGAAAAGAAGCAGAAATTCATGAACTATCCGCTCGGCGTCTTCGCGATGCTCCGCGAAGCGGGCATGAAGGCGGACAAAGGCTTCAACCTCGCGGACACCTCGACCGTGCCGACGGGAGCGGGCGTCAGCTCCTCCGCGGCGATCGAGCTCGCGACCGCCTACGCGCTCTGCAAGCTTTACGACTTCCCGCTTTCCAAGATCGACACCGTCCGCATCGGCAAGGCGGCGGAAAACAATTTCGTCGGCATGCCCTGCGGCATTCTCGACCAGGGCGTCTCCGGCTTCGGCGAAAAGGACGCCATCGTCCGCATCGACTGCAAGACGGAAGAATTCTCCACGCTGCCGCTCCCGGCGGGAACGTATTTCTGGGTCTTCAATTCCGGCGTGAAGCACGCGCTCGTCGCCGGCGACTACGCGAAGCGCCACGCCTCCTGCATGGAGGCCGCCGAAACGCTCGCGAAATACGACCCGAAGATCACCTGCCTCGCGGACGCCGAAGCCAGCGCCGTCGAAGCGAACAAGTCCAAGCTCTCGCCGGAGACCTTCAACCGCGCGATGCACGTCGTCTGCGAAAACCGACGCGTCCATGAAATGGAACGCGCGCTCGCCGTCGGCGACCTCGAGGCCGTCGGCGACCTGATGAAGGCTTCGCACATGAGCTCGCGCTTCCTCTTCGAAAACTCCTGCAAGGAAATCGACTTCCTCGTCACCGAGCTTTCCGCGCAGAAGAACGTGTACGGCGCGCGCCTTTCCGGCGGCGGCTTCGGCGGCATCGCCATCGCGCTCACGAACGAAAACTTCTCCGAAGCCCAGGCGAAGGAAGTCGCGGAAAAATTCCACGCGAAGTTCGGCGCGTTCCCGAAGTTCTTCCGCACGACGACCGGCCCCGGCGCCGGCCTCGTCGAGTGACGGAGCTCCCTCCCGAAAAACTCCCGCGCCTCCCCGCGGGAGTTTTTTTGCGCCCGGAGCAGGGGGCGACATTTCGGTCGATTTTTGAAATCCTTTCCCTGCAAATCTTTTTGAACCGGGAAGGAACAGAAGAGAAAAAAGCCTTTTACAGGAGGGCGACCTTGAGCGTCTCTTTAAGCTTTTCTAAAAACCGCAAAGTCAAATGAAGTTAAAGAAAAGTTATAGTGGAGAGGCGGCATTCCTGCCGCTTCTTCGAAATCCGCGAACGCAAATTTTCCCGCGGATTCCGCAGACTTCCGCAGATTTTTTTGAAACCACGGATTGCACGAATTCCGCGAATTTTTACCGAAAGACGACCGGTCTGCTTCCTCCGAAAATCCTTCCCGCAGAAATTTCCCGCCAAGACGCAAAGGCGCAAAGATTTTAAATTAAAGATAAGTTAATTAGTGGAGAGGCGACATTCCTGTCGCTTCCTCGAAATCCTTCCCCACAAACTTCCCTTTAAGTTTAACCCTTAAGCTTTTTCACCGCCCCGACGGGGCGAAACAAACGTAACCCCATGCGCGCGGCGAAGCGCGCGCTTGGGGAACAACCCGCACATGCGCCGCGCCTGAAAGGCGCAACCTCCCGAAACGGTCGACGGTTTCTCGACGCGCCGTTCCCGCGGGGCAGTTGCGCTTTTCAAGCGCGTGCTCTTTGCGGACGCAGCCCCAAGCGGCGTCGCCGCATGGGGTTATTTTTGTTCCGCATTTCATGCGGGAACGCGCTTCGGGAGCAAAGAGAGATTTGCCCGAAGCGACATGGCTCCACGCTTCGCTCATCTGCCGCTTTTTGAAATCCTTCCGCACAAACTTCCCTTTACGCTTTTCTAAAAACCGCAAAGTCAAAGGAAGTTAAAGAGAAGTTATAGGGGAGAGGCGGCATTCCTGTCGCTTCCTCGAAATCCGCCCGCACAAACTTCCCTTTAAGCGTTACCCCTTAAGCTTTAAGCTTTTTCCGCGCCCCGACGGGGCGAAACAAACGTAACCCCATGCGCGCGGCGAAGCGCGCGCTTGGGGAACGACCCGCACATGCGCCGCGCCTAAAAGGCGCAACTTCCCGAAGCGTTCGACGGTTTCTCGGCGCGGCGTTCCCGCGGGGCAGTTGCGCTTTTCAATCGCGTGCTCTTTTGCGGGCGCAGCCCCAAGCGGCGTCGCCGCATGGGGTTATTTCTGTTCCGCATTTCATGCGGGAACGCGCTTTGGGAGCAAAGAAAGATTTGCCCGAAGCGACACGGCTCCACGCTTCGCTTACTTGTCGCTTCTCGAAATCCGTCTGCACAAATTTTCTTTTGGGGAAGCGATCTTTCCAGTCGCTTCATCGAAATCCGCAGAGGCAAATTTTTTTGAACCGGGAAGGAACAGAAGAGAAAAAAGCCTTTTACAGGAGGGTAAGCGTCTCGCTTGCCCTCGGAATTCTTCCCGCAGAAACTTTTCTTTAAGTTGTTCTTTCTCCGCGGGAGATTTTTTTCTTGCGTCCGCGCGGCGCGAAGCCGAAAATCTCCTGCAGTTTAACACAAAACACCAAGAAAAATTCCGCGAACGCCCCGAAAAGGCTTCGCCGCACTAAGAAACAATCATGATCCGAAAAAGCAGTTTTCCGCTGCCTTCGTCGCGTCGCGTTCCCGCGCGTCGCGGGCTTTCGCGCGCCCGAGCCTCATGATTTTTCGCCCCTTTTCAAAATTCAAAAAAACACTAAGAAAAATCATGAAAAACTCAAAATTACTCCTCACCTCCCTCCTCGCCGCCGCGACGATGAGCGTTCCCGCGTTCGCGGACATCTACATCAGCTACGGGGCAAACAACGAGTATGTTGTCGGAGGAAACGGAATTCTTACTTTTGATTCCGACTCCGGCTGGAACAAGGCGACCAATAACGCGAATTCTACAGAGGCCGCGTCGGTGATCTTGAAGGACACGGCCGGCACGGATAGCGGCGTGACGACGACCTGGTCGTCCAATAACTCTTATTACGGTTGGGAGACACCTCCGGCGGGCGCTGAAGAAGTCCTCAAGGGTTACCTCGACGACGGCGGAAATCGGGCGCAGATAACAGTCAGCAATATTTCTTATACGGTTTACGACGTCGTTGTTCTCGCCGCGACGGATCAAGCAGCTAGGGCGTTTTCGGCTGTGACCATAAACGATACCGCTTACACTTCCGCCGGCGGCATCGCGGTTGCGGGCTCCACAGCGTGGGGCGCATCTCAAAATACTACGATTCTCCCGGGCGTGAATTCCATGACGCTGTCGGGAATTACGGGCGCCTCTCTCACGATTAAAGGCGGTTCAAACGTTACAAATGTTTCCCGCGGCGGCATCGCGGGCGTTCAGATCATTGACCAGACGGGACGGATTTGGGGCGCGACGCTCTCGGGAGACGTCAATTGGGGCGACATTTCCTGGTCGTGCACGGACGGCACGGAACCGGACGCCAAGGCGTGGAGCGCCATTACGGCGGACAATCTCACGGCGGATCTCTCCGGTGCGGGAACGGTCACCGTCGGAGCGGAAGGCGTGACGCTCAATCGCCTGCGCGTTTTGAGCGGAACGACTACGCTCGCGGGCGGAACCGTGACGTTCAATGGTTCCCAGAACGAAATCAATGTTCTTTCCGGCGCGACGCTCGCATTGAACGCGGCGGACGTCGCTTTGGGGACGAACGTTTCCGGCGTCAACCTCGTAGGTACGGGAACGATTAATTTCAAAGACTCCTTTAATTCCGAAACATACGGGAAATTCTCCAATCTCGCATCTTTCTCGGGAACGGTGAAGTTCGACGGCGCGGTGAATCTCGGCACCGACGCGCTTACGGTTTCTTCCGGAATTCGCGAGTTCGCGGGCGGATTGACGGCGGGGGGCGTGACCGTTGCCGGCGGCACGACGAATTTTAGCGGCACGGGTGCGTTTACCGTCACCGGCATCATCGAGACCAAAAACGGAGCCGTCGTCAATCAGACCAATGGCGTCGCGAACGCGCAGCGCCTTGTTCTCCACAATTCACCAGCCAACGGCGCGGACACTTATAATCTTTCCGGCGGCGTGCTGAACATTACGAGCACTTCCACGGTTGCGGACAATACCGCTGCGGTGCTGGTCGGACATTGGTCCTCGGGTAGCGGCGCGCTCAAGCTTTCCGGAACCGGCGTGTTGAACGTCGCCGGAGGAGGCGTCTCCGCCTCGCATACTTCGTCCGGTAGCATTTCGATTTCCGGCGATTCCGAACTGAATGCCTATGTGCTTCATTTGAAATCTCAGAACTCTTCTTCCGCCGTCACCGTTTCCGAAAATGGACGGCTTAATCTCGGCGCGGGCGGATTCGACAACACCTCCGCGACGAACGTTCTCACTTTCGACGGCGGCACTCTCGGGACGTTCGCGGACGCGTTTTCCTCTTCCGACGCCGTTTCGCTCGGCGCGAACGGAATCATCGTCGACACGGAAAAACGCACGCTCTCGACGACCGGAGCGTCTTCGGCTTCGGGAGCTGCGGCTTCGATTACGCTCAACGGCGTGCTTTCGGGAACGGGCGGGCTGACGAAGCGCGGCACGGGAACGCTGACGCTCGGCGGCGAGAACACGTATTCCGGCGCGACGACGGTCGAGGCGGGAACGCTCGTCGCGGGCAACGCGTCCGCGCTCCGCACGGGCAACGTCGTCGTTGAGGACGGCGCGACGCTTGCGCGCGGATTGACAAGCGGTTCCGTGGCTATCGGCGGCACGCTGACGACGAACGGCGCGGCGATTCTTTCGACCGGCGCGCTGAATGCGACCACGGCGGCGATTACGGCGCAGGGCGACGTGACGCTCTCCGCGGGAACGATTTTCGACGTGGGTTCGCTCTTCAACGACGGCAAGGTGGTTTCTTCCGCGGGAACGCTGACGATTGCCGATTCCGGCACGCTCACGAAGGCCAATTTCCTTCTGAACGGAGGCTCGCTCGGTTCTCGCACGACGTTCGACATTTCGACTTTTGGAAATGCCGTTACGATTTCTAATGTTCAACAAAACGATCTGACGCTGACGTGGGTCAAATTCGATGAGAGCGGTTCCGCCGTGTGGAGCAACGGATGTTCCGGTTGGAGCTATCAGGCGAACGCAGAATCGGCTCCTTCGTTTTCCGAAACATTCCAGACCGGGGACAGCGTCATCTTCTCCGACGATAGTCCCGTCGTGAAGAACGTGGTCGTGGACGGCGTGGTTTCGGTCGGCACGATGACGATTGATTCGGATGCCGATTTCGCCTTCTCCGGACAGAACGGAGCTGCGATTACAAGCTCGGGCGCGCTGACGAAGCGCGGCACGAGAACGGCGACGATCGATGCGTCGGTGGATTTGTCCCGAATCGGGGGCGGAATCGTCGTCGAGGAGAACGGCGGCAAGCTCGTGGTGGACACGGCTTCGGGCTACGCGGGCGCCGTCACGGCGGGCGAGAACGGCACGTTCACGCTGAACGTCTCTTCGGATACGACGCTGGCGAACACGCTTTCCGGCTTGGGAACGTTCGAAAAGACCGGCGCGGGAACGCTGACGGTCTCGACCGCGAACGCGGGGCTTACGGGGCAGTTCGTGATTTCCGAAGGCACGGTGAAATTCGGTGTAGACGGGTACTCAAACAACGCGGATGTCAAGTTGTTCGGTCCGCAATCGAATTCGGGCGCCGGTAGCGATTACAGACTGAAAGTCGGTGTAGGCGGCACATTGGACGTGAACGGCAAGCCGGACAATTCCTATAAGGTTGAGCTCGCCGGCGGCTCGTTGGTGAATAACGGATCCAACGTCGAAACGCATAACCGTCAGATTACCGGGCTGAAGCTGAGCGCGAATTCGACGGTCGGCGGCAGTGGCAACTTCGGGCTGATTGCGGGCGATTATGCGAAAAATGAGCTTGAGTTGGGAGGGTTTACGCTGACGAAGACGGGACGCAATAACTTCTGGCTGACGTCCACTACGGTGGACAATGGCGTGGTCGATGTTCAAGGCGGAGTCCTTTATCTCAGCAATGGAGGTAGCGGCAAGGAATTTAAGATGATGAGCAGCGCGATGCTCAAAGCGAACGGCGGCGAGATCAAAGCGGGCTCGGCGGGCGTCGAGCTCGGCAACGTAGCAATCGTGCTGACGAATACGAACAAGAATACGGCTCGTTTGACGAAGAACTCCGATACTTGTTCTTTCACGATTTCAGAAGGCGCGACGCTCTATCTCGACATCGGCGCGCTGACGGCCGCGACGCTGACGCCGGGCGAAGACGTTTCGCTGACGATCGCCGCCGCAAGCGCGATTGCGAACGATTCGTTCTTCTCGGCGGTCGAAGTCGGCACGTACGTGGACGATGTGTGGCAGATCAGCTCGGACTGGAAGTACCTCGCGTATTCGTGGAGTGCCTCTGCGGGAACGCTGACGATTACTGCGATTCCGGAGCCGAGCATGTTCGGCTTGATGGCGGGTCTCGGGGCGCTCGCGCTCGCGGGAACGCGCCGACGCCGGAAGAAAGCTTAAGTTTAAGGCTTAGAGCTTAAAGAAAGGCGCTCCCGCGGGGAAATCTCGCGGGAGCGTTTTTGTGTGCGCTTTTGGGGGCGAAGACGTCCACGTCTTCGGCGCGGGGCGCGCGAAAACGAACAGGGATTTCGGGGATTTTAAGGGATTGGATTCACTCCCGCGGGGCGTTCCTGCCGGGAGACGGAAAATCAACGCCCCGACGGGGCGAAATTGCTTAGCGTAGGGTTTTAACCCTACGTGAACGGACAAAAACAAAGCGCGCT
>SFEJ01000022.1 GCA_004558035.1 Opitutia bacterium
GGAACGGGCACGGTTCGCGTTGACGCCGCGAATCTCACGACGACCGCCGCGCTGACGCTCGGCGAGAACGTCATCCTCGATTTGGGAAGCATTTCCGCTGAGACGACTAAAACTATCTCGGGCACGGGAACGGTGAAGGTCGCCACTGGCTCAAATTTTAAAGGGGTTTCGCTCGGCGCAGGCTTTACGGGAACGATTGAGCATTCCGGAAATATCGATGCGCACACCTTCGCCGATAATCAGTATGCGAAGTACGTGCTTTCCTCCGGCAAGATGTGGAGCGGGGCCACGCTCATTAATATCTCGAACGATATTTGTTTCGCGAATTATCAGATTGGCAACAACGACGAGAGCACTACCAACGTCAATTTCACGGGCGCGCTGACTCAGGCAGATGGAACGACGCTGACTATCGGCGGAAATGCCAGTACTATCGCCACATTCAGCGGCACGGCGAATCTTTCACGAGTCACTCTGTCTGCGGGCACGCTGACGATTTCCGGCGACGGCGCGAAGAGCATCACGACTCTGACGCAGAATGCGGGAACGCTGACGATCGGCGGCACGGCGGACATCACGACTCTGAATCAGTCTGCGGGGACGCTGACGATTTCCGGCGACGCCGCGAAGAGCGTCACGAATCTGACTCTCTCCGGCACAGGAATGAGCGTTTCCGGCAATCTCGCCGTCGCAAGAGAGATTTCGGTCTGCAAGGGGGCGACTGTCACGCAGAGCGCGGGCACGGTTTCCGCCACGCGTTTAGTCCTTAACGACAGCAATGACAAGGTCGCGAGTTTTTACACTCTGACGGGCGGTGTGCTCAACATCACCGGGACGGACAGAACCGGAGGTGTGACTGAGCAAAGCACGAAGGCCAACGCCGTTCTTATAGGTCATTGGCCTGACGATACGAGGACGAGCAAGTTGACTGTCTCCGGGGGCACGTTGAATGTGACGGAGGGTTTCACCGTCATTTCTTGGGACAGCGCGGGAACGCTTGAAGTCTCCGGCGGCACGGCGAATCTTTACGGTGTTTCCCTGAACACGTTCCGTAGAAATGCGGCGAACGTCACGCTTTCTTCCGGACGTCTGAATCTCGGCGCGGGCGGGCTGACTTACGGAAGCGGAACCTACGGAACGACCAATAAAACCGTGACGCTTTCGGGCGGCACGCTCGGCGCGTTGACCGACTGGTCGTCGGACGTCGCCATGAGCCTCTCCGGAAACGTGACGATCGACACGACGAAGCAGGTCGTCGGCGCGGACGGCGCTTCCGCGAACGCCGAAGGGAACGTCGGGGCGTCGATCACGCTCGCCGGAGCTCTCTCCGGAGACGGCGCTTCGCTGACGAAAACCGGCGCGGGAACGCTGACGCTGCGCGGGAACAACACGTTTACGGGCGGAACCGTGATCGAGGCGGGAACGGTCGTCGCGGCGCACGCGTCTGCGCTCGGCACGACGAAGGGCGTCGAGGTGCAGAGCGGCGCGACGCTGAATCTCGGCACGGACGCCGTGACGGTCGCCGGACTTTCCGGCGCGGGCTCGGTCGGCCTCGCCGACGGCACGACGAGCTCGACGCTGACGGTGAACGGCGGCGGCGTATTCACGGGAACGTTGACAAGCGTTTCTTTGGTCAAGCAGGGAGCGGAAACGTTGGAACTTTCGGGAACGAATATGTTGTATTCGTTGACGCACGATGACGGTAGATGGACCACCACTTATCAGACGATCTCCGCGGAAAGCGGGACGTTGCGCATCGTCACGAATAATCAGGCGATGACTTCTGCGGGCGCGACGACGGTCGCCAGCGGCGCGGCGTTGGAAGTTTCCGTTTCCGACAGCGTCCCCGTTTTGTTGACTTCCGTCTCCATCAGCGAAGGCGGCAAGCTCATCATCGACTTGTCGAATTACGCGTCGGCGACGGAGACGTTCGCGTTGGATCTCATCACGACATCCGCCTTGCTGTACAACGGAGAAGATTTCGCGTCAGACTGCACGAGCCTCCTCGGAAATGCGGTCGAGCTGAAAGGCTGGACGCAGACGGGCTGGGCGGAATCGCTCGCTTACGACGGTTCGAAGCTTTCGTTGACGATGACGATTCCGGAGCCGTCGGTGTTCGGGCTGTTGGCAGGTCTCGGGGCGCTCGCGCTCGCGGGAACGCGCCGACGCCGGAAGAAAGCTTAAAAAGTTTAGGAGTGGAGGAGTTTAGGAGTTTAAAAGGTAATTACTTTAAACCTTTTCGACTCCTCGACTTTTTCTCATCCATTTTTTTCATAGTGTGTGTTAGTTAGTGTGTGCGTCCCCGGGGAGAAATCCTCGGGGACGTTTTTTTGTGCGCCTTGGGAGCGGAGACGTCCGCGTCTCCGTCGCGGCGGCGCGCGAAAAGGAACAGGGATTTCGGGGATTTTAAGGGATTGGATTCACTCCCGCGGGAACGCGCGCCGCGAGACGTCGAACGTTTCGGGCGGTTGCGCCTTTCAGGCGCGGCGCATGTGCGGGATTTGCTCCAAGCGCGCGCTTCGCGTCGCGCATGGGGTTACGTTTGTTTCGCCCCGTCGAGGCGGTGAAGTTTCCGTTCGCGGTTTTTCGCAGGGCAAGCGGGATGCTTACCCCCTCCGTTCCCCTGTTTCTTCGTTCCTCTGTGTTAAAGAGCTTAAAGCTTAATGGTTAAAGCTTAAAGGGAAGTTTGCGTTCGCGGATTCCGAAAAGCGACAAGTAAGCGAAGCGTGGGGCCATGTCGCTTCCCCTCTAAAAACCTTCCTTTGGCTTCGCGGTTTTTCTTTGCGTCTTCGAGGGAGAAAAATTTCCGTGACCGGCTTGCGTGTTTTTCGCGTCCGAAAAATCGGGCGCGCTCAGTCGCGTTTCTTGGGCTTGCGGCCGCGGCGTTTCTTCTCGGGCTTGATCGGCATGTCCTCTTCGTCGTCGTCCTCGCCGTCGAAGTCGTCGGCGTCCGCGTCGTCGTCGTCGCCCCAGTTCGCGCCTTCGCCGCCTTCGAGATCCTTGTCGTCGATTTCGGCGATGTCCTTGACGGCGGAGAAATCCTCTTCGCTCTTGGCCTTGAGCTTTTCTTCGTTGTCGTCGGTGCCGCTGATTTCGAATCCGTCGGGAACGAACTCGAGAATGTCGATGATTTCGCGGAAGAGGTGCGTGGCGCGGCCTTCCATGAACGCCTGCGTCTGCGCGTCGCGGATCTGCTCTTCAAGTTCGGTCGTGGTGAATTTCTGCTCGAACTCGATCTTGTCGTTCAGATAATTCACGCGCAGCTTGGTGATGTGCGCGAGGAAGTCGGCGTAAACGGAGCTGTTTTCGTCGAGCGTGTCGGGCAGCGCGAAGAGCTCTTCGTCCGTGTCGAAGAAGGTTTCGTTGACGCGGACGAGGCGCGCGGTCTTGTCCGGATTGATTTTCTGAAGCTGGAAAGGAATGAAGGCGTTTTCGACAATGTCGGTCGAGAGCCCGTAGTCGCGCATCCCGTCGAGCAGGTCGAGGATGTAGCTCATCTGTCGCGGATCGATGATGGAGAGCGAGTCGATGTCCCACTGCACGGGAATGCTGAGCTCCTTCACCCACCAGTTCATGTCGTCGCCGAAGCGGATTTCGCACCAGGTCAGTTGAGGCGTGTCGTTTTTCATAGGAAAATTTTTCGTGTCAAAAAAACTCCGGAACGCGAGCGTGCCGGAGTTCGTTTTTCGGGAGCGGTTCAGTTCGCGGCGTTGCCGTCCACGACGACGACTTTGCGGTCTTCGCGCACTTCGTCCTTCGTGCCGGCCTGGCGCGCGAACTGCTCGCCCATCGCCTGAATCTGCGCGGACTGCGCGCCGCCGATCTTGTTCAGGTAGGCCTTGACGGCGTTGGCGCGCTTGTCGGAGAGCGCCAGGTTGTAGTCCGCGGTGCCGAAGTAGTCGGAGTAGCCGACGATGTAGATGCCGTTCCCGCGGGTCTTGTCCGCGATCGCGTCGAGCTGCGCGCGCGCGTCGGCGTCCACGGAGAACTTGTCGAAGCCGAAATAAATCGTGCACAGCTTCGCTTCTTCGGGAATGGAGTTGGTCGCGAACCATTCGGCCGCCTTTTCATCGACGGAACGGGCGTCCGCGTCGGTGAGCTGATCGCCGGAAACGTCGTCGGATTCGACGGCGGAAATTTCGTTCTGACCGCCGAGCGGAGCCTTGCGGGCGTTCGCGCCGTCGGTCGGGCCGCGGCTGGGCGTGCAACCGACCGCGAGGGCGGCGAGGAGAATGAGTGCGAAACTGACGTTTTTCATGATGCGGAAATGAAATGTTAAAGCCCGTGTTCCCGCAAGCGAAAAAGGGGCAGGGCGGGGCGGAAACGCGCGGTCGCTCAGTTCACGTCGGCGGGATCGACGTCGAGGAGGTCGATTACGTCGGCGTCGCGCGGGAACGCCGCGCGCAGGCGGGAAATCGCGCCGACGACCGCGGGAACGCGCGCGCAGAAATACCACAGATGAAAGCGGAAATTGTCCTGAATCTTTTCCGTGGGGCAGGGCGCGGGACCGCGGATTTCGACGAGCCCCGGCGCGTTTTTCTCGAAGAACTCCGTCCACGCCAGCGCCGCCGCCTCGACGCGGTCGCGGTCGGTCCCGCGGAAGACGTGGCGGATGAGGTGGCGCTCCGGCGGGTAGTGGAATTCGCGGCGGCGCTCCAGCTCGTCTTCGAGAAATTCGTCGAATTCGGCGCGCTTCGCGAACTGAATCGGCGGCGCGCTCGGCGTGAAGGTCTGCACGAGCACTTCGCCGTCGAGCTGCCCGCGTCCGGCGCGTCCGGCGACCTGGACGAGCAGCTGAAACGTGCGCTCCGCGGCGCGGAAGTCGGGCACGTGCAGCGAGAGATCCGCGTCGAGAATGCCCGCGAGCGTGACGCGCGGGAAGTCCAGCCCCTTCGCGATCATCTGCGTGCCGAGCAGCACGTCGATTTCGCCCGCGCGGAAGCGTTCGAGAATCGAGCGGAACTCGTTTTTCTTCGCCATCGTGTCGGCGTCGAGCCGGACGACGCGCGCTTCCGGGAAACGCTGCGCGAGAATCTCCTCCGCGCGCTGCGTGCCGAAGCCGCGCTTGCGCACGTTTTCGGAGCCGCACGCGGGGCAGCGCGACGGCGCGGATTCCGTGTGGTCGCAGAGGTGGCAGCGCAGCGTGTTGTCCTCGCGGTGAAAGGTGAGCGCGCTCGAACAGTGCGGGCACTCGACGACGTTCCCGCAGTCCGGGCAGATCAGCGCGCGGGAATAGCCGCGGCGGTTGAGAAAGAGAATGCACTGCTCGTGCCCGGCGAGGCGCTCGGCGATCGCGTCGAGCATCGGCCGCGAGAACGTCGTCTGCCCCTGCATGTGCAGGATTTCGCGGCGCATGTCGATGACGCGCATCGGCGGGAACGGGCGGTCGTCCACGCGCTTCAGAATGCGGTTCAGCACGTATTTTCCGACGCGCGCGTTGTAGAAGCTTTCCAGCGAGGGCGTCGCCGAACCGAGCACGCAGACGGCGCCGAGCAGGTGCGCGCGATAGACGGCGACGTCGCGCCCGTGGTAGAACGGCGTTTCGCCCTGCTTGAACGAAGGCTCGTGCTCCTCGTCCACGACGATGAGCCGCAGATCGCGCAGCGGCGCGAAGATCGCCGAGCGCGCGCCGACGAGCACGCGGGCGTTCCCGCGCGCCATGTCCATCCACGCGTCGAAGCGCTCGCCCGCGGAAAGATTGCTGTGCCAGACGACGATCCGCGTCCCGCAGTCGGCGAGGCGGGAACGCAGCCGCTCCACCGTCTGCGGCGTCAGCGCGACTTCGGGCACGAGAAAGATCGCGCTTCCGCCGGACGCGAGCGTCTTGCGGATCGCGCCGACGTAAACCTCCGTCTTGCCGGAGCCCGTCACGCCGTGCAGCAGGTGCGCGCGGAATTTTCCCGCGTCGAGGCTGGCGGAAATCGAATCGAGCGCCGCCTGCTGTTCCGCGTTGAGCACGACGTCGCGCCGCGCGGGAACGCCCGCGCCGATGTCCGCGTAGGCGAGCCGCGACACGGGAACGGCGCTCTCCCGCGCGACGCCGGAAAGCAGCAGCGCGTTCACGACCGCGGCGGAAAACGGGAGCGTGCCGCGCGGCGCGGCGCCGCGTTCCCGCAGAAATTCGTAGAGCTCCGCCTGCTTTTTCGCTCGCCTCTTCAGCGCCGCGAGCGCGTCCGCGTCGAGCTCGCGCGCAAGCGAAACTGTGCGCTCGAGCACCGGACGCACGCCCTGGCGCACCGCCGCGGGGAGCATCGTGAGCAGCACGGAATTGAGCGGCGCCGCGTAGTAGCCGGCGATCCATTCGCAGAGCTTTATCGCGTCGGGCGCGAGCACGGGAATGTCGTAGAGCAGCTCCGAAATCGCGCGGATCTTCTTCGCGAAGGCCGGATCCGGCGCGACGTCGGTCTCCCAGACGAGCCCGAGCGTCGTGCGCGAACCGAGCGGAATCCGCACGAGCGAGCCGAGCGCCGTCCTGCCCGCGAGTTCCGCGGGAACGGCGTAGGCGTAGGCGCGCCCGCCGCCGTCGAAAGGCATCACGCGGACGCAGCGCGGCGCGTCCGCCGCGGGCTTTTCCTTCGCGGGAACGTCTTTCGAGAACGCGTTCGCGGGAAAGAGCTCATTCATGCTCGCGAACGCTAAAAATTTCCCCGCGGAAAGTAAAAATCAAAATCGCCGGAGAAGGCGCCGAAAAATTTTGCCGAAACGGCGGCGAAGGCTCACAATCCGCTTCATGATTGTCCATTGCCCCAAATGCAAGGCGGAATACGACGCCGGCCCCGATTATTTCGGAAAAATCTTCCGTTGCCGCTGCGGCGAGGAAGTGTCCGTTCCCGTGCCGCCGACGCCCGCGAAGGCGCCGGCGAAACCCGAGCCCGCGAGAGCTCCGGCTTCCGCGAAACCGGCGACGCCCGCGAAACCGGCGTCCACGCCTCGCCCCGCGGCGCCGAAACCCGCCGTCGCCTCCGCCGCCGCGAAACGCGTTCCCGCCGCCAAGACTGCTGGGCCCGCTCCCGCGAAGCCCGCCGCGAAGCCGGCGACTGCCGAACCTGCGAAGGAAGGCAAGGCGAACGCGCCCGCCGCCGCGAAGGCCGAGCCGACCGTTTACGCCGTGTGGGCGAAGGCCGCCTGCGTCGTCGGAATCGTGTTCGAGGTCTTCAACACGCTCGCCTGGATCGGCGTGTTCTGGCTGACGCCGCCGCCGAATCCCGCGCCGCTCGCGCTCGGCGCGTCGGGCGCGGCGGGCATCTTTTTTCTGCTCGCGTGGAGCGTGACGACGGCGCTGATTCTGCTCGGCTTCGCCGCGTTGGCGGCGATTTTCCGCACGGCGGACGCCGCGTGCCGCGCCTCGGGCTCGCGTCCGCTGCTGATGTGAAGGCGCGCGGCGCGGGAACGGAGAACGCGATTTCGAAGGGCGCAGGGCGTCTTCGCGCAGACTTTTCTTTTCCGAGGCGCGAAAAAGCGTTAAGCTCTCCGCATAATGTTCGGCATAACAAAAACACAGGATCCCCAGTACTGCGTCATCGGGCTGGGCGTTTTCGGGCGACATCTCTGCCGCCATCTGGCGAGCCTTTCCGCGCAGGTGCTGGCGATCGACTGCCGCGAGGAGAACGTCGCCGCCGTCAAGGATTACGCGTCGGCCGCGATCGAGTTGGACTTCAACAATCTCGCGCGCTTCGGGAACTATTCGCTGGAGAACATGGACGCCGTCTTCATCGCGATCGGCGACGATTTCGAGGCGTCGATGACGCTCACCGCCCGCATGCAGGAGCTGAAGGTGAAGAAGCTGATCGTGCGCGTGCTTTCGCCGATGCACGAACACCTGCTCAATCTCCTCGGCGTGGACCGCATCGTCGTGCCCGAAGAATTCGCGGCGCGCGGGCTCGCGCATTCCATCATGATGCGCGGCGCGGTGGACGGCTACGACCTCGGCGACGGGCACATCATCGTCGAGGCGGAGACGCCGAACGGCCTTGTCGGCAGAACGCTGCGCGAGGCGACCGAAAAATTCCGCAGAAACAGCATTCTGCTCGTCACCATCAAACGGCGCAGAGAGAAGCCGGAGAAGCGCGAGCCGCACGACGAGACCGTCCCGGACCGCGACGTCCGCATCGAGGATCGTGCCCGCCGGACGCTCGGCGTGCCGAAGCAGGCCGACCGCTTCGAGAAGAGCGACGTGCTTGTGCTCTTCGGCGAAGAGACCAATCTCCGCGAATTTCTCGACGAGCTCGCCCGCGAGGCTCCCGCCGAGCCCGCGCCGTGACGCCCGGTCGCGCCGCCGCCGAACCCCTTCCCGCCCCGAAAAAACTCCCCGCTTTCGCCGTCATGTCCGATTCCCCGAATACCCCGAACGCCGTTCCCGCGAAAAGACCGCCGCGCGTGGCCGTCTGGTGCGCGGCGCGAAAAAAGTCCTTCGAAAAATTCTACGACGAAACCGTGTGGACGCCGACCGAGGCGGCGCACCATTCCCTGCCGATGCGCGTCTTCACGGCGATCTGGCGCATCGTCGAAATCACCGTCAACGGCACGATCGACAACAACATTCCGATGCACGCCGCGGCGCTGACGTATTACGCGCTGATGGCGCTCGCGCCGTTCGTCATGCTCGTGCTGACGATCTTCGGCGTCGTGATGAACGTGCGCGGCGAAGAGGCCGTCCGCATCATGCAGGACCGTCTCGCGGAGACGATGCAGCTTGTCCTGCCGGCGCCTCCGCCCGCGGAAACGGCGGAAGCCGCGGACGCGATCGCGGAAAGCGCCGCCGCCGCCGCGCCTTCCGCGGAAGCGACGATCGGCGGCGTCGCGCCGCAGCTCGAAGAGTTCGCGGGCATGCTGCTCAAGAACACGATGGCGAATTCCGGCTCCTCGGGAACGATCGGCACGCTCGTCCTCGTCGTGCTCGCCGTGTTCATGATCGCCCGCGTCGAGGACGCCTACAATCTCATCTGGAACGTCAAAAAACGCCGCAGCTGGGCGCGCCGCTTCTGGGTGTATTTTCTTTTTCTGCTTCTCGGAGGCGTGTTTTCGGCGATTTCGATGTCGGTGCTTTCCGTTTCCGCGATTCTCAAAAACCTTTCGGAACACACGAACGACGTCGCCGCCTGGTTCGCCGCTGTGCCGAACGGCGAAGTCTTCTTCGACGTGATGACCTCGTTCGTGCCCGGGCTTTTCGCGTTCGCGGTCACGACGGTGCTCTTCGCGAGCCTGAACCGCTACCTGCCGAAGACGAACGTGAACTGGGGCCCGGCGCTCCTGGGCGGCGCGACCGTCGCCGCGACGTTCGCGGCGTGCGGCAAGGCGGCGTCGCTGTTCGTGTCGAAGATTTCCGAGTTCAATTCGATCTACGGCAACCTCAGCGTGATCTTCATCCTGATGTTCGCGCTCTATCTTTCGTGGATGTTCCTGCTCGTCGGCGGGCAGATCTCCTACGCCGTGCAGAACGCGGGAACGTACCGGAACGTGAGCCGGCAGTGGGCGGAGCTCAGCCCGCGCTCCAAGCGTGAGGCGCTCTTCGCCTGCCTGTTCGTGATTTTCGCGGAAGGCGCGAGCAAGGGCGTGGGACCGACGCTCGAAGAACTTTGCGACAAAATCCGCATTCCCGCCAATTTCGCTTCCGAATGCGTCGGAACGCTGACGGAGATGAAGCTCGTCAGCGCGCTCGCGCCCGACGAGACCGGGAAAACCCGCTACGCCGCCGCGGGAACGCTGAACAGAATCACCCTCAGCAAGCTGCGGGATAAATTCGACACCATCCGCAAAAAAATCAGCTTCGCCGGCGACGAAAAACTGCACGCCGCGCTCGCTAAATTTTCCGCGAGCTTCGAAACCGCCGAAGACTCCGTCACGCTCGAATCCCTCCTCAAGGATTCCTGACGCGTTCCCGCGGGAGAGGATTTTCCGAAATCCGCTTCAGTTCCCGGAGTCCAGCGTCACCGCGTTGTAGGGGTGGATGTCGAGCAGGTTCGGATGCCAGCCGCGGACGCGCGGGTCGAGCAGGAACTTGCTGCGCGAATGCAGAGTCGGGATGATCGGCGCCGCGTCGATCAGAATCGCCTCGGCGTCGCGGAGCAGTCGCTCGCGCGCGGCGGGAATGCGTTCCCGCGCGGCGGCGGCGAGCAGCGCGTCGTAGCGCGCGTCGTTCCAGTTCGTCCAGTTGATGTGCCCGCCGGAGACGAAGAGCTCGAGAAACGTCGTCGGGTCGAGATAGTCGCCGCTCCACGCCGAGCGCGCCAGCTCGTAGTCGCCGCGCGCGAGGCTCGTGCGGTAAACTTTGTATTCCTGATTGCGCAGCTCGACGCGGACGCCGAGATTGTTCCGCCACATTTCCTGAATCGCCTGGGCGAAGAACTGGGCGCCGTCCGAGGTGTTGAAGAGGTAGGAAATTTCCGGGAAGCCTGCGCCGCCGGGAAATCCGGCTTCGGCGAGCAGGCGGCGCGCTTCGGCGATTTCGCGTTCCCGCGTCGCGGCGTATTCGGCGGGCGAGGCTTCCTCGGGCGCGGCGGGCGCCGTTCCCGCGCAGGCGGCGTAGGCGGCTTCGGGCACGAGCATCGCCGTCGGCGTTTCGCCGCCGCGCATGACGCGTTCGGCGAGCGCGCGCCGGTCCAGCGCGAGCGAGAGCGCGCGGCGCACGCGCGGGTCGTCGAGCGGCGGGCGCGCGCAGTTCACGCGGATGAACGCGGTCGAAAGATACGGGTCCAGACGCAGCGTCGGCGAGGCCTCGGCGCGCAGCACGGGAACGCGCGAGGGCGGCACGGTGTTCGTCACGTGATACTGCCCGTCGTTGAACGCCTTTTCCTCGGCGAACTGGTCTTCGACCGCGTCGAAGCGGACGCCGCTGAGCGCGACGCGCGCGGCGTCGCGGTAGAACGGATTTTTTTCGGTCTCGATGCGGTAGGCGACGCGCCAGGATTTGAGGCGGAACGGTCCGCTGCCGACGAAATTTTCCGGGCGCGTCCAGCGCGTCGAGCGTTCGTCGATCGCGCCGAATTTCAGAATCGCGTGCGCGGGAACGACGCTCCAGCTCGAATGGCACGCTAGCGACAGGAAGTACGGGCACGGGCTTTCGAGCTCGACGACGAGCGTGCGCGCGTCGGGCGCGGCGAAGCCGACCTGCGAGAAATCCTCCAGTTTGCCCGTCGCGAACGCGCGGGCGTTCTTCACGGGCGCGAAAAACAGCGAAGCGCAGGGCGAGGCGAGCTTCGGCGAAAGAATGCGGCGGAAGGAAAAAAGAAAGTCCGCGGACGTGATCGGCACGCCGTCGGAAAACTTCGCGTCCTCCCGCAGGCGGAAGGTCCACGTGCGCCCGTCGGCGGAAGTCTCCCACGATTCGGCGATCGCGGGAACGGGCGCGAGCGTGCGCGGATCGTAGGTGACGAGCCCTTCGAAGAGCGCGAGCATGATGCGGTTTTCGATGACGCCCGGCTGCGCGAACTGCGGATCGAGCGCCGACGGCTCGCCGCCGTTGTTCACGAGCAGCACGCCCGCGCGCGCGGCGAGCTCCGCGGGCGGCACGTTCTCGCCGCAGCCGCAGAAAAGCGCCGCCGTCAGCGTTCCCGCGAGCCCGAGCGCGAACGCCGCGAGAAGCCCTCGCGCGCGCGCCGCCGCCGAGATTTTTTCGCCGCGGAGCAGGCCTCTCGGCGGATGATTGTCGGGCGTGAACCTCATAAACTGCGCGCAAGCATACGCGCTCCCGCCGAAACCGCAAACGCGGAATTTTCGGGAGAGTAAGCGTCCCGCGTGCCCGCGAAATCAAAAAACGCGAAGAACGCAAAGAAGAACCGCGAAGTCAAAGGAAGTTAAAGAAAGTTTATGGAGGAAAGGCGGTTTTCCAGCCGCTTCTTTGAAATTCCTTCCCGCACAATTTTAACGCAGAGGAACGGAGGAGCAGGGAAACGGGGCTCCGCGGGAACGCCGCCTTGGGGGCGAAGGCATTCCTGCCTTCGGTCGTGAGGCGGCGCATATTTTTTCGGTTTTCCGGCGGGCGTTTCGCGGGGCTGAATCGAATCCCTTAAAATCCCCGAAATAAAACTTTTTTAACGTCCTTTGACTTTGCGTTTTCCTTCGCGTTCTTTGCGTTTTTCTGACGGGAAACTTCGTCAGCGGACGCCGAAGAGCTTGTGCGTCTGCCAGCCGGCGCGGAAGGGAGCGCCGCGCGCGCGCACGTGCGCCGAAATCGCGTCGAGGACTTCGGCGTTTTCGCGGCGCGACCATTCCGGGTGCAGCCAGATCGAGCGCACGGAGTTCGGACCGATCCGCGCCTCCCAGAACGCGATGTCGGCGGGCTCGGAGATGATGAGCTTGATTTCGCTCGCGCGCGCCCAGTTTTCCGCGAGCGGCGGGCGCTGCGGCTTCGGCGAAAGCGTCACCCAATCGACGTTCCCGCGGATCTCGAACGCGCCGCAGGTCTCGACGTGGACGCGGAGCTTTTTCGCGTGGAGCGCCTCGACGAGCGGCGCGAGGTCGTGAATCGCGGGCTCGCCGCCGGTGACGACGACGAAGTCCGGACGCGCCGCGGCTGCGGCGTCCGCGAGCGCGCGCGCGTCGAGGTCGCGCACGTCGCGCGAGCCCGTCCAGTCGCGCTTCCACGTTCCTGCGGAATCGCACCAGCTGCAGCGGATCGGGCAGCCGTAGAGGCGGATGAAGAACGCCGAGCGCCCGACGTGTTCGCCCTCGCCCTGCCACGAGTGGAAAGTCTCAAAAACCGGATAAGTCATTTTCGTTCCCGCGAAGCATTGCGTCCGCGCGCGGTTCAGGCGCTTTTCGGCGCGTAGGTCGCGAAGTTCTTGCTGTCCTCGCCGACGCGGACGGAAAGCAGCCGCACGCGGTTTTTCGATTCCTCGCGGATGAGCTTGTCGAAGACGCTGAACAGGTGTTTCGCCATGCCTTCCGCCGAGCAGTTTTCCATGACGTAGGGCTTGAAGAGATGCGGGAACGCCGCGAGCATCCGGAGCCCCTCGGCGTCGGACTTCGCGAACGTGCACGCGTGGTCGAGGTTTTCCTCGATCCAGCGGGAAATGAATTTGATTCCGCCGAAATCGACGACGAATCCCTGCTCGTCGAGCTCTTCGCAGGCGAACGTCAGCGCGAACGACCAGTTGTGCCCGTGCACGAAGCGGCAGTGCCCGGGATGGCGGTGCTGGACGTGGCCGATCGGAACGTCGGTGTAGATTTTTTCGCAGGTATGCATGGCTTTTCAATCATGCGTTCCCGCGTCCGGCTTGCGAGAAAATTTTCTTGGCGGCGGCGCGGGAACTCGTTTGCATTGCGGCATGGACAAAGAGATTCACCATGCGGACGTCTGGTTCGAAGGGCGCGTCCAGGGCGTCGGGTTTCGGTATCAGACGCTGAAGCTCGCGCGCGGCTACGACGTTTCGGGGACGGTCCGCAATCTTCCCGACGGGCGCGTGCTGCTCCACGCGGAAGGCGCCGAGGGAGAAGTCTCGGCGTTCACGCGCGCCGTCGCCGAAGAGATGCGTCCCTTCATCCGCTCCGTCGAAACGCGCCTCAGCGTCGCCCCGCCGCGGGAACGCGGCTTCACCATCGTTTCCTGAGAAAGCAATGGCATCTTCCGACACCGTTCCCGCCGTCGAAATCTCGCGGCTGACCAAAGACTTCCGCATCGGTGTGCGCGGCGTGAAGCTGCGCGCCGTGGACGACGTCTCCTTCAGCGTCGCGCCGGGCGAGATCTTCGGGCTGCTCGGGCCGAACGGCTCGGGGAAATCCACGACGCTGAAGATCATGCTCGGGCTCTTCCGCCCGACTTCGGGCACGTGCCGCCTCTTCGGCAGGGAAAGCACGGACGCCGCCGCGCGCCGCGACGTCGGGTTTCTGCCCGAGGCGCCGTATTTTTACGGCTGGCTTTCCGGGCGCGAGCTGGTGCGGTTTTACGCGAAGCTCGCCGGCGTTCCCTCGAAACGGCTCGACGCCGCCGTCGAGGAGGCGCTCGAGATCACGGGAATGACCGCCGCCGCCTCCCGCCGCGTGAAGACGTATTCCAAGGGCATGCTGCAGCGCATCGGCGTCGCGCAGGCGATCGTGCACGACCCGCGGCTCGTGATTCTCGACGAGCCCACGGCGGGCATCGACCCGATCGGCTCGGCGGAAATCGGCGAGTGCATTCTCGGCATGAAGCGCCGCGGCAAGACGGTGCTGCTGTGCTCGCACCTGCTCGGGCAGGTCGAAAACATCTGCGACCGCATCGCGATCATGGACAAGGGCAGGCTCGTCGTCGCGGGAACGCTCGACGCCGTGCTCACGCGCCGCGACCGCACGACGCTGACGCTTTCCGGCGCCGAGGGACTTTCGGAGGCGGACTTCGCGGAGCTGCGCGCGTTCCTGCGCGCCCGCGGCGCGGAAATCGAATCCGTCGCGCACCCGCGCATGTCGCTCGAAAAATTCTTCGTCAGCAACTTTTCCAAGGAGAATCGCCGCTCATGAAAGCCGTCGCTCTGATCGCCGGAAACACGTTTCTCGAAGCCGTCCGGCAAAAATTCTTCAATTTTCTGCTCCTGCTCGGGCTGGCGCTGACGCTCGTCTCCGTCGGGCTTTCCGGGCTCAATTTCGGAGGCACGGAGCTGAAGTTCGTCGCCGACTTCGGCTTCGGCGGGCTGTTTCTTTTCGGCTCGGTGCTCGCCGTGGTGATGAGCGTGCAGCTCTTTTTCGCGGAAATCGACAACCGCACGGCGATCACGTTGCTGGCGAAGCCGGTGAGCCGCGCCTCGTTCGTGCTGGGGAAATTCTTCGGCGTGTGGCTGCTGCTGGGCGTCTTCACGCTGATTCTGGCGGCGCTGCTCGGTCTCGTGCTCGCGCTGCGCCAGCCCGCGCTCGCGGCGCAGGCGGCGGCGCGCGGAATGCCGGAGCCGTTTCTGAGCCTCGGCGGGCTCGCCGTCTTCGCGCTCGTCCAGTGGGCGCGGCTCGGCGTCGTCGCGGCGATGACGATGGCGTTCACGAGCTTTTCGCAGACGTACCTCTACGCGGTCGTCGTCTCGTTCTGCGGGCTGCTGATCGCGCAGCTGCAGTACGTGCTTCAGGACGTCGCGGTTTCGGAAAAATCCTCCGCGGCGGCGAAGCTCGGCGCGGCGGCGCTCGCGAAGGTCGTGCCGAATCTCCAGCTCTTCAACGTCGGGCCGCAGCTCACGCTCGAGCGCGCCGGACTTCCCGCGGAGACGCTGTGGGAGATCTTCGGCTACGGCGCGCTGTGGATTGCGGCGCCGCTCGTCGTGACGCTCTGGTTCTTCCGGAGCCGGGAGATGTGAGGAGGCCCGTTCCCGCCATGCGTCATCGGATTTCGGATACGGTTTTCCGCTTCGCGAAGCGCTGGGGCGTTCCCGCGCTCGTGCTCGCGGGAGCGGGATTCGCCTCGGCGCCGCTCGAAAAGCCCGCCTGGGCCGCCGTGAAGGCGACGCTCCCGGAACTTTCAGCCGAAACGCTTGCGGAGACCGCGGGAACGGGCGTCGTGCTCGGCACGCTCGGCGGCTTCCGCACCGTGCTCGCCGACGTCGCGTGGCTGCGCGCGTTCCACTTCTGGAGCGAACGCGACCTGCAAAGCTGCGAGGCGCTGACGGACCTCGCGCGCGCCCTCGACCCGCAGAACTACTTTTTCTGGGAACATTCCGTGAACTACGTCGCGTTCGACTTCCCGTCGTGGATCGTCTCGGCGCGCGGCGGGCGGCGCGTCTCGCCGCAGGTGCGCGCGGAAATCCACCGCAAGGCTTACGAGCGCGCGCTCGAGCTCGTCGCGCAGATGGAGAAACGCTTCCCCGGCGAAGGCAAGGTCTTCGCGCTCGGCGCGCAGGTCTCCAACGTGAAGACGCCGCTGATCTACGGCGAGCCCGACTTCGAGCCCGCGCTCGCCTTCTACAAAAAGGCGATGGAGAGCCGCCGCGCGCCGTGGTTCGCGTTTCTCTCCTACGCGACGATCGTCAAGCTGCACTTCCCCGAGCGCGTCCCCGAGACGGAGCGGTATTTCCGGGAACAGCTCGCCGCCGCGGAGCGCCGCGGGAACGCCGGCAGGGCGAAAATCCTCGCCGAAGCCCTCGACGAGCTCCTCCGCCCGGAAACGGACTGACCCGCCGCGGGCGCGCGCCGCGATATTCCTTGCACTCGCGGGAGCGGCGGAATATGCTCGGCGAAGCATTTTTGAATTTTCTCCCATGGCAGAAGAACAGTCGAACTCAGTCACCATCAACATTGACGGCAAGGACTACAGCGTCGCCGCCAAACAGAATCTCATCGAGGCGGCGAAGAGCGTCGGAATCGAAATTCCGCACTATTGCTATCACCCGAAATTGCCGATGGCGGGAACGTGTCGCATGTGCCTCGTCGAAATCGGCATGCCGATGCGCGACCGCGCGACGGGCGCGCCCGTGCTGAACGAAGACGGTTCGCCGAAAATCGGCTGGATGCCCAAGCCCGCCATCGCCTGCGGCACGACGGTTTCGCCGAATCTGCACGTCAAGACGAAGTCTCCCATGGTGACGACCAGCCGCGAGGGCGTGACGGAATTTCTTCTCGCCAATCACCCGCTGGACTGCCCGATCTGCGATCAGGCGGGCGAATGCACGCTGCAGGCGTTTTCGTTCGCGTACGGCAAGGGGCGTTCCCGCTACCGCGACGACAAGAACGTGAAGCCGCGCGCCAAGAGCATCGGCCCGCGCGTCTCGCTCAACAACGAGCGCTGCGTGCTGTGTCGCCGCTGCGTCCGCTTCTGCCGCGACATTCTGAAGCGCCCCGTTCTCGGCGCCGTCCAGCGCGGCTCGATGACGCAGATCGACTGCTATCCGGGACAGGAGCTCGACGGGAACTATTCGATGAACGTCGTCGATCTCTGCCCGGTCGGCGCGCTCACCAGCAAGGATTTCCGCTTCAAGATGCGCGTGTGGTTCCTGAAGCGCACAAAGAGCGTGTGCACGGAATCGAGCGTCGGCGTGAACACGACCGTCTGGTCCCGCGAAGGCAAGATCTACCGCATCACGCCGCGCCGCAACGACTGCGTGAACGACGCGTGGATGTCCGACTCCGGCCGCATGATCTACAAGACCGTGGACGACGCGAACCGCCTCGCGGGAACGCGCCGCGGGGAAAGCGCCGTCGAGTTCGAAGAGGCGGTCGACGCCGCGCGCGCGCTGCTTTCCGCGGGAACGCCGGCGTTCGTCGCTTCCGGCAGGATGAGCCTTGAAGAGCAGTGGGCGCTCAAGAAGCTCGCCGCGGCCTTCGGCGGTAAAGTTTATCTGGCGAAGACGCTCGACGCCAACGACGGCTTCCTCATTTCCGAGGACCGCACGCCGAACCGCCGCGGGGCGCTCGTCTCCGGGCTCGTGAAGGATTTCGAGTCGGCGGACGTCTCCGCGCTCGCCGCCGCCGTCGAAGCGGGCGAAGTCAAGACCGTCTTCGTCTGCGGCGAAGATCTCCTCGAGCAGGGCTTCACGCAGAAGCAGCTGAAGAAGGCGGACGTCGTTTATCTCGGCACGCACAGGAACGCGACGGAGGCGGAGGCGACGGTCGTCTTCTCCGGCCGCACGGTGTTCGAAAAGACCGGCACCTTCGTCAACCAGCAGTTCCGCCTGCAGAAATTCGACGCCGCGATTCCCGGAATCGCGGGAACGCGCGACGAGCTCGACGTCTTCGCCGCGCTCGCCGCGGGCGGGAACGCCGCCGCGGACGCTTCCGTCGAAACGATCTGGATCGGGATGCGCCGCGAATGCCCCGCGCTCGCCGCGGTCGATTTCGCGAAGATTCCGGACGAGGGCGTGTTGCTCGACGCCGCGCCCTGGGCGAAAATCGCGTTCCCGGAAACGGGCTCGCTGCTCTACAAGCCGGCGACGAAATAATTTTTCTCGGAGAAATTCACCATGAACGAATTCGCAAAAGCCTTCATCGAGTGGTTCAACGGCACGGACACGTGCGTGCAGGATTGGCTCGGCATTCCGGACATTCCCGCGGGCGACGACGCCGTCGCCGTCACGGGCGCGGTCTTCAAGGCGATTTTCGCCGTCGCGCTCGTCCTCGTGATCATGGGCGGGTGTCTCTACACCGTGCTGCTTGAACGCAAGACGGCGGCGTGGGCGCAGGGCCGCGTCGGTCCCTGCCGCACGACGATGCCCTTCATCGCGGCGATTCCGGTCGTCGGCAAGGTGCTGACCTACTGCGGCTTCATCCAGCCGATCGCCGACGGCGGCAAGCTCTTCATGCGCCAGGAGCCGATGCCCGAGCACGTCAACAAGTTCTATTACTGCCTGGCGCCGTGCCTCGCGCTCGCGCCCGCGATTCTGACGATCGTGATGATGCCGTTCACGTCCTACGTCGATCCGGAGACGGGCAAGGAGACGGCGCTGATGCTCTGCGACATGAATCCCGGCTTCGTCTTCGTGATGGCGGTCAGCTCGCTCGGCGTTTACGGCGTCGTGCTCGGCGGCTGGGCGTCCAATTCGAAGTATCCGTTCCTCGGCTCCGTCCGCGGGAGCGCGCAGCTGATTTCCTACGAGCTTTCGATGGTGCTCTCCGTGCTGCCCGTCGTGCTGCTCACGAGCGGCGATCCCGACGCGAATCCGCTCTCGCTCTTCGACATCGTCCGCGGGCAGAACGGGCTCTGGAACGTCGTGCTCGCGCCGCTTTCGGCGATTCTCTTCTTCGTCGCGCTCATGGCGGAAATGAACCGCCAGCCCTTCGACATGCCCGAATCCGAAACGGACACCGTCGGCGGCTTCCATACGGAATACGGCACGTTCAAGTTCGGTCTCTTCTTCACGGGCGAATACCTGCACATGATTCTCGGCTCGACGATGTTCTCGCTGTTCTTCCTCGGCGGCTGGCACGCGCTTCCGTTCCTGCCGACGCTCGGGCTCGACGGCGTTCCCGCGGCGATTCTCGGCGTCGTCTGCCTGCTCGTGAAGATCGTCTTCATGCTTTTCGTCATCATCTGGATCCGCTGGACGGTGCCGCGCTTCCGTTTCGACCAGGTGATGCGCGTCGGCTGGAAGCTGCTCCTGCCCTTCGCGATCGCCAACCTCGTCGCCTATCTCGTCGGCTTCGGCGTGTGGGACGGTCTGCTGAAATAACGTTCACGTACTGAAAGATTCAACGCAATGGCTACGCAAAACATCAAGGTCGTCACCCGCAAGCCGCTCCGCTGGTGGGAAAAACTTTACATTCCGCAGGTGCTCGCGGGAATGAAGATCACGCTCGGCATCATGCTCCGCAAACCGGTCACGCTCAAGTATCCCGAAGAGCGTCCGAACATCCCGAAAGGCTATCGCGGCGTGCCGACGCTCGTCAAAGATCCTTCCGGACGCGAAAAATGCGTCTCCTGCCAGCTCTGCGAATTCGTTTGCCCTGCGAAGGCGATCCGCGTGACGCCCGGCGAAATCGATCCCGACGCGCCGCACGCCGACGTCGTCGAAAAGGCGCCCAAGGCTTTCGAGATCAACATGCTCCGCTGCATCTACTGCGGCATGTGCCAGGAAGTCTGCCCCGAAGAGGCGATCTGGCTGCAGAACGAGTATTCGCTCAACGGTTTTTCCCGCGCGTCGATGATTCACGACAAGGCGAAGCTCTACGAGCTCGGCGGCACGCTCCCGGACAAGATCCGCAAGTGGGACAGGAAGGCGGAAGTCCGCGCGCGCGCTTCCGCGCACTGAACGCGTTCCCGCTCCGTTTTTCGGAAAATCCGCCGCCGGCTCGTTCCCGCGGCGGATTTTTTCGCGTCTGGGCGCGGGAAATAAAACCTTTTCGCGGGAAGGCGAATCGGGCATTATCGCGCTCACGATTTTTTTTGAAAAATGCTTTCGGTCCGCATCATCCCCTGTCTCGACGTCAAAGCCGGGCGCGTCGTCAAAGGCGTGCAGTTCGAGTCGCTCCGCGACGCGGGCGATCCCGTGGACTGCGCGCGCGCCTACGAAAAACAGGGCGCGGACGAGCTGGTCTTTCTCGACATCACGGCGTCGTCCGACGGGCGCGCGATCATGCGCGACGTCGTCGAGCGCACCGCCGACCAGGTGTTCATGCCGCTCACGGTGGGCGGCGGGCTGCGCACGCTCGAGGACATCCGCGCGATGCTGAACGCGGGCGCGGACAAAGTTTCGCTGAACTCTTCGGCGATCGCCGCGCCGGAGCTCGTCTTCGACGCCGCGAAGAAATTCGGCAGCCAGTGCATCGTCGTCGCGATCGACGCGCGGCGCAATCCCGGCACGGATACGTGGCAGGTGTATTCGCACGGCGGGCGGAAGCCCTGCGGGCTCGACGTCGTCGAGTGGGCGAAAAAAGTCGTCTCGCTCGGCGCGGGTGAAATCCTGCTCACGAGCATGGACTGCGACGGCGTGAAGACGGGCTACGACCTGGAGCTGACGCGGCGCGTGAGCGAGAGTGTCGGCGTTCCCGTCATCGCCTCGGGCGGCGCGGGAACGCTCGACCACCTCGTGGACGGCGTGAAGAAGGGCAAGGCGAGCGCGGTGCTCGCGGCGTCGATCTTCCATTTCGGGACGTATTCGATCCGCGAGGCGAAGGAAGCGATGCGCGCGGCGGGCGTTCCCGTGCGGCTGTGATTCCCGCGCGTTCCCGCGGTCAGCGCGGGCGGTCGCCGCGATTGCCGCGCTGCTTCGTCTGCGCCTGATTCCTGTTCTCGGGCTGCGCGGGCGCCGTTCTCGTCGCCGGCGCGACGGGCTGCGCGCGTTGCGTCGCGTTCGTCTGCGTCGTCCGCCGCGGCGCGGGAACGTAGGTCGCGCCTTGGATCGCGAGCGGTTTTTCTTCCGGCGTCGCGAGCGGAATCAAGAGCCGCTCCGCGCCGACGCGCACGGCGAGCGTCCTGCGCCCGGCGTCGAAGCCTTCGACGAAAATCCCGGCGTCGTTCGCCTCCCGCGCGCCGAGCCAGAAACTGCGCTGCGCGGCGTCGTCGTAGAGTCCGAACGCGGTCTGCCCGGCGACGGTCAGCATGCCGACGAAGCGCAGCCGGCGCGACGCGGCGGGCGCGTTCCCGCCGCCGACCTTGTTTTTCGCGGTCGCCTTGAAGGGCGAATTTTTCACGAGCGCGGCGAAGGAATGCGCGGGAACGGCGGCGGTTTCGGCGCGCGTTTCCGCCGCGGCGTCCTCGGCGCGCGTCGCCGAGGCGAGCGCGCAGGCCGCGCCGACGAAAAGAATTTTTAGCGCGGCGTTCTTCATCGCGTGCCCTCCGTTTCCGCCGGAGTCTCGGTGCTTTCGGGCGTTCCCGCGTCGGCGGCTTCCGCCTTCGCCCGTTTTTCCGCGGCGAAGTCCGGATTCTCCAGCTGCGGGAAGCGTCCCGTCTCGATGAAGGCGCGGGCGTCATCGCGGGTGAGCGCCTCGTCGCGCACGCCGAGCGTCTTTTCTTCGGCGGCGTCGGTGATGACGAAGGGGCGCAGGAAGACGATGAGCTCGCGCCGCGTCGAGGAATACGTCTTCGGGCGGAACAGCGCGCCTATCAGCGGGATGTCGCCGAGAATGTAGACTTTGCCCTTGTTGGTCGTCTCGTCGAACGACTGCAGACCGGCGAGCGCGATCGTCTCGCGGTCCCTGATGCTGATGTAGGACGTTGCGCGGCGCGAGGAGATGAGCGGCTGCTCGTTCCCGTCGATGCTCGTCGTGCCGATGATGTTGTCGATTTTCTGCGAGACGTCGATCTGCACCGTGCCGTTCGAGCCGATGCGCGGCGTGACTTCGAGTTCGAGACCGATGTCCTTGTAAGTGACCTGCGACGACGTGTTCATGCTCGTCGAATCCGTCGTCGAACCCGTGATGACGGGGCGCTGTTCGCTGATGACGATCTGCGCGCTCTTGTTGTGCATCGTCATGATCGTCGGAGAGGAAAGCACCTTCACGCGCGAGTCCGTCTTCGCCTGATTGAAGACCATTTCGAAGGCGAGGTCGCGCAGCGAGCCCTCCATCGAGAACGCGCCGTTGGGCGCGCCCGCCGCGAGCCGGTAATTGCCCGCGAGCGTGTTCGTCGTTCCCGTCGGCGAGAGCTTGTAGCCGAAGCCGAGCGTGTTCAGCCCGCTGACGTCGCTGTCCGAAAGCAGCACCTCGACGATGATCGCCTCGATGCGGACCTGCGGAAGCGGAATGTCGATCTTTTCGACGACGTCCGCGATCTGGCGGATGTCGCTGTTCGTTCCGATGACGATGACGGAGTTGGCCCGCGTGTCGCCGATGATCGTCAGGTAATCCGAAAAGCGCTGCGTGTCGGAGGCGTTCTCCGCCGTCGTCGCGGGAACGCCGTCGCCGCTCCCGCGCGGCGCGGAGACGACGTCGTAGGTTCCGTCCGCGGAGTCCGCGCTCCCGTCCGCGCCTTCCGCCGAATAACGCCGCGCGGAAGCGCTCCCGCCGGAGGCGGACGACGACGAGGAAGACGAGGACGACGTTCCCGTCGAAGAGGAGCCGTTCCCGATGATCGTCACCGAAGCGGTCTTGTTCTGCCCGGACACGTTCGGTCGCGAGCCTTCGATGACGCCCTTGAGCGCGTCGGCGACGTCGTCCGCGTCCGCGTGCTTCAGCGGGAAGACCGCGCTGCGCGTGAGCGGGACGGTCTCGACGTCGAGCCGCCCGACGAGCGAGTCGATGAAATCCTTGTTCGCCGTGCTGGTGACGATGAGCAGCTGATTCGTCGTGTCGTTCGCGGAAAAACCGACTTCGCCCTGCAGCAGATTCTTCATGCCGCCCTGCTGCAGCGCCTGCAGCTGTTTGACGATTTCGGACGCCTTGACGTTTTTGAGATTGTAGAAAAGCACCTGGCCGGGAACGTCGAGGCTGCCGACGAGGCGCTCGAGCCGCTGGACGTTGGTGAGCGAATCCGTGACGAGGATGGAGTTCGCCGCCGGCATCGAAAGCAGCGAGCCGCCGCGGTGGTGCGTTACCATTCCGCGCATGAGCGGCTCGACGTTCGCGACGTTGACGTTTCTGAAGCGGAAGAGGCGCGCGACGGAACGCTCGCTCGCGGGCAGGTCCGCGACGGAATCGACGTAGAGCGGCGGCGCCTCCGAAGTCGCGTAGCCGGCGACGACGGCCTTCAGGAAATCCTCGCCTTCGGGAATGACCGAGACGCCGTTGAGGGCGAGCAGCGATTCGAGCGCGACGATCGCCTTGTCCGTCGCGATGGGGCCGCGCGAGTCGAAGTTGATGCGCAGCACGGGAAGCGCCTGGCTGCGGATGACGCTCTTGCCCGTGAGCCGTTCGAGCAGGTCGAAGACCTGCGGCGCCGGAGAATCGACGATGAGGAGGCGCTCGATGAGCCGCGGTTTTTCGCCCTCGGGCGTTCCCGCGGGAGCGGCTTCGACGAACTTCACCGCAATCGGCTCGTTGTTCGCGGGCGTCTGCCCGGCGACGGCGCGTCCGGCGGGAACGGGCGTCGCGCCCGCGCGCGTCGTGTTCGCCTGAATCGTGCGGCGGACGGGAACGGCCGGCGCCTGCTGTTGCGCGTCCGCGGGAACGCCGGCGGAAAGGGCGGCGAATAACGCCGCGGCGAAAAGAAAATGCGGGGAAGTCTTCATGACGGAAATTTTTCAGCGGAGGGTTTTCTGCGTGGAGGGCTGCAACTGGAACGAAGTGATTTCATAGCTCGCGGTGAGCGTGAGCCCGTCGGAGCCCGAAGGCTGAAAGCGCGCCTCGGTCACGGCGACGGAAGGAAATTCGTTGGAGATGCGCTCGTCGAATTCGATGAGCTTTTCCAACGGCGCGTTGCGCAGCGTGATGCGCACGGTGACGACGTCGAACGGCGCCCGGTCCTTCGAGACGGGACGCGAGCTCTCCGGCTTCAGTCCGAGATCGGCGCCGAGCTCGCCGACGACGGAAAGCAGATCCGTGCCCGAGACGTCGGCGTTCCCGCGAAGCTCGCGCGCCTTTTCCGCGAGGCGCGCGCGGATGATTTCGCGCGTGCCCAGGACGAGCGCGTTCTGCTCCGAAGCGCGCAGAGCCGCGTCGTTCGTCCCGATTTCCGCGCGGAACGCGGAGACGAGCCCGCCCGCCCAGACGACGAGCGCCGCCGCCGCGAGCAGCAGAAGCAGAGCGCGCTCGCGGATGCTGAACGCGCGACCGCGGAGGCGCGCGCGCGCCGCGGCGAGCAGGAGCTTCGTTCTTGCACGTAATGGAATTTTCATGACGCGGATTCTCCGTTTTCGGGTTCGTGTTCGGGCGCTTCCGCGGCTTCCGGCGGCGGAGCGTCGTCCGTTTCCGCGGCGGCGGGAACGGGATTTTCCCGCTCCGCGTAGAAATCGAGCTTGTCGAGCTCCGCCTTCACGGGAATGCAGCGCAGCGAAAAACTCGCGCCGTTCGCCGCCATGTTCGCGGAAAAGCTGACGTCGCGGAAAAGCCCGCACGCGCGCAGATTCTTTTCGAACTCGTTGGCGAGCGCGATGCTTTCCGCCGTGCCGTTCGCGGAGAGCGTTCCCGCCGTGCCGTCGCCGGAAAAGCCGGAGAGACCGACGCCTTCGGGGCGCTGCGCGTTGAGCGCGGCGACGGCGCGCATCGCCTGCAGTTTGTTCGCCTGGATTTCGGAAATCTTTTCGATCAGCGCCGCGCGTTCGCGGATTTCGCGCACCTGCGGGCGCTGCGCGGCTTCCGCCTCGACGTTGGCGGCGACGTGCGCGCGGAAGCCCAGGAAGGCGAGCTGCGTGGCGCAGAGCAGGGCGGCGGCGACGGCGAGCGCGCGCGTCGCCCGGCGGCACAGGGCGGCGGCGCGGCGTTCCCGGCGTTCCCGCGCGAGCGTCTCCGCGTCGCGCACGTCCGCGAGCCAGAGCGATTCGTCGGCGGTCGAGAACGCGAGCGTCCGCGCGGCGGGAACGGCGCTCCCGTCCTCGCGCAGGCGGAGCAAGCGGATTTCTCCCGCGCCTTTTTTCGCGTCGAAAATCTGTTCCGAGGGCATGAAGACGTCGGGGCTTTCCTCTGCGCCGTCGTCGCCGATTTCCTTGCGCAGGGCGTCGCGCGCGGCGAAGAGCGCGGCGCGGAAGGCGGCGTCGTCGCGCCCGCCGCGTTCGAGCGGGACGGAGCGGGCGCGTGTCGGGAACGCGTTGTCGGGATCGAGCCGCACGGCTGTCAGCTCCGTTTCGGTCGCGAACCATTCGCGGCGCGGGCGCGTCGCGCCGTCGTTCCCGCGGAGCGCGAAGAGCGGCAGCGCGTGCAGCGATTTCGCGGGCATTTCCGCGAGAAAGGCGCGGGCGCGTTCGCGCGCGGCGGCGTAGCAGAGCAGGGCGTTCCCGCGCGGCGCGAAGCGGAATCCGGAAAGCAGCTGCTCCGGCGGAACGGGGGCCGCCGCCTCAAGGTGCAGCGCGACCTGTTCACGTAGCGCTTCCGGCGTCGCCGCGGGATCCGCGGGCACGTTTTCGACGAAGAAGAGCCACGAAGGCAGCAGAAAAATCGGCGACGGCGCGGCGTTTTTTTCGGGAGGCGGCTGATGGGAAGAGGCGGTTTTCACGGCGGGAGATTTCATGTTGAACGCGAAAAGCGGGAAAAGGTTTCACGGCGTTTCCGGCGCGGGGGAATCGAGCGTGCGCTCGACGATTCTGAACGGGGTCGCGTTCCCGCGCGCGGCGGCGCCGGAAATCTCGACGAGCGCTTCGAGCGTGAGCGAGGCCCCGCCGCGCGACGCCGTGACGGTGACGCGCAGCGTGCGCACGGCGAACGAGACTTTGCCCGCGAGCGATTCCGCGCCGACGCGGGAAAGATCCGACGCGTCGCGGAAGACGCGCCCGCTCCGCCCGTCGAAGCCCGCGCCTTCGCGGTATTCGAGCAGGGCGGCGACGTCGCAGTCCGTCTCGTAGGCGAGCGCGTTCAGCGTTTCCGCGTCGGCGGTGTTGACGTTGGGCTGCCCCGCGGAGGCGTAGGGCGAGACGGTTTTTTCGAGGCGGCGGAAAAGCGCGTTCGGCGCGCCGGCTTCGTCGAAGAAGATTTCGGAAAACCCTTTCACGAAGCGGAGTTCGCGCAGGTCGCGCAGGGCTCGGTTCGGCGGAACGGCGGCGGCGTTTTCCGCCTCGTAGTCGTCGATTTCCGCGCCGTTCGCGCGCGTGTCGTCGTCCGCGTCGGTCCAGTCGGCGAGGCGGTCGCGGAGCGCGTCGATCTCGCCTTCGGGAACGCCGATCGCGAGCATGAGCGTGCGGAACGCTTCGTCGGAAAGCCCGTCGAGCGGGAAGCGCGCGGATTCGTCGCGGAAGCGCACGGACACGAGCGTTTTCGCGTCGAAGCGGCACGCGTCTTTGCCGGGAACGGGCTCGAATCCGGCGAGCGCGAGCGCGTCGCCCCAGCCCTGACTCGGCGCGTGGACCGCCCCGTCGATCGCCTGAAAATCGGCGACGACCGCGAGCGTCGTCTCGAGCGCGGAACGCGCGGCGATCTCGAGCTCCGGCCGCGCGTAGTCTTCCGCGCGGGAAAGGATTTCGCGCTGCGCGTTCTTCATGATGCCGACGACGAGAAACGACAGCAGCACGACGAAGCCGAGCACGAGGAGCAGCGCGGCGCCCGGGCGCTGCGCCGAGGATTTTCGCGTGAAGCAATGCGCGGCGTGTCTCATCTCAGAAAAAAGTCCCTCCCGGCGTCTCGGTTCCGGAGAGCGCGAGCGTGCGTTCCCGCGCGACTTTGCCGTCGCGGAAACGCAGGCGCAGCCGGATCGCGCGGCTCTGAATCACGCTTTCGTCCACGGAATCGACGCTTTCCCAGGCGCCGGCTTCGGCGTCCCGGGCGTGCACGGAGACGCTTTCCAGAAACGGCGAAAGCAGCGTCCAGGTCGCGGCGTTTTCGTCTTCGTTCTTCTGCCGCGCGGTCTGCGAGATCAGCCACAGCCCCGAGGCGTCCCAGAAAAGCCAGGCTTCGAGCCTGGGCTGCGGGTTTTCGTCGAGCGCGAAGAGCGGGAACGTCTCGACGATCTCGAAGCGCGGGAACGTCTCGTCGAGCCCGGGCGGTCGCGTCCACGCGCAGCCGACGACGTTTTTCCCGTCGATCGAGCGGGCGATCCGCAGCTTGCGCTGCGCGTCCGCGAGGACGCCGAGAAAGCGCTCGAGCCCGGAAAGATGGCGGTCGAGCGAGGCGACGTCGCCGGATTTTTCCCAGACACGCACGACGTTCATCACGACGCCCGCCGCCGCCGTGAGTAGCACGCCCGCGAGGGCGACGGCGACGACGACCTCGAGCAGCGTGAAGGCTTTGCGGACGCGGGAACGCACGGCGGTTCAATAGGTGTCGAAGCGGTCGCTCGGGAACGCTTCGCGCAGGTTTTCGAGGAGGACTTCCTGGTTGTCGAACTGCGCCTTCCAGTCCGGACGGAAGACGAAGAACGGGAGCGTTTCGGGCTCGGGATCGCCGGGCCATTCGATTTCGGCGACGACGCGGAAAAGGCCCGCCTGCGGCGTCTCTTCGGCGAAGGCGCGCCAGCGCACGCTTTTGCCGTCGAGCGTGCGGAAGTCTCCGCCGGTTTCGAGCTTGTCGACGTCGTTCTCGGAATCGGCGAGCAGCGTCCGCAGGATTTCGAGGCGGTCGGCGTGCCGGTCGTCGAGGCGCGAAAGCGCGCTCTGCGCCGCGTAGACGTTGCCGACGGCGGCGAGCAGCACCGAGACCGTCGTCGCGAAGATCGCGACGGCGACGACGACTTCGAGCAGCGAAAACGCCCGGCGGGAACGCGCGCGGTTCACAGCGTCTTCCTTTCCGTCAGCGCGCCCGAAAACGGATCCGCCTGCAGGATTTTTTCCGTCTTCCGGTTTTTGAGGATTTCGACGAGCGTCGGCGTCGCGCAGCCCGAAGGATGGAATTCCGCGGCGTCGATTTCGCGCAGCCGCGCGGGAACGAAGAGCGTCGCGCCGTCGCGCGGGTCGGCGAGGAGCCGGAGCGCGGGCGCGTTCCCGTCCCGACGCAGCGGAAAGACGGCGTCGGCGTTCCCGTCCGCGTCTTCGACCGAGAGCGCGCTTCCGTCCGCGTCGAGCCGGACGAAGAACGCGCGCCGGAGCGTCCGCGCGCGATGGGACGCGAGCGCGAACGCCCGCCGCGCGGAGGCTTCGGCGGAAGGCTCCGCCAGCGCGGGAACGAGCGCGTCGAAGCGCACGGCGACGAACGCGGAGACGAGCCCGAGCAACGCGATGACGACGAGCAGTTCCATCATCGTGAAGGCGCGCGCGCGGGAACGCGGCACCGAGGCTTGCCGTCGGGTTGCGGACATCGTCTTCGGGAAGGCTTACGGCTGCCAGTTGCCGATGTCGTCGTCGCTTTCGACGCCGTCCGGCCCGAGCGACCACAGGTCGTAGCCGTTCTTGCTCTTCTGCGCGGGAAAGCGGTATCGGAACGGGCGCTTCCACGGGTCTTCGGGAAGCTTCTTCAGCTCGCCGGAATCGACGACGGCCTGCAGGCCTTCCTCCGTCGTCGGATAGGCGCCGTGCTTGATCTGGTAGGCGAAGAGCGGCGTCTCCAGAGCCTGAATGTCCGTCTCGGCGATTTTTTTCTGATTGTCGGAAAAAATGCCCGTCAGGTTGCCGGAGACGGCGCCGACGATCAGCGCGATGAGCGCGATGACGATGATAACCTCCATCAGCGTGAAGCCGCGGCGGCGTTCCCGCGCGGAGGTCGGAGGGGTGAGGCGTTTGCTTTTCATATGGGACATAATCTGTTGCGTTCGCGGAAAGAGGGCAACGCCGAAACGCGGCGAAAGTTTCGGAAAAAAACGCGCCCGCTTACAACGCCTTGCGGGAATTGTCGAGAATTTTTTTCTCGACTTTTGAAAAATTTTGCGCATCCTGTCGCTCATACGTAGAGCTTTGAAAATCCCTTATTCACAACAGGAAACAACATAATGGCAGACAAGAAAACTGACAGTAGAAAAGACATGCGATCGACTTATGCGTATCTCATCGAGAAGAAGCGCGACGGCGGCGAGTTCACGCGCGACGAGATTCGGACGATCGTGGACGCCATCATCGACGGCGAAATGCCAGAGTCCCAGCAGGCGGCGCTCCTCATGTCGATTTATTTCAAGAACATGTCCGCGAACGAAATGTCCGCGCTTTCCGAGGAGATGATGTTCTCCGGCGACACGGTCGAGCTGGACCGCATCACCGACCCGAAGATGTCGAAGGTCTCCACCGGCGGCGTCGGCGACAAAACGACGATCGCCCTCGCGGCGCTTTCCTCGGCGTGCGGCGTCGTCGTGCCCACGATGGTCTCCAAGGACGAGGACTTCATCATCACCTCGGTGGACAAGATGAAGGCGATTCCCGGCTTCAAGGCGGATCTCGCGCCCAAGGACTACGAGCGCGTCCTGCAGAAGGTCGGCTGCGCCGTCGTCGAGCAGAGCCCGAAGATCGCGCCGATCGACGACATGCTCTATGAGCTGCGCCAGCACACGGCGACGGTTTCGAGCCTTCCGCTCATCACGAGCAGCATCCTTTCCAAGAAGTTCGCCGAAGGCTGCGAAGGCCTCGTCGTGGACGTGAAGTGGGGCAACGGCTCCTACATGCGCGACCTCGAACAGGCGAAGCAGCTCGCCCGTACGGTCACGCGCGTCGCGCGCGGCATGTCCCGCCGTTGCGTCGCGCTGGTGACGGACGCGAATCAGCCGCTCGGCAATTCCGTCGGCACGGGGCTCGAGATTCTCGAAGTCGTCGAGCTGCTCAAGGGCGAAGGTCCGGAAGATCTGAAGGAGCTGCTGCTCAAGCTCGGCATGGAGATGGTGCGCCTTGCGGGCGTCGCCGGTTCGACTCTTTCGGCGAAGCAGTCCGTCGAGCGCGCGCTCAAGGACGGTTCCGCGCTCAAGAAATTCCGCGACATGGTCGTCGCCCAGGGCGGCAAGACCGACTGGATCGACGATCCCGCGAAGTTCCCGAAGGCGAAATACGTCAAGAAGCTTCCGGCGGCGAAACGCGGCTACGTGCACATGATCAACGCGGGAATGATCGCCCGCGGCGTTCAGGAGCTCGCGCGCCGCAAGGACGGCTCCTACGATCCCGCGGTCGGGCTCGTCAACCTGAAGAAGGTCGGCACGCAGGTGAAGCAGGGCGAAGCGCTTGTCGAAATCCTTTACAACGACGAGTCGAATCTCGACAAGGCGATGGAATACTTCCGCAGCGCCTACCGTCTCGCGCCGAAGCGCCCGAACGACATCAGTCTGATCATCGAACGCGTCGCCTGACGCGCCTTCGCGCTTCTCCTCCGAATCGGCGTTCCCGCCCCCGCGGGAACGCCTTTTTTCGCGCCCGGCGCGCGCGGAGCGAAGTTCTTGCGCGCAAAAAAAAAACGCGTTCCCGGCGGGCGGGAACGCGTTTCGCGGAAAAGAGCGGGAACGGCGCGCGTTACTTTTCCTCGTCGCGGAGCTCGATGTGAACGTCCTTGAGCTGGCGCGGCGTGACGGCGGACGGGCATTGCGCCATGAGGTCCTGGCCGCGCTGCGTCTTCGGGAACGCGAGCAGGTCGCGGATGGAGCTGCGGCCCGCGAGCATCGTGACGAGGCGGTCGAAGCCGAGCGCGATCCCGCCGTGCGGCGGCGCGCCGTAGCTGAACGCCTTGAGCATGTAGCCGAAGCGGGTTTCGACGACGTCCTTCGGAATCGCGAGCACGTCCTCGAAGACCTTTTTCTGCATTTCCGGATTGTGGATGCGGATCGAGCCGCCGCCGAGCTCGACGCCGTTGAGCACGATGTCGTAGTGCTGGCCGCGCACGGCGTGCGGGTTCGTGTCGAGCAGCGGCACGTCCTCCTTCACGGGCGCGGTGAACGGGTGGTGCGCGGAAACGAAGCGGTTCTGTTCCTCGTCCCAGAGCATGAGCGGGAACTCGATGACCCAGAGGAAGTTGAACTGTTTGGGCGAAATCGTGAGCTTGCCGCGGGCCTGCAGCAGCTTGGCGCATTCGAGGCGGATGCGGCCGAGAATCGCCGAGGCCTGTTCCCACGGCGCCGCCGCGAAGAAGACGATGTCGCCGTCCTCAATGTTCAGCTTTTCCTTGAGCGCCGCCTTTTCCGCGTCGGAGAAGAATTTGAGGATCGGCGACTTCCATTCGCCGTTCGCCGCCTTGATGAAAGCGAGCCCCTTGGCGCCGAGCGTCTTCGCGATCGTTTCGAGATTCGTGAGCTCGCCCTGCGTGATGTCTTCGAGCCCCTTCGCGTTGATCGCGCGGACGACGCTGCCCTGCGTGTTCGCGACGGAGTTGAACACCTTGAACGCGGAGTTCTTGAAGAGGTCGGTGAAGTCCGTGATTTCGATGCCGAAGCGCGTGTCGGGCTTGTCCACGCCGAAGCGGTCCATCGCTTCCTTGTAGGGCATGCGCGGGAACGGCGTCGGGATGTCCACGTCGAGCACTTCCTTCCACACGCGCTTGAGCATGCCTTCGATGAGCGCGTAGATGTCTTCGCGTTCGATGAAGGACATTTCGATGTCCACCTGCGTGAATTCGGGCTGGCGGTCGGCGCGCAGGTCCTCGTCGCGGTAGCAGCGCGCCATCTGGTAATAGCGTTCGATGCCCGCGACCATCAGCATCTGCTTGTACTGCTGCGGCGACTGCGTGAGCGCGTAGAACTGCCCCGGATTGAGGCGCGACGGCACGAGGAACTCGCGCGCGCCCTCGGGCGTGCTCTTGAAGAGCGTCGGCGTCTCGACTTCGACGAACGCCTGCTCGTCGAGGAAGTTGCGGATCGCGTGACCCGCCTTCGCGCGCATGCGGAGCAGGTTCAGATTGCGCGGACGGCGCAGGTCGAGATAGCGGAACTCGCCGCGCAGGTCTTCGTTCACCTTGTCCGCCTTGTCGTCTTCCATCGGGAAGGGCAGCGGCGCGCAGACGTTTTCGATGACGATCTTTTCGGCGACGACTTCGACTGTGCCCGTGAGCAGCTTCTCGTTGATCGTGTCGGCGTCGCGCGGCGTCACCGTTCCCGTGACCTGAATGACGGACTCGTCCTTGAGCCCCTTCGCGATTTCGTGGACTTCCGCGTTGTCCGGATGGCAGACGATCTGCGTGATGCCTTCGCGGTCGCGCAGGTCGACGAAGCGGACGCCGCCGAGGTCGCGGACGGTGTCGACCCAGCCGATCAGGGTGACTTTCTTCCCCGCGTCGGCGATGGTTAAACAGTTGCAGGTGTGAGTGCGCAGCATTGTTCTGTATCGATTAAAAATTCAAAAGTCTTGATTCTTAAACTTCGCCGAAATCTCGTCGAGAAAAAACGGAAAAACTTCGCGGGCAAAAAGAATTTGCGTTCGCGGCGGCGAAAGGGCATGATGCCACTTCAATTCAAATTTTTACATTTATGGAAAACATCATCACGAATCTTTCGATTTTTGCACAGGCGGCGGCGGAAACGGCCGCTCCCGCGGTCAACGCCGCGACGGACGCCGCGGGCGCGCAGCCCCAGGGCCCCATCGGCGGCGGCATGACGACGATTCTCGTCTACGTGCTGCTTTTCGCCGGACTCTGGTTCCTGCTCTTCCTGCCGCAGCGCAAGCAGCGCAAGGCGATGCAGAAGCTGCAGAGCGAGCTCAAGGTCGGCGACACGGTCGTGACCGCCGGCGGCATCTACGGGAAAATCGTTTCCCTCGACGAGTCGAAGGCGACGCTCGAAGTGGTCCAGGGCCGCATCACGTTCGTCCGCGGCCAGATCGTCGGCAAGGCCGAATAAGCCTCTTTTCGGCGGACTGCGGAGCGTTTCCGCAGTCCGTTTCTCTTTTTTCGTCAGTCCCGTTTTTTCTTCCGCAAAAATGTCCGCCAAAATCTTCTGGAAACTTTTCGTCTCCGCGCTCGTTCTCGCGTTCGCGGTCGCGAGCATGCTGCCGTTTTCGAGCGTGCCGTTCCGCGAATACGTCGACCGCGTCGTCACGCACGACCGCGAAGCGTTCGACGGCGTGCTCGCCGAGATGGACCGCCGCGTCGCTTCCTATCGCGACGAGAGCGTTCCCGCCGACAAGAAGTCGCCGACCGCGTATTCCGCGCTCCGCGACATCGCCGCGGGCAAAGGAAATTCCGGCAAGGAGATCGATCTGAACAAGGCGTTCTTCCCGGAGATCAAGATGGTGCGCGAGCCCAATCTCGAAAAGAAGAACAACATGCTGCTGCAGGAGCTGCTGCGGCGTTCGCAGGGCAAGGTCAAGCTCGGCCTCGACCTGCAAGGCGGCGTGTCGTTCACGCTGCGCGTCAATCCCGAGGCGGCGGAGGCGGAGGCCAAGGCGCTCGCGCGCGCGAAGACCGACGAAGAGCGCGCCAAGCTGAAGGCGGAAGCCGAGGCGCGCGCCGAAGAAAAGCTCGGCCAGCTCGACCGCGCGATCGAGGTCATCGGCGACCGCGTGAACGCCTTCGGCGTCAGCGAGCCCGTGATCCGGCCCGTCGGGAACGACGCGATCGAGATTCAGCTTCCGGGCGAGGACACGGCGAACAATCCCGATTCCATCAACGCGCTGAAGAAGCCCGCCAAGCTCGAGTTCCGCCTCGTGCACCGCTACGAGCTCCCGCCCGCGGACGCGAAGGAAGGCGAGCTCGTCTCCCTGCGCACGAATCCGACTTCCGCGGGATCGGCGGTCGCGACCTACGAAGTGCTTTTCGACGAACATCAGGACCGCGAGACGGGAGCGGTCTCGCGCACGCCCGTCTACGTCAAGAAGGCGCCGGAGGCGACGGGCTCCATCGTCAGCCGCGCCACGCCCGTCACGGACGGGCTTTCCCGCTACGTCAGCATCAGCTTCACGTCCGCGGGCGGGAAGATCTTCGGCGACGTCACGCAGCGCATCGCGGACGAGGACAACGCGAACGCCGCGAAGGATCTGCCTTACTCCGCGAAGAACGGGCGCTTCGCCATCGTACTCGACGGCAAGCTGATGTCCGCGCCGACCATCAACGCCTCCGCCGGCGGCAAAAAGACCGGCATCTACGGCGGCGGCGCGCAGATCACCGGCAATTTCGACAAAAAGGAGGCGGAAGAGCTCGCCAACGCGCTGAACAATCCGCTCGAGTTCCCGCTCGAACTGCAGGACATGACGAACGTCGGCGCGACGCTCGCCAAGGACGCGCAGACGCAGTCCGTGAACGCCGCCATCATCGGCTGCGCGTGCACGATTCTTTTCGCGCTCGTGTTCTACCGCATCGGCGGGCTGATCGCCGTGCTGGGCATCGCGCTCAACGTCGCGACGCTCTTCGGCGTGCAGTGCGCGTTCGGCGCCACGGTCACGCTGCCGGGCATCGCCGCGTTCGTCCTCACCGTCGGCATGGCGGTGGACTCCAACGTGCTCGTCTATGAACGCATCCGCGAAGAAATCGCGCGCGGGAAGTCCATGCGCACCGCCGTCCAGCTCGGCTACAACCGCGCGTTTCTCACGATTTTGGACTCGCAGCTGACGACGTTCCTCGTCGCGGTCGTGCTGATTCTGCTCGGCACGGGTTCCGTCAAGGGCTTCGGCGTGACGCTCGCGATCGGCATCATCACGACGATCTTCTCGACCTGCGTCTTCTGCCGCGGGCTGCAGGAGCTCCTCGTCGAGCACGGCTGGCTCAAGGACATCTTCGGCGTCAAGTTCACGAAGACGCCTTCGTTCCGCTTCATGAACAAGTGGAAGCTTTCCGTCGCCGCCGTCTGCGCGTTCGTCGCGATCGGCGCGGGAACGCTCGCGATCCGCGGGAACGACTGCCTCGGCAAGGACTTTAAGGGCGGCGAATCCGTCACGCTCCGCATCGTCCAGGACGAAAAGATTCAGGAAAAGATCGGCGTGGGCGAGCTGCTCGCGGCTGCGAAAAAGACCGGAATCGACGACGTCTCCGCCGTCTATCAGCAGCAGGTCGGCGCCTCCGAAAAGACGCTCGCCGTCGAGTGCGCGCTCACCGAAGACAAGTCCCAGGGCGAATTTTCCAACATCGACAAGATCGTCGAATCGATCCGCGCGACGTATCCGGAACTCTTTCCGGCGGACGCGAAGACGCTCGACGACGTCGTCATCGGCAAGCAGGCGGTCGGCGCGACCGTCAGCGCTCAGCTCATCCGCGGCACGATCATTTCGCTGCTCGTCGCTCTCTTCGGCATCGCCGTTTACGTCGGGCTGCGCTTCGAAACGGGATTCGGCGTCGCCGCGCTGCTGACGACGCTGCACGACATCGTCATCGTCACGTTCGTCTATCTCGCCTGCGGCGGCCAGCTTTCCGCGTCGATGATCGCCGCGCTGCTCATGGTCGCCGGCTATTCGATCAACGACACGATCGTCGTCTTCGACCGCATCCGCGAGGAGCTCGAGCTCAACCCGAACATGAAGCTCGGCGACGTGATCGACCTTTCGATCAACCGCACGCTGACGCGCACGATGCTCACGTCCGTCACGACGTTCCTCACCGCCTGCGCGCTCGCGTATTTCGGCGCGGGCGACGTCGCCGAATACGGCAAGGTCTTCATCTGGGGCGTCATCATCGGCACGTTCTCGTCGATCTTCCTCGCCGCGCCGATCTTCTGGTGGTGGCACAAGGGCGACCGCGAAAAGGTCAAGGAGGAAGAGGACACCTACCACTACGAGTGGGAGGCGAAGTCCGCCCAGTGACGCCGTCTTCCCGCGTTCCCGCCGCACACGCGCGCGGGAACGCCGCGGGCGCGCGCCGTCCTTTCCCGTCCGGCATCATCGCTTCTCGGCTTCTCCGCTCCTTCATTTTATGGAAATCACTGCTTCCCTTTCCGAATACGTGCTGCGCATCGCGCAGGAAACGGGGCTGGGCGTCGCGCGCGTGAGCGCCGTCGCGAGGCTCCTCGCCGAGGGCGCGACCGTGCCCTTCATCGCGCGCTACCGCAAGGAGGCGACCGGCGAAATGGACGAAGTTCAGATCGCCGCCGTGCGCGACCGTCTCGAACGCCTGCGCGAGCTCGACGCCCGCCGCGCCGCGATCCTCAAGTCTCTCGAGGAGAACAAGCACCTCACGCCCGAGCTCAAGGCCGCCGTCGAAAAGGCTTCGACTTCGACTGAACTCGAAGACCTCTACGCGCCCTACCGCCCGAAGCGCCGCACGCGCGCCACGATCGCGCGGGAACGCGGACTCGGGCCGCTCGCCGACTTCATCTTCGAAAATCAGAACGCGGACGCCGCCGCCGAAGCCGCGAAATTCGTCGCGCCCGACAAGGAGGTGCCCGACGTCGCCGCCGCGCTCGCGGGAGCGCGCGACATTCTCGCCGAGCGCATTTCCGACGACAAGACGGCGCGCGCGGCCTGCCGCGAAATCTACGAAAAATCCGCCGAGCTTTCTTCCGAGGTCATCAAAGGCAAGGAAGAGGAGGGCGCGAAGTTCAAGGACTACTTCGAATGGAGCGAGCCGCTCGCGTCCGCGCCGTCGCACCGCGTGCTCGCGATTCGCCGCGGCGAAAAGGAAGGCTTTCTCTTCTTCCGCATCACGGTGAACGAGGACGAGGCGTTTTCCCGGCTCGACAAGATCTTCGTCGGCGGGAACGGCGCCTGCGGGAACGAAGTCCGCACGGCGTCGCACGATTCGTGGAAGCGCCTGCTCGGGCCCTCGCTCGAGACGGAGGCGCGCCTCAAGTCCAAGGAGCGCGCGGACGAGGAGGCGATACGCGTCTTCGCCTCGAACGTTTCCGAACTGCTCATGGCGCCCGCGCTCGGGCAGAAGAGCGTACTCGCGCTCGATCCCGGTTTCCGCACGGGCTGCAAGCTCGTCGTGCTCGACGCGCAGGGCAAGCTGCTGCACCACGAAGTGATTTTTCCGACCGCGGGATCGCAGGCGCAGTACGCCGACGCGGAAAACCGCATCCGCATTCTCTGCCATCAGTTCAAGGTTCAGGCGATCGCAATCGGCAACGGCACGGCGTCGCGCGAGACGGAGACGTTCGTGCGCGGCTGCGGGCTGCCCGCGTCGATTCCCGTCGTCGTCGTGAACGAGAGCGGCGCGTCGATTTATTCCGCGAGCGAAGTCGCGCGCGAGGAATTTCCGAACGAGGACGTCACCGTGCGCGGCGCGGTCTCCATCGGCCGCCGCCTGATGGACCCGCTCGCCGAGCTCGTGAAGATCGATCCGAAGAGCATCGGCGTCGGGCAGTATCAGCACGACGTGAATCAGATCGCGCTGAAGCGCTCGCTGGACGACGTCGTCGTTTCCTGCGTGAACAGGGTCGGCGTCGAGGTGAACACCGCGTCGAAGCAGCTGCTCAGCTACGTTTCCGGACTGAACGCGAGCATCGCCGCGAACATCGTCGCCTACCGCGACGAGCACGGCGCGTTCCGTTCCCGCCGCGAGCTGAAGAACGTGCCGCGCCTCGGCGAAAAGGCGTTCGAGCAGTGCGCGGGCTTCCTGCGCATCCGCGGCGGCGAGCATCCGCTCGACGCTTCCGCCGTGCACCCGGAACGCTACGCGCTCGTCGAGAAAATGGCGGCGGATCTCGGCTGCGATGTTCCCGCGCTTCTCGCCGACGGCCGCCTGCGCGCCCGCATCGACTTGAAGAAATACGTGTCGGACGACGTCGGTCTGCCCACGCTGCAGGACATTCTGAAGGAGCTCGAAAAGCCCGGACGCGACCCTCGCGAAAAATTCGAGGCGTTCGCGTTCAAGGAAGGCGTGCACGAGATTTCCGACCTCAAGGAAGGCATGCGTCTGCCGGGCATCGTGACGAACGTCACGGCGTTCGGCGCGTTCGTGGACGTCGGCGTGCACCAGGACGGGCTCGTCCACGTGTCGCAGCTCGCGGACGATTTCGTGAAGGATCCGGCGGACGTCGTGAAGGTCGGGCAGAAGGTTTCCGTGACCGTAATGGAGGTGGACATTCCGCGCCGCCGCATCGGGCTTTCGATGAAGACGAATCCGGAAAAGGGCGCCCGCAGCGCGCGCGAAAACTTCTCCGACCGCGACGCGCGACGCGGGAACGCCCCGCGCCGCGGCGGCTCCGGCGGCGGGAACGGCTTCGGCGGACGCCGCGACGACCGCGGGAACGCTTCGCCGCGCCGTTTCTCCACGGGCGGCTCCTCCTCCGGCTTCGGCTCCCTCGGCGACTTCTTCAAGTAAGCCGAAGGACGCCGAGCTTCCGCGTTCCCGCGGGAACGTGCAGGCGCAAAGGCGGTTTTTCGGGAGAGACGCTCCGGACAGGCGACGTTCCCGCGGGAAAGAATCCCGCGGGAACGTGTTTTTTCAACTGATTTTTCTTTGAGCGAAAAGGGAAATCACTTTTTGCGGAGGCGGGGCGGGAGGGCGGACCTGCGGGAACAGCCGCAGCCGCAGGAACAGCCCGGCGAGGCGTGCGGGTCGCGCATCGAACGGATTTTCTTTCTCAGGCGGAAGCCGAGGTAGATGACGGCTCCGAGCACGAAGACCGCGGCGAAGATGACGTCGAACATGGGGAAATTTAATTAATGGTTGATGGTGGATAATGAATGACGCAGTGCGTTCGGCTTCTCCGAAAAAGAAACTGGTAGCTGGCAACTGGTGACTGGAGCATTGCTTTTTTGAAAACTTCTCCGAGAAATCTCCAGTTTCAAGTTACCGGCTCCTAGCTCCCTTTTGAGCGCCTCAACTTCGAATCATTCGCCTCCGAGCTTCTTTAAGCTTTAACCTTTAAGCTCTGATCTTTCCCTCAGAGCAGGCTGCCGATCTGATAGCAGAGGACGGCGCCGAGCCAGGCGAGGAACGTCATCTGCGCCCAGGCGACGATCGCCCATTTCCACGAGGATTCGCGGGCGATGACGACGATTTCC
>SFEJ01000044.1 GCA_004558035.1 Opitutia bacterium
CCGTTCGGATCGACCGCGATCATCGAGCCCACCGCCGTCGCCGCGTCGAACGCCGTGTTCGAGAGCGTCCACTTGCCGGAACCGCTCTTGACGACGTCGCCCGCGGAAATCTGCGGATTGAAGACCGAGCCTTCGCCGCCGCCGACGAGCATCAGCTTGCCCGCGACGCCGTTGTCCCACGCGAACGTGCCGTCGACGGTCGTCTTCGCCTTCGTCGAATCATGCGAGAAGCGCACGATCGCGCCGGCGCCGCCCGTGAACTCCGCGTCGAAAGTCGCCTCGTCGCCGGCGGAGCGGCTGACGAGCGCGCCCGAAGCGTCGAGCTTCTTCGAGAATTCCAGCGTGCCGTTGGAGACGCCGATCTTCGTTCCCGCCGCCACGCTCGAGAGCGCGAGCGTTCCCGCGGAAACGCTCGTCTCCGCCGAAACCTCGCCGCCGATGAAGCTCACGCCCGACGACTTCTTGACGAGCAGACCGTCGCCCGCGACAGAACCCTTGAAAATCCTGGAGGCGACTTCCATCGTCGCGTCCTCGGCGACCGTGACCACCGCCGTGCCCAGGTCGCCGTCCGACGTCAGCTTGAGCGTGCCGGAAGCGACTTCGAGCCTGCCCGAGAAATCCGAGCTCGCGGTGTCGACGTCGAGCCTGCGCCCGTCGCCGATGTCCAGCGCGATCGTTCCCGCGCCGGAGGCGAAGGTCGCCGCGCCCATGTCGACTTCGGAAACGTCGTCGAGCGAAACTCCCGACAGCTTGATGAGGAGCGTCGAATCCGCGTCCTTCGCCGAGAACGCGACCGCGCTGACGGAGAGCGATTCCTCGCCGGACTTGTCCACCGTGAACGTTCCCGCGCCCGCGGCGACGACCTTGCCGGAGAATTTCTCGCTCAGGTCGGAAAGCACGCCCGAGTCGCCCTCGATCGTGCCCGCGCCGACGATCGGCGTTTCGATTTCCTGGTCCGCCGCGAGTCCCGTGAAGCGCAGCGTCGCGGTTCCGCCCGCAAGCCTGATCGTGCCCGAGCCCGCCGCGCGCGCGTCGCCGGAGACGACGACCGTTCCCGCGTTGATGAAAGTGTTCCGGTGCTGCGTCGAAGCGACTTCGGCGCCGAAAACGCCGTCCGCGAGATATTTCAGCGTCAGCGTTCCCGCGAAGTCCGCGTCCGTATAAACGTCCAGTTCGGAGTCGATGCCGTCCACGCGGCCCACGCCGCCGAGCGTCAGCGCTCCCGCGCCGGAGACCGTCAGCGCCGTCGTGCCCTTCACGTCGCCGAGCACCGCGCCGCCGATTTCAAGCGTTCCCGCGACGTCGATCACGTTGCCCGCGTCGGAGAGCTCCAGCGCGTCCGCGACGAAATCGCCTTCGGCGACCGCCAGCGTTCCGTTTTCCAGAAGCAGCTGGCGATCCGCGTCGGAGACGTTCGCGTCGTAGTTCAGCACGCCGCCGTCGCGCGCGCCGATGATGCCCGTGAAGGCGGAAGAGATCGCGTCCGCGCCCGTGAAGGCGGAAGAGATCGCGTCCGCGCCCGTGAACGTCAGCGAATTGCCCGCGCCCTCGACGACGAGCTTGCCCTCGCCGCCCGCGAGCGAAGCCGCCACGTAGCCGTTTCTGGCGTTGACGACGGTCGCCGCGCCGATCTTCGCATTCTCGCGCGCCACGACGATTTCGGCGCCCTCGGCGACCGAAAGCTTCGCCTGGCCGAGCGAGCCGCTGCCCGTAAAGAGAATCTTGCCTTCCGTCGCGGTCGCCGTTCCCGTGAAGGTCTGCGTGGACGCGGCCCTCACGCTCAGCGTTCCCGCGCCGAGCTTTTCGAGCGAACCCGCGCCCGAAAGGCGGCTCGTCTGCGCGCCCGCGTCCGTTTCGAACGCCAGCGTCACGCCGCCCGCCAAAGCCAGTTCGGCGTTTTCCGTGACCGAGCCGAGGAGACGCACTTCGCCTTCGCCCTTCAGGTCCAGCTTCACGTTGTTGCCGAACGCGATCCGCGAGAAGACGACGCGGGAATTCTCGCCCGTCGCCGTGACCGACGCGCCGGATTCGTTGATCTCCAGCACGCCGCTCGATTCGGAGAGCGTCGCGTCCACGACGAGCGCCGCGCCGTTGGCGAGCGTCACCGTGTTGCCCTTGAAGCTCGAGACATCCTCGCCCACGGTCACCGCCGCGTTGGAGGCGAGGCTGAGCTTGTTGTAGGCGTTCTCCGAGCCGTTGAAGGAAATTCCCTTGCCGGAGACCTCGAGCGTTCCCGCGACCGAGAGCTTCGAGTTCACCGCCAGCGCGCTCGTGTTCGAATTCTTCAGCGAAAGCGTCGTTCCCTCGCCGACGACGGCGAGAAGCGTGCCGTCGCCGTCGAGCGAGCCGAGCGAGCCGCCCGACGCGAGCGAAAGCGTCGAATCCGCGCTCACGACCACGTCGCCGCTCAGATTCGCCGTGCCGCCGACGTTCAGCGCGCCGCCCGCCAGCTGCAGTTCCGCGGCGGAATTGACCGTCCCCGTGATCTCGAGCGTTCCCGCGCCGAGCTTGCGCAGCACGAAATCGCCCATGTCGCCGGCGTCCACGATTCCGCCTTCAATCTTCAGCGTCGAATCCTTGTCCGCGACGGTCACAAAAAGTCCCGCGACGTTCCCGTCGGTGTCGGCGTGCCCGACCAGCGACAGATCGCCCACGATCTTCGAGACGCCGAGGACGTCTTCGCCCATCGTGTATTCGGCGACGATTGCCGTCGTCGAAACCGGCTGGTCGTTTTCATCGACCTCCTCCTCGTAGCCGCCGGCGCTGAAGTCGCCGCCGTTCTCGAAGCCCACCGTCGCGTTGTTGCCGGTGAACTCGACGAAATTCAGCGCCGAAGAATCGCCCTTGAACGTGACGCGCTTGCTCTGCGCCACGACGAGTTCCGTGTCCGCGGTCAGCGCGGCGTTCGCCTCGAAGGTCAGCGCGGAGGCGGCGGCGGTGTTCGTGATTTCGATGCGCCCGACATCGAAGTCGATCTCGTCGGAAACGCCTTCTTCGCCGACGAGCACGCCGCCCTCGGCGATCGTCAGCTTGTCCAGTTCCGTCGCGCCGGCGATCGCGAGCGAGCCCGCGCCCGTCTTCTTCAGCGCCGTTCCCGAAAGCGCGCCGGAAAGCGTCACGCTCGAAAGACCGGTGTTCAGCACCGCGGAAGTGCCGGTCACGACGACGGCGTTACGCAGATTATGCGTTCCTGCGTCGAAGGCGAGCGTGCCGCCGAGCGTGATCGCTCCCGTGCCGAGCGCGTTCACGTGATCCGTGCGCACGCCCGCGCCCGCGGCGATCGTCAGCCCGCCGGAATACATCGTTCCCGCGTTCTTGGAGTCCCTGAAGGTCACCGTGCCCGAAAGCACCGAGACCGAAGAGCCGCGCGCGGCGCCGGTCGCCTCGTCCACATAGTCCGCGATCGAGGCGCCCGCGCCGAAATTCACCGTGAAGGACGCGTTCGAGTCGTAGCCCTTGAAGACGACGCCGCCCGTGCGCACCGCGCCCTCGACGTCGATCTTGTTGGTCGTCGTCGTCGCCGAGCCGGAGAACGCGAATTCCGCATAGTCGTTCTTGTAGAAGGAAACGCCTTCGGTCTGCCCGTCGCGCGTCGTCTGCGCCCAGCCGGTCATGCTCTCGTCTTCCTTCCAGACCGAAGCGCCCTTCCAGATCTTCGTCCCGTAGGCGAGCACCTTGACCGCCTTGGAAGCCTCGTCCCAAACGAACTGGTAGCTGCGCGAATCGTTCGCCACCACGAATTCGTCGCCAAAGCCGACGCGCCCGTTCACCAGCTCCTGGGTGTAATCGTAATCCCGGTAAACGTCGTCCTCGGGGGAACGGGCCGTGACGGAAAACGTTCCCGCCGTCCCGACGTCAATGACGACGAACTCCGAGCCGATCGACGAATAGTCCAAATCGAAATTGCTTTCGTCGAAGGCGTCCGCGAGGCGTGTCGCCGTATTCAGCGTGAGGTGAAGATTTTTCGTGGTAATCGCCGGCGACGCTCCGGTGAGGCTCATGTGCCACCCTTCTTCACTCCCGAACATCAAGCGTCCGATCGTCGCGTTCCCGACCGTCAGGTCCGCGTCGCTCCAGACGTAAAGATATTCCGCCTGGGAATCGACGAGAGTCAAGGTCGCACCGTCGGAGAGGAAAAGATTGCCCGCGAATTTCGCGCCGCCCGTCAGCGTCACCGACGCGCCGGCCTCGGCAAAAAGCTGAGGAACCTCCACGGAGGCGCCGGAAACTTCGAGACTTCCGTCGATAAGCGTGTCCGCGTCGCCGATCACCAGACCGTCCTCGTCCACAGCATAGGAAAGGTTCAGGGAGCCCTCGGTCACGGAAAGATTCTTGACCGAACCGAAGGAGAACTCTCGGACCGCCAATTTGCCCGCGCCGGTCTTTTCGACGTCGCCGACGAGCTTGCCGACCGTCGCCGTCGTGTTTTTGCCTTCGACGTTCACGGTCGCGGAAAGGTTCGCGCCGGCGGCGGCGGCGACGTCGTAGTCGTCGTATTCGGAGTCGATCGTGAAGAGCGTGCCGTCGAAGGTCACGTTCGCGCCGCTTTCGAAATTGATTTCAGAGCCGACGCGGATCGCGCCGCCCGCGCCCGTGATCGCCGTCGCACCCGAGAAGGTGATCTTGTCGGCGATGATTTCGCTGTAAACCGGCACCATCATTTCTCCTCCGTTCGGATCCATGTCGCGGCCGGTCGCGTCGCCCATCCGAATGGTCTTCACGGAGCTCGCCACGTTCAGCGTCTTCGCTTCGAGCGAGCCGCCCGCCTCGACGGTGTCCGCGCCCGTGCTCATGCCGATCGTGAGCACGCCGCCCGTCGAAGAAAGGTTCAGCGTTTTTTCGACGAAAAGTTCGCCGCGCGCGCCGATCTCCAGATCGCCGGCGAGCGCGAGATCCGCCGTGCCGAGCGTCGTGTTCAGCTTGACCGCGTCGTCGACGACGCCGCCTTTCGCGCCGACCGTGATCTTGTTCGTCGTCCACGCCGCGGGGGCTCCGGTGAAGGACTCGATGAGCGTGCCGCCGTCGAAGACGAGTTCCTCGACGTTCTGGCTGTCCGCCGAAGCGAGTTCGCCTTCAGAAAGCGTCAGCGTGAAGCCTTCGACGGAAACGCCCTGGCCGAGATTCACTCTGCCCGCGCCCGTCTTCGCGAACGCCGTTTCGCCGGAAAGCGAGCTCGCGCTGAAGTCAAAGGTTTCTGCCGTTCCCGCGTAAAGCTTCGCGCCTTCGCCGAGCACGACGGAAACGCCCGCCTCGTCGCCCTTGAAAGTGCCGTTTCCGCCGAATTCGCCGTCGAGCGTCAGCGTGCCGTTTTCCTTGAGCGCGAAGCTCGTTCCCGCGACGGCGAGACGCAACGAGGCGCCCGAGGCGACCGTCGCGTCGCCGATTTCGACGTCGTTCGTGAACGTCGCCGTTCCCGAGGAGACGACGAGCGAGCCGTCGCCCGTGACGCCGCCCGCGAGCGTCGTCGTGGTCGCGACTTCGAAGGTCGCGCCGTCGGCGACCGTCACCGCGCCCGCGCCCATCGTCGCGGCGGCGAGCTTCAGCGTGCCTTCCCGGATGTCCGTCGCGCCGGAATAGACGGCGCCCGTCGCGGCGCCGGAAAGCGTCAGCGTTCCCGCGCCCTGCTTCACGATGCCGGCGGAGACGGAAGAGTTGATTTCGTCGCGCACGCCCTTGGAAATCGTCAGCGTCGCGCCCTCGCCGACCGTGACGTCCATGTCCGTCGCGAGCTGCACGAGCACGCTGATCGAAGCCGCCGCGCCGTCTTCGACGGAAATCGTCGTTCCCGCGCCGAGCTTGAGTCCGTTCGTGTTGGTGGTGCCGGAGGCGGAGGTGATCTTCGCCCCGTCGCCGAGCGAAAGCTGAACCTTGTTCAGCGTCTGCACGTCGGCATTAAAGCCGCGCAGCGTCATCGTCGCGCCGCCTTCCAGAGAAACGCTCACCACGTCGTAACCGTCGCCGGCGCCGAAGGCGTTCCCGCCGTAAAGATAAAGTTCCGCACCCGAGGCGACCGAAAGCTCGCCCGAGAAAATGCGGCTCACCTGGTCCGAGGAGCCGAGCTGGAGCACGCCTTCCTCGACGCGCATCTTGCCGTTTTTGAAGGTGCCCGCCCGTTCGAGGAACAGCGTTCCCGCGCCGAGCTTGCGGACGTCCGCATTGGCTTCCGAAAGCGAGCCTACGCCCAAAGAGACCGTGCCGCCTTCGACGACGAAATCGACGTAGGGCGTCTCGTTGCTCGAAATCTTGTCCGTGATCGAATCCGTCGCGCCGTCGAGCCAGACGATTTCAGCGCGCGCGTCCGCGGAGGTGCCGGAGAGCACGAGACCGTTCTGGCTCAGGCTCGAAAGCGCGCCGTCCACGAATTCGAGGCGCGCGCCGCCGGAAAGCTCGATCTTCGTCGCGTTCGTCGCGTCGGCGTGGTTCAGCGCCAGCCTTCCCGCGTTCACGTCGATCGTTTTTTCCAGGCCGGAGAGCGTCAGCGCGCCCGCGGCGTTCGCGAGCAACGCGCCGCCGTCCACGACGACGGAGCCGACGCTCAGCTTCGTCTCCAGCTGGAGCGTGCCGCGCGCGACGCGCAGCGTTTCGACCGCGAAGTCCGAAGTCGTGAGTTCCGGCGCGAGCGAGACGACGTAAGTCTGATTCGTTCCCGCGCGCACGGTGAGGCGCTTCGCCGTCGCGCCGGCGCCGATGCTGACCGCCGCCGTGTTGCCGACGGACGAGGCGATTCTGCCGAAGAGCACTTCGCGTCTGTCGAGATTCTCGATCGTCCGTCCCTGGAAGCGGCCGTTGCTCCAGCTCTTGTCGGTAGCCGTCGCGTCCCACGCGAGCGCGAACTGCATGGATTCGTCCGCCGTGAAATAAATTACGTCGTCGGCGAGCGAGAAGCTGCCGCCGATATTTCCGGCGCCGGCAGTGTTGAGCATGTTGGTCACGATACCGCCGTCAAGCCCGTCGAGTCTGAAGATCGCGTAGCTCTGCCCCGCCTCTTCGAAGACGAGATTGGAAAAATCGATGCCCGTGGCGGAGGTGATGGAGAAGCCGCCGGAGAGCGTGACGTTCGCGGCGTCGCCGTTGAGGGATTCGCCCTCCGCGGGGTTTTCGCCCGCTTCCGCGTAGAGCACGAGCGTGGAGGTGCCCGCGAGCGTCAGCCCGTCGAGCGTTCCCGCGCGCGCGTCGAGCGTCGTTCCCGCGCCCGCGGCGGTGAGATTCAGATTGGAGATCTTCCCGTTTTCGCCGTCGAGGGAAATCTTGAACGGCGACGTCAGCGACGCCGTCGCGTCTTCGCCGAAGACGAGCGTCGCGTCGTTCACGTCGATCGTGTACGCGGACGTGCGCTGCGCGAGCGACGCGATCGAAATCTCCGCGCCGGAAGAGACGTGAATCGTCGGCGCGCTCAGCGTTCCCGCGAAGTCCGCGCGCGCTCCCGCGCCCGAAACCGAGAGCGAATCCGAGAGCGTCGTCGCCGCCGAGTTGGAGAACGCGCCGCCCGAGACGTAAAGCGTCTTCGTGTTCAGCGCAGTCGAGAACGCGACGTTCCCGCCCGTCTGCGTGACGCCTTCGGTCACGGAGAACGTGCCCGAGACGCTCAGATCCGCGTTTTCGACGGAGAGGGTCCCGCTCAGAAGCGCCGTTCCCGAAAGCTCGAGCGCGCCGCCCTTGACCGAGAGCGACTTCATCGACTGCGTGCCCGTGAGCTTCAGCGTTCCCGCGCCGGTCTTCGTGAGACCGTTCAGCGAAGAGGAAATCGTTCCGGAAAGCGTGACCGTCGAGCCCGCGTCCGTCGCCGTCGCCCTGCCGTCGGCGTTGAAATCCATCTTGGTCGTGTCGAACGTCACGTCGCCGTTGAGCCCGAAATCGCGCGAGCTCGTCCATTCGTCGACGAGCGAGCCGATCGTGCCGCCGTTCAGCGCCAACGTCATCACCGCGGTGTCGGAAATGCCGCCTTCGCCGACGTTGATGCGCCCGCCGTTGAGCGCGACGCGGACGGCGCCGTCGTTGTCGCCGGAGTCCGCGGCGTTCAGTCCCTTATTGAAATTCGCTTCGCCGCCGCTCCCGACGAGGAGATCCGTGGTGCCGTCCTTGTTGGTGATGTAGCAGTTCTGCAGATTCAGCACGCCGTTCACGTTCACGGTCTCCGTCGCGCCCCAGTGTGAAACCTGGAAAGAGCCTTCGTTCCCGCCGACGGAATTGCTGGAGCCGGTGACCGTAAACACGGCGCCGCTCGCAATGTTGAGCGTTCCCGCGTTAGCGCCGGTGGAAGTGCCGACGAACTGCCCCGTCGTCACCTTGGAATTCACGTTCAAGGTGCCGCCGGTCTGCCGCAGGGATCCCAAAGCCGTTTCGCCGTCAAGCGTCAGCACTTTCGCCATTCCGCCGTTGATGATCGAAAGGGTTTTCCCGGCGCCGGCGACGTCGCCCTTGATCGTCAGCGACGCGCCGCCCAGATTGACGACGTAATTCGTGGCGAGCTCGATTTTCTGTTTGATGACGCCGGTCGTTCCCGCGCTACCGTTCCAGAGCGAGGATTCGCGGTCCGCCGCGGTGGAAAGCCGGATGGTCGCATTTTCGCCGAGCGTGTAGTTGCCCCAGTTGAAGTTGCCCGTCCAGTCGAGCGTGCCGTTGAAGCCCTTGCCGACGTGCGCGGAAACGCCGTGCCCCGCCGAGGCGGACGCGTCGATCTTCACCGTGCCCGTTCCCGCGAGCTTGGTCGTCCCGGAGTCGTAAAGCGAGGTGCGCGCGCCGAAATCGACGGTCACGCCTTCGCCGATCGTGAGCGTCTTGCCTTCGTCGATCGTGAGCCAGCCGTCATTCTTCGCGTCGAGCCTCACGGTTTCGCCTTCGCGCGTCGTGAAGGTCGTGTTCTCGGCGACGACGATCTGCCCCGCGCCGAGGTTTCCGACGAGCGTGATTTCCGCGCCGGCGGAAGAGAACGTCACGTAGTCGCCGAAAAGATAGTTCGCCGGTTCCTGCGTTTCGCGGTTGGTCCAATTGCCGCCGCGGATTTCCCAGACGCCGTCCCCGCCCGCCCAGGAGAGATAGGCGAGCTGCGAATCGAAGTCGAGCACGAGCGTGTCGTTGACGACGCGGAAGGCGGCGCTCCCGCGCGTCAGCTCGGTTCCTCCGACGCGGATATTGCTCAGATCGAGGCTCGAAACGTCGCCGAAGTCCGAAACGCCGCCGAGCAGCTTCAGCCCGTTCGCGCTGGAAAGCGATTCGAAGCTGAAGATCGTTCCCGCGCCGAGCGTCACCGTACCGTCGCCAACGAACGAAGTGGAGGCGGAATCCGTGCCGACGCTTTCGAAGCCGAAGGTCGCGCCCGAAAAGTCCGCAGTCGCGCCGGAAGCGACGGTGATCGTCCCGAAGTTTTCGATGCTGCCGATGAACGTCGTCGTTCCCGCGGAAACCGACAGCGTGTTGTTTTCGATCAGGGAATTGTTGCCGACGAGAGCGGAGGAAACCACGTAGCTCGCGCCGCCGCGGAAATCGACGTAGCGCGCGCTGATTTCCGAGTTGTCGACGCCGAGAGCGGAAACGCCCGCGTTCGCGCTGCCCGTGTAGTTGTAGCGCACGACGGAGGTCGAAACGATTTTTCCCGAGCCGGAAACGTTGTGCACGACGCCGTCCGCGCCCGCGGTCGCCGAAGCGGCGTAAGCCGTTCCCGCGCCGGCGGCGTTGTTCGAAACCGCGCCGCCGAACTGGAGAATGCCGGTTAAGGTGTTGTAGGCGTTGACGTCATTCGCGGCGAAGCCCGCGACGGGACGCGAAAAATTTCCCGTGAACGCGGTCAGATCGCCCGTGAAGATGAAGTCTTCCCCCTTGGCGGGATTGTTGTTCGCGTTGACGGAGAAATCTCCGCCCCCGGAGACGGAGCCGCTGAAGAACGTGTACGACACCCCGGCGCCGTTGTTGATGTTCAGACCGCCGCCGGTCAGAACGACGTTGCCGGCGAAGGTGCCGCCGTTGTTCCAGCCCGGCAGGTAGCCGGTGACGTTGTCGAAAGTGAAATTGTCGCCCGCGGCGGCGACGACGCCCGCCGTGTTGACTTCGCCGTTGATCATCGCGCCGGAAGCCCCGTCGGAAGCGACCTTGTTGCCGCCGGTTTCTTTAATCGCGCCGTTCGCGACGGTGTAATCTGCCGCGAAAGCGGATGCGGTCATGGCGGCGGCGGCAAAAAGCGTCGTTAAGAAAAACTTGGAAGTCTTCATAAAAGGAAATGGGCTTATGGGTGGATTGTAATTGCAAGGAGTGCTGCGCGGACAGTCCGGGCAGTTTCCCGAAAGCATGAGCGCTCGGCGTTCCCGCCGCAACAAAATTCTGTTCAGGAGAAAGGGCGCCGCCGTCGCGTTCCCGCGAATCCCCAAGGAAAAGCTTAAGGAATAAAGGGGAGTTTGCGCGGAAG
>SFEJ01000045.1 GCA_004558035.1 Opitutia bacterium
CCCGACGGGGCGAAATTGCTTAGCGTAGGGTTTTAACCCTACGTGAACGGACAAAAACAAAGCGCGCTGTAAGTGCGCGATTGCGGGAACGCCGCGCGGAGGATGTTCGTCTCCGGACACCCGCCCGCCGCGGGAACGAAGACAGGAATGTCTTCGCCCCCCATGTTCCCGCATGAAATGCGGAACAAAAATAACCCCATGCGGCGACGCCGCTTGGGGCTGCGCCTCGGAAAAAACGCGCTTGAAAAGCGCAACAGCCCCGCGGGAACGGCGCGCGGCGAGAGGGCGGACGCCTCGGGAAGTTGCGCCTTTCAGGCGCGCTCGATGCGGGGAGCGTTCCCCAAGCGCGCGCTTCGCGTCGCGCATGGGGTTACGTTTGTTTCGCCCCGTCGGGGCGCGGGAAAAAGCTTAAAGCTTAAAGGGAAGTTTGCGTTCGCGGATTTCGAGGAAGCGACAAGTAAGCGAAGCGTGGAGCCATGCCGCCTCTTAAAAACATCCGTGCGCATCCGCGTCCATCCGTGGTTTCAAAAAAAATCTGCGGAAGTCTGCGGGAGCTGCGGGGAAAAAGTTTGTGCTGGCGGATTTCGAAAAGCGGCAGGAATGCCGCCTCTCCCCTAAAACTTTTCTTTAACTTTATTTGACTTTGCGGTTTTTAGGAAAGCTTAAAGCTTAATGGTTAAAGCTTAAAGGGAAGTTTGCGGGGGAGGATTTTCGAAGGAAGCGGCAGGAATGCCGCCTCTCCACTTTTTAACTTATCTTTAATTAAAAATCTTTGCGCCTTTGCGTCTTGGCGGGAAATTTCTTCGGGAGGGCTTCCTCGGGCAGGCGGGACGGGCGCTTTCCGGTGCTTACTCGGAAAGAACTTTCTTTAATCTTTAAGCTTTAGGCTCTAAACTTTCCCCTCATGGCAGACATTCCCGCAACAGCAGAAAACGACGAAATCCGCAAGGCGTTCCCGCAGAGCCGCCGCGTCTACATCGAAGGCTCGCGCCCGGACATCCGCGTGCCCATGCGCGAAATCGCGCTCTCGCCGACGCGTTCCCGCTCGGGAAAGATTCTGCGCGAAAACGCGCCCGTGCGCGTGTACGACACCTCCGGTCCGTGGGGCGACGAGGCGTTTCACAAGGACATCCGCAAGGGTCTGCCCGCGCTGCGCACGCCGTGGATTCTCGAGCGCGGCGACGTCGAGGCGGTGCCGCCGAGCTACGCCGTTCCCGCGGCGAAGACCGCCTGCCGCGTCGAGCAGTTCGACCGCGGCGACCGCAAGATTTACCGCGCCAAGCCCGGAGCGCGCATCACGCAGATGGACTACGCGCGCCGCGGCATCATCACGCCGGAGATGGAATTCGTCGCGATCCGCGAGAACATGAAGCTGCAGGAAATGCGCGAGGAGGCGGGAACGCCGGAGCGCCGCCGGCTCGACTTCATGCACCCGGGCGAGGCGTTCGGCGCGGCGATTCCGCGGGAGATCACGCCGGAGTTCGTGCGCTCGGAAATCGCGCGCGGCCGCGCCATTCTCCCCGCGAACGTCAATCACCCGGAAGCCGAGCCGATGATCATCGGGCGGAATTTTCTCGTGAAGATCAACACCAACATCGGCAACTCCGCGATCGCCTCCGGCATCGAGGAGGAAGTCGACAAGATGCGCTGGTCGTGCCGCTGGGGCGGCGACACGCTGATGGATCTTTCCACCGGGAAGAACATCCACGCCACGCGCGAGTGGATCCTGCGCAACTGCCCCGTTCCCGTCGGCACCGTTCCGATTTACCAGGCGCTCGAAAAAGTCGGCGGCAAGAGCGACGAGATCACCTGGGAAATCTTCCGCGAGACGCTCATCGAACAGGCGGAACAGGGCGTGGACTACTTCACGATTCACGCCTGCGTGAAGAAGGATTTCGTGCCGCTCGTCGCCTCGCGCGTCACGGGCATCGTCTCGCGCGGCGGCTCCATCATGGCGAAGTGGTGCAGACGCCATAACGCGGAGAATTTTCTCTGGGAACACTGGGACGAAATCTGCGAAATCATGGCGGCGTACGACATCGGCGTCTCCATCGGCGACGGGCTGCGCCCGGGCTCCATCGCGGACGCGAACGACGAGGCGCAGTTCGCCGAGCTCAAGGCGCAGGGCGAGCTCACGAAACGCGCCTGGGAACACGGCGTGCAGGTGATGAACGAAGGCCCCGGGCACGTTCCCGCGCAGCTCATCCGCGCGAACATGCTCAACCAGCTCGACTGGTGCCACGAGGCGCCGTTCTACACGCTCGGGCCGCTCACGACCGACATCGCGCCCGGCTACGACCACATCACCAGCGCGATCGGCGCGACGCTCATCGGCTGGTACGGCTGCGCGATGCTCTGCTACGTGACGCCCAAGGAACACCTCGGACTGCCCAACCGCGAGGACGTGCGCGCGGGCGTCGTCGCCTACAAGATCGCGGCGCACGCGGCCGACCTCGCGAAAGGCCACCCCGCCGCGCAGTACCGCGACAACGCGCTTTCCCGCGCACGCTTCGAGTTCCGCTGGGAAGACCAGTTCGCGCTCTCGCTCGATCCCGAGCACGCGCGCCGTCTGCACGACGAGGCGCTCCCGCAGGACGCCGCGAAGAAGGCCGCCTTCTGCTCGATGTGCGGACCGGACTTCTGTTCCATGCGCATCTCCTCCGAGCTGGAATGAGCGGTGCTGCGCGCCGTGCAGGGTGGAGTGTGTAAGGGGCGGCCGCGGCCGCGCTTCCGGCGTTCCCGCGGGAACGCGCGGGCGCCGGTTCGGCGTGAAAAAAGCGCTCGCGGGAAGGCGGGGAAGAGCGTATCGTTTCCGCTTTCATTTTTTCAAAAAACGATGACGCACGACATTCCGAAAAATTACGAATCCGCACAGGTCGAAGCCCGCTGGTATCAGAACTGGGTCGAGGGCGGCTGCTTCACCGCCGATCCCGCGCGCGTGAGCGAAGAACGCCCCGCGTATTCCATCGTCATCCCGCCGCCGAACGTCACCGGCGTGCTGCACATGGGCCACGTGCTCAACAACACGATTCAGGACATTCTCGCGCGCAAGGCGCGGCTCGACGGCAAGGAGGTGCTCTGGCTGCCGGGAACGGACCACGCGGGCATCGCCACGCAGGTCATGGTCGAAAAGCAGCTCCGCAAGACGGAGGGCAAGACGCGCCGCGACCTCGGCCGCGAGGCGTTTCTCGAGCGCGTCTGGGCGTGGAAGCGCGAGAAGGGCGGCATCATCATCAATCAGCTCAAGAAGCTCGGCTGCTCGTGCGACTGGTCGCGGGAACGCTTCACGATGGACGAGAAGTATTCCGCGTGCATTCAGAAGATTTTCGTCGATCTCTACAAAAAGGGCTACATCTACCGCGGCAAGCGCATGGTGAACTGGTGCCCGGCGTCGCTCACGGCGCTCTCGGACGAGGAAGTCATCATGGAGCCGCACAAGGGCTTCCTGTATTATTTCAAAATCGAAATCGCCGAGGAGCCGGGAACGTTCCTCACGATCGCGACGACGCGCCCCGAGACGATTCCGGGCGACTCCGCGATCGCCGTCAACCCGAAGGACGAGCGCTACGCGAAATACATCGGCAAGCACGCGATTCGGCCGCTCCCGCTCGAAAATCAGGAGCCGATCCCGATCGTCGGCGACGAGTCCGTCGAGTTCGAGTTCGGCACCGGCGTGCTCAAGGTCACGCCCGCGCACGACAAGACGGACTTTGAAATCGGGAAACGCCACGGGCTCAAGGTGACGGACATCATGAACCCCGACGGCACGATGAACGCGCTCGCGGGCGCGGATCTCACGGGCATGGAGCGCTTCGCCGCGCGCGACAAGTCCGTCGAGCTGCTGCGCGGGCTCGGTCTGCTCGTCAAAGAAGAGCCCTACGAAAACAAGGTCGGCATCAGCGAGCGCGCGAAGGTGCCGATCGAGCCGCGCCTTTCCGAGCAGTGGTTCCTGCGCTATCCGAGCGTTCCCGCCGCGCGCGCGTGCGTCGCGACCGGCGCGATGAAGTTCCACCCCGAGCGCTGGAGCAAGGTTTACGAGCACTGGATGGGCAACCTGCAGGACTGGTGCATTTCCCGTCAGCTCTGGTGGGGGCACCGCATTCCCGTGTGGTATTCCAAGAGCGATCCCGCGAAGATTCACTGCGACGTCGTGCCGCCCGCCGATCCGGAAAACTGGACGCAGGACCCCGACGTGCTCGACACGTGGTTCTCCTCCTGGCTGTGGCCCTTCGCGACGATGGGCTGGGACATGGACGCGCCCGAGGGCGAAATGCCCGAGCTGCTCAGGAAATTCTACCCGACGAGCGACCTCGTCACCGGCCCGGACATCATCTTCTTCTGGGTCGCGCGCATGATCATGGCGGGCTTCGAGTGGCGCGGTGAAATGCCGTTCCGCAACGTCTATTTCACCGGAATCGTGCGCGACAAGCTCGGGCGCAAAATGTCCAAGACGCTCGGCAATTCGCCCGACCCGCTCGACCTCATCGCGCGCTACGGCGCGGACGCGCTCCGCTTCGGCACGATGCGCTCGGCGCCGCTCGGTCAGGACGTGCTCTTCGACGAAAAGAACGTCGAGCTCGGACGCAATTTCTGCAACAAGCTCTGGAACGCGTCGCGCTTCCGCCAGATGAGCGGCCCGATGCTCGACAACTCCTCGCTCGAGGCGATCGTCGCGCGCGTCGATCCCGCGCTCTGCGACGCGGACGACCACGCGATTCTCGACGGGCTCGTGCGCCTCGTGCGCGGCTGCGCGGACGCGCTCGCGAACTACGAGTTCAACGCCTACACGCAGGCGCTCTACGCGTTTTTCTGGAACGACTTCTGCGACTGGTATGTGGAGGTGGCGAAGACGCGCCTCGCCGACGACGCGCTGCGCGGGAACGTGCTCGCGATTCAGGACCTGTGCCTGCGCCAGTTCCTGCTCTGCCTCGCGCCGCTCACGCCCTTTATCGCCGAAGAGCTGTATCACCTGCTCGGATACATTCCCGAGGGCGAGTTCCTGCAGTCGCAGCGGCTCGTCTCCGCGGACGAGCTTGCGGGCGCGCTCGCGAAGCGCGGGCTGACGATCGACGCGAACGCGGTGAACGACATCGCGCAGATCCGCGAGTTCGTCACGCAGGCGCGCGCGCTCAAGTCGCACAACAACGCGGGAACGAAGAAGGACTGCCTCTTCCGCCTCGCGCTGAAGGACGCGGCGGCGGGCGCGCTGCTCGAACGCAACGCGGCGAAGCTGAAGACGCTCGTCGGCGCGCGCGAAATCGAGACCGTTCCCGCGGGAACGGCGGCGGACGGTCCCTCGGCGGTCACGCCGCTGGGCACGCTCTCGCTCGACGTGACGGGGCTGATCGACGTCGCCGCCGAACGCAAACGCCTGACGAAGGAGCTGGAAAAGCTCGAAAAGGCGGTCGCGGCGGGAACGGCGAAGATCAACAACCCGGCGTTCGCCTCGAAGGCGCCCGCGCACATCCTCGAAGGCGCGAAGAAGCAGCTTGCGGAAACGCTCGCCAAGCGCGACGAAACCGCCAAGCTCCTCGCCGCCCTCGGCTGAGGCGCCGCGCGCTCGCTCGGAAAAGCGGAACGGGCCCCGTCGCCCGTCCCGCTTTTTTATTGTTTGCCCGGTTCCGTCCGCGAAACTGAAGAAAAGCGCTCCCGAGTCGGTTAGCGGCGCTAACCGACTGAATTGCGGTTGCCCGTCGATTTCCGTGGAGGCGGCGGCGGGCGTCCTTGCTGTTGCAAGCGGAGGCGATTTTTTGATAGAGTCCGAAATCATCCCCATGAAGCAGCTCGAACTCGAAAAACGCACCTCCGTGAACGTCCAGGAAAAGGCGAACCTCATCTGGGCGATAGCCGACAAACTCGTCGGCGTTTACAAACCGCACGAATATGGGAACGTCATTCTGCCGATGTGCGTCATCAAGCGCTTCAGCGACACGCTCGCGCCGACCAAGGCCGCCGTTCTCGAGAAAAACGCCGAGCTCGCGCGCCGCAAGATCGTCGTCAGGTCCAGCCAGCTCTGCGCCGCTTCCGGATACGATTTCTACAACGTCAGCCCGTTTTCGTTCGAGAGTCTTCGCTCCACGCCGGAGCAGATCGCGGAAAACTTCCGCTTCTACCTGCAGGGTTTTTCGGAAAATGTCATCGACATCATCCAAAAATTCAACTTCGACAACGAAATCACCAAGCTCGCCGACAACGGCATCCTCTTCAGCGTCATCGACGAATTCTGCACGAAAAAAGCCTACCTCGGCGCCGACGCCGTTTCCGCCGTGGACATGGGTTACGTCTTCGAAGAGCTCGTCCGCAAATTCTCCGAGAGCTACGACGAACACGCGGGAGCGCATTTCACCGCCCGCGACATCATCTACATGATGGCGGAACTCCTCGTCGCGCCGAACAAAGCCGAGCTCCGGAAAAACGGAATCACCGCCATGCTCTACGACATGGCGATGGGCACGAGCCAGATGCTCGACTGCCTCGCCGAAAAGCTCCTCGAAATCGACCCCGAAGCCGACCTGCACTTCTTCGGGCAGGAGCTCAACGAACAGACCTTCGCCATCGCCAAGGCCAACATGCTCATCCGCGGCGAACACGCCGACAACATGAAGCACGGCAACACGCTTTCCGACGACAAGTTCGGAGGCTACCTCTTCGACTACGTCATCTCCAATCCGCCTTTCGGCATCGAATGGAAAAACGAGAAAAAAGCCGTGGAGGCGGAAGCGCGCCAAGGCGGCGCCGGGCGTTTCGGCGCCGGGCTTCCCTCCGTCGGCGACAGTCAGCAGCTTTTCCTGCTCAACGGCGTCGCCAAGCTCAAAGACTCCGGACGCATGGCGATCATTCAGAACGGCTCTCCGCTCTTCAAGGGCGACGCCGGTTCCGGCGAAAGCGAAATCCGCGGCTTTCTCCTCGAAAACGACTGGCTCGAGGCCGTCGTTCAGCTTCCGAACGACATGTTCTACAACACCGGAATCTCCACGTACATTTGGCTGGTCTCCAAGAACAAGGCGCGGGAACGCCGAGGCAAAGTCCAGCTCATCGACGCGAGCCGATGCTTCGAGAAACGCCGCAAGAGCCTCGGCAACAAGCGCAACGAGTTCACGGAACGCTGCATCGCGCTCGTCGCGAAGGCCTACCTCGAATTCGCCGACGCCGCTTATTCCGAAGCCGGAAAGATCGTCGAAAGCAAAATCCGCGACAACGACGACTTCAAGTTCACCAAGATCACCGTCGAACGTCCGCTCCGCGACGAAAACGGCGCGCCCGTCTTCAAAAAAGGCAAACCGCAGATCGAGTCCGACACCGAGTCCGTGCCGTTCAAGGAGGACGTCGGCGCCTACATGCGGAAAAACGTCCTTCCCTACGCGCCCGACGCAAGGATCAATCCCAAGAAGACCAAGATCGGCTACGAAATCCCCTTTACCCGCGAATTCTACAAATACGTGCCGCCGCGCCCGAGCGCCGAAATCTTCGAGGAACTCAGACGTCTCGGGGCGCAGGAAGCGGAGCTCATGAAAAAAATCCTCGGGAAATGACGCCCGCCGCCCCTTTATTCCGGTTTACAAATCCGATATTTTTTGATTTTTTGTAAACATGCAACCCGCCACCGACATCTTCCCCGTCCGTTTCCGACAGGCGCGCGAAATCGCCCGACGTTCTCTGCGCGAACTCGCCTCGGAGCTCCACGTCTCTCACACGCTCCTCAACCGCTACGAGACCGGCGCCGCGAAGCCGGTCGCGTCCATGCTGCTGAAAATCGCTGACGCGCTCGGCGTCGCTCCGGACTTCTTCTTCCGCAGAGAACAGCCGGCGCTGCAGGAAATCCGCTTCCGCAAAAAATCCGCCCTCGGCGCGCGCGAAAAGCGCTCCATCGAAGAACGCGCCAAGGATTTCTTTTCCCGTTATCTCGAAATCGAGCAGATCGCCGCGCACGAAACGCCGCCGTTCCCGCGCTTCGAGGCTTCGCGGGAACGCTCGCCCGAAGCTTGGGCTCAGCGCCTGCGCGAGGACTGGCAGCTCGGAGACGATCCGATTCCCAACCTGCAGCAGCTTCTCGAAAACAAGGGCGTCAAAATTTTTGAAATCGACACCGACAACGAAAAATTCGACGGCTTTTCCGCCGTCTGCGGCGACGCCGCCTTTCTCGTGATCGCCTCCTGGCTCAAAAAAGACCTCCCGCGAAAACGCATGACGCTCGCTCACGAGCTCGGTCACCTGCTCGTCGCCCAGGACGCGTCTTTCTCCGAGGAGGAGCACGAAGCCTTCGCGGACGCCTTCGCCTCGGCCTTCCTCATGCCTCGGGACACTTTCTCCAAAATGTTCGGCTGGCGACGTTCCCGCGTTTCGCTCTCGGAGCTGCTTCCCGTCAAAGCCTATTTCGGCGTTTCGATCGCGGCGCTCATGTACCGCGCGCGCGTGCTCGAGCTCATTTCCGAGTCGTCTTTCCGGCAGTTCTGCATTGTCCGCAACAAATTGGGCTGGCGCAAAAAAGAACCGGACTGCTATCGCGGCGAAGAAAGCTCTTCCCGCTTCGAACGGCTCGTGAAAAAAAGCGTCCAGGAAGCCGAAATCTCCGAGTCCAAGGGCGCCGCGCTTCTGGGCGTTCCCCTCGAGGAACTGAGAAAGGATCTCGCGAATGCCGTCTGACGAAGACAGCACGTTCTTCATCCACGACGCCTGTCTGCTGATCGATCTCTGCGCGGGCGGTCTGCTCCCCGCATGGTTCGAGTCCGGGCGCCGCTTCGCCACGACGACGCTCGTCGTCGCCGAAGTGAAGACGTCCGCGCAAAAAAAGGCGCTCGCCTCCTTCATCCGCGCGGGAACGCTCGTCGCCGAAGATCCGGAATTCGAAAAATTGCTGCTCGCCGACGGATGGGCGAAAACCCGCCGAGTCAGCCTCGCCGACGCCTCCGTCGCGCTGCTCGCGCGGGAACGCGGAGGAATTCTGCTTTCCGGAGACGACCGGCTGCGGAAACGCGCAAAGGAAGACGGCGTCGAAGTGCGCGGTCTCTTTTGGATTCTGGACACGCTCGTCGGAGAAGCCCGAATCTCGGAAAACGCCGCACTCGGCGCGCTGGACGCGATTCTCGCCGCGGGAGCGCGGCTCCCGAAGAACGAATGCGAAACCCGTCTCAAAAAATGGAGGACGCAGAAATGACGCGGCCCGCACGAAAAATGAAGCCTTCCGGAATCCCGTGGATCGGAGACGTTCCCACAGACTGGGAAATCTGCAAGTTGAAATTTGTGGTGAACGCGTTTACGGGAAACAGCATTAAAGACGAAGAAAAAGATTTTTATTCTTCTTTTCCTTTAGAATCTTCGCATCCATACATTACCACAAAGGATATTGATAAAATCACTGGGAGGATAAACTACGAAAGTGGTCTCCGAACCTTGAAAAGAGATACTTTGTTTAAATTAGCTCCAAAATATTCAACGCTCCTCTGCGTGGAAGGAGGAAGTGCAGGAGAGAAGATAGCTTTTACGGAGCAAGATGTAAGCTTTGTAAACAAGCTCTGTTGTTTTTACACTTCTTCAATAAACAAAAAATATTTGTTTTATTTCCTCTCCTCTTCGGCCTTCAAGGAATGTTTCAAATCGTTTATTTCTGGTCTTATCGGGGGCGTCCCCGTGTCTGTATTCAAGAATTTTAACATTTCTATCCCTCCAACGGAAACACAAAAGAAAATTGCGGAATTTCTGGACGAAAAATGCGCGGAAATCGACGCACTGATCGCAATAGAGGAAAAAATGATCGCGGAGCTGAAAAGCTACAAGCAGTCCGTCATCACGGAAGCCGTCACGCGCGGCGTTCCCGCCGCCGAGAACGCTGCGCGCCCCCTCAAAGACTCCGGCATCCCCTGGCTCGGCTCCGTCCCCGCCCACTGGGAAGTGAAGCAAATTTCTAGAATATCAAGTGTCGTTCGTGGCGCGTCTCCAAGACCAGCGGGTGATCCCCAATATTTTCATGGAGATTTTATTCCATGGATTACCGTAGCTGAAGTCACTAAGGACGACGGAAAATTCATTTTCGAGACAGAGACTTTTTTGACAGAGGCAGGAATGCGAAACAGTCGGATAGTAAATTCGGAGACGCTCTTGCTTTCGAATAGCGGAGCAACGCTTGGCGTTCCTAAAATTACGAAAATTCGCGGATGTATCAATGACGGATCCGTCGCCTTCCTTAATCTTACAGAATCAAAGGAATTTCTGTTTTATGTCTTAAAATCTAGAACTCAAGAACTTCGCTTACAAATGCAAGGTTCTGGGCAGCCTAACTTGAACACTCAAATTGTAAAATCGATGTATGTCCCCGTCCCGACAAGAGAGGAACAGAATGAAATCGTGAATTA
>SFEJ01000046.1 GCA_004558035.1 Opitutia bacterium
GGGGAAGCGACTTTCCAGTCGCTTTGCTGAATTCTTAAAAAGGAAATTTCCTTAAAAAAAACTTCAACAAGCGACAAGAATGTCGCTTCCCCAAAAGCGTGCGAATGTCCGCGGGAACGCCGTTCTTTAAGCTTTTCTTATCACCACGCGAAGCGCACGCCGACGTTCGCGTTCAGATTCGTCTCGTCTTCGCGGAGCTCCGTCGAGACGCCGCCGAAGAGAGAGATGTTCCCGCTCAGCGGGAGCGACGCCGTCACGCCGACCTGAAGCGCATAGCGCGAAGGATCGTCGTAGCGCGCCGTGAAGCCCGCGCCCGTGTCCGCGAACTCGGCATCGACGCCGCCGCTGCGCTCGCCGAACTCCGCCGTGAACAGCGCGTACGCGCCCGCGCGCGCCTTCGCCGCGTCCGCGAACGGATTCGCGAACTCGAAGTCCGCGCGACCGCCCACGCCCGCGAGCCACGTGAGCGCGTCCTGGTCGCCGCAGCGCAGCGCCGCGTCCGCGCCGCTTTCCGTCCACCCCTCGATCGTGTTCCACGCCGCGCTCAGACTCGCCACCGGCGAAAGCTTCGCCCAGTCCGCGACCGCGAATGCGTACGAAGCCTCGTAGCTCAGCGCCGCCGTGAACCCGAGCGTGTCCCCGCGCGTCCGCGCCGCGTAGCCCGGGAACGCGACCGTCCGCCGCATCTCGTAATCGTGACGGGAGAACGAAAGCGCCGCCGTCTGCGTGAACGCGTCCTGCGTCCGCCTCGCGTAGAAGCTCGCCGAAAGCGCGTCGTCGCCGATCTTCGCGCCGCCGATCTTCTGCTCGGAATCCTCGAAGCCGAGCGCCGCGCCCGCCGTCCACCCGGACGCGAACGCGCGCTCCACGCCCGCGTGCACGCCGTGCATGCGACGCGTCCACGACGCGCGTTCCCGCGACGAATCCACGTCCGTCCGGCTGCCCGCGTACTGCGCCCACGCCGCGAGCTCCGTTTCCGAGCCGAGGCGCGCGCCCGTGCCCGCCGCGTTCATCACGCCGCGCAGACGGTTCCAAGTGCCGTCGATCTGCGCCGGCATCATCGCCGCCGCGTGACCCGCGCCGAGCGCGTCGAGCGCCGCGAGCGTGTCGTGCGGATTCGTCAGCGCGTTCAGCGCCGCGCCGTAGCCCGAAGCCGTTCCCGCGCGCGTCGCCAAGCGGGAAAACGCCCGCCGCGAGCGCGTTCGCGCCCAGGCCTACCGACGCCGTCGTGCCGTCCGGGCTCAGCGCGAAATTCGCCAGAGCGAGCTCGTCCGCCAACTGAAGCGCGCCGTAGCCGCGCGCGACGTCGCCCTCGACGAGCGTCAGCGTCACGCCGTCCGGAGCGTCCGCGAGCGCGCTCACATCGAGCCCCGCGCCCGCGCGCAGCAGCGCCGTCGCGAAGCTCAGATCCGCGCCCGGGCCGACGCGCAGCACGTCGTATTCGTTCGCCGAATACACGTCGTGCACGATCGTCGCCGTCCCCGCGGAAGCGTTCCGCGCGCGCAGCGAAAACGCCTGCGGCGGTCAGCGTCTTGCCTTCGGAGAAAAATCCGAGCGAGCCGCCGAACGTCGCGCCGGAGCTCAACGTCGCCGCGCCGGAGGAAATCTTCAGCGTTCCCGCGAAATCCGCGCTCGCGCCGAGCCTCAGCGCGCCCGCGCCCGTCTTTTCGAGCGTTCCCGCGCCGCGCAGATTATCGAGCGAAAACGCGTTCCCGCCCGCCAGCGTCACCGCGCCGTCCGCCTTCAGCTTGTCCACGACCGCGTTTTCTGAATCGATCGTCAGCGTCGCCGTCGCGTCCGCGTTCACGGCGAGCGTTTCCTCCACGGCAATCTTGGAAAAATCCGCCGTCAGCGACGCGCCCGAAAGCACCGTGATCGTCTTCGCCGAAAGCGTCGCGTCCTCCTCCATGACGATCGTCGCGCCGTCGGAAATCGCGACCGCGCCCGCCGTGTTCGTCTCGAACAAGTGCAGCAGCCCGCCCGTCGCCGAGAGCGTTCCCGTGACGTTCGCGTTCGTCAGCGTCAGCACGTTCGTCGCGCCCGAGAGCGTCACGTTCCCGCGAAGCGTCGCGCCGGAAACGCTCGCCGTCGCGCCCGTCGCGTCCGCGGCGAAGGCGACGTCCGCCGTCGCGTCCGTGTTCACGTTCAGCGTGCCGCCCGACTTCAGCGTCGTCGCGCCGATCACATGCTCCGCGTCGGCCGCGTCGCTCGCGATCAACGTCAGCGTGCCGGAAATTTCCGTCGTTCCCGCCGTGCGCGCGCCGTAGTCGCCGACGTAGACGTCCGAAAGCGTCGCCGTGCCCGTGACGACGAGCCTTTCATCCGCCGAAACGAGCAGCCCCGCCGTTTCGCCCGCGAGCGTCAGCGTGTCGTAGGCGACTGCGGAAAGCGTCTTCCCCGCGGCGACGCTCGCGCCGTTCAGCGTCACGTTCTTCCCGAGCACCGAGCCTGCGCCGTCCGCGATCGCGGAAGCGACCGTCACGTCGCCGCGCGCCTGCAGCCAACCGCCGTTCATCGTCAGCGATTTCACGGCGACGGCGTCCGTTCCCGTGACGTTGAGCGTCGAGCCCTCGCCGAGCGCCAGTTCGCCCGCGACCGTCGCGCCCGAAGCGTCCGCGGACACGCCTTCGCCGAGGCGCAGCGCGCCCGTCGCCGCGACGTTCACCGCGCCGAGGTTGCCGTTGGCTTCGAGCGTCAGCGCGCCCGTGACCGTCGTCGCGCCCGCGACGACGATGCCGCTCAGCGTCGCGTCGCCGCTCACGGCGAGCGTTGTTCCCGCCATCACGTTTCCGTCCGTGCTCGTCGTGCCCGCGAGCGTCAGCGTTCCCGTCGCCGTGAGCGCCGTCGTCGCCGCGGCGTTTTCGTTCGCACCGTAAAGCCCGTTGAGCGTGATGTTCTTCGCGGAAATCGTTCCCGCGCCGTCCGCGATCGCGCGAACGACCACGAGCGTTTCCCCGACGAAGTTGCCTTCATCGTCGAGCGTTCCCGCGACGATGTCGCCGGCGAGCGTCAGGGCGGAGCGGATCGTCGTCGCCGAGGCGTCCGACGTCAGTTCGAGCTTCGTTCCCGCGGCGAGCGTGAGCGCGTTCGTTTCGGCGTCCGTCCAATTCTTGACTTTCATCGTCACGGTCGAATCGACGGGGGAGAGCGCGAGTTTCGCTCCGGCTTCGAACACGAGCGTGCCGTCGGTGAGGTCGAGCGTGCCGTTTCCCGCGAACTTCACCGTTCCCGCCGCTTCGCCTTCCGCCGCGCTCGTGCCGATCTTTATCGTCGAGCCTTCAAGCAGCCGCAGCCCGCCCTTGAACGTGTTGGACGCGCCTTCGCCGTCGTTGGCGAACGTCACCGAAGATTGTCCGGAAATCGTCATTTCGTTCGTGATCGCGTTGACCGCGCCGCCCTTGAACGTGACGTCCGAGTAGCCGGATACGTCGAAGCAGCCTCTCGCGACGATGCCTCCGTCGAAGAAATACGGACGTCTTTTGTCGGAGATTTCGACGTTCCCGCCCGCGTAGACGTCGTTCGGCGCGCCGTTCGCGGTGTTTCCGGTGAACGTTACCGTGCCTCTCGAAGTTTCGAGCTGCGACGTCAGAGTCTCCGCGAACTCGACGTTCCCGCTCGAGTAGATCGCGCCGCCGGAAGACTCGGTGCTGTTGTTGCCGGAGAACGTCGAGTTGAGCGCGTCCACCAGGACGTCCCATTTCGAGCGGATTATGCCGCTGCCTCCGGAGAAGACGACGTCGCGCACCTGCAGGGAAAATTTCTGCCCCGAGCTGGTGTTCAAAAAGAGATAGGCGTCCGCGGTGTTTTCGCAGGTCTTCTGCACCCCCCACTCGGCGGATTTGACGGTGAGCCAGAAACTGATGGGAACAGTGGTGCCCGGGACCTGCAGGAGAGATCCGCTCGCGGCGGCGTCGCCGGAAAGCACGACGGTGGCGTCGTTCGCGATGGCGGATTTGACGTCGTCGAGCGAGTCGCCCGAAGCGACAAGGTTGTTTTCCCTGTCGTAGACGACGACGTTCGCGGCGCGCGCGGGAACGGCGGAAATTCCGAGCACGGCGGCGGCGAACAGGAACGCGGGAACGCCCGCGGCGCTCGCGACGGATTTGAAAAAGCTTAAGGAACGTCGATGTGACTTCATGGAGAAAATTTCCCTTTCGTGCCGGCGATTTTAAGATTTTTTCCCGAAATTCGGCGAGCGAATCTTTGGCGACGGCATCCATGAGTGATGGAAGCGGCGCCCGCAAAGAACGCGCGGGGCGCAAAAAAACGTTCCCGCGGGGAGTGCGCGGGAACGTCTTTCGTCGCGGAATGCGGAAACGCTTATTGCGCCTGGACGGCGGCGGAAGCGGAGGCGTCCTGCTCGGGAACGTCCTTTTCGACGGAGCCGGGCGCGAACACGTCCACGGGAGCCGCGGGAACGGCGTGCGCTTCCCCGGTCTTTTCGACTTCGACGGTTTCCGGGGCGAGCATGGACACCTTTTCCGCCGCGACCTCGTGCACCGAGCCTTCCGCGCGGATGGGCGTGAACACGCCGAGATACGCGAGCAGAATCATCATCGCGTAGGTCAGCAGCATGCCGAGCAGGCCGATGATGACGCCCGTCTTCGCCATGCCCTTCGTGTCCACGAGTCCGGTCGCGTGCGCGAGCGCGTTCGGCGGAGTCGAAATCGGAAGCGCCATGCCGAGCGACGAGGCGAACGCCACGGAAACGAGCAGGGCGACCACGCCGCCGAGCGCGTCCATCGAAGCGCCGACGTTCACGCCCACGACCGCGATGATCGGGACGAGCAGGGAAGCCGTCGCCGTGTGCGACATGAAGTTCGCCATGAAAAGGCAGATTACGCCCGCGCCGACCATCAGGCCGAACGCCGGCCACGTGTCGAACGGAATCGCGCCGATCAGGTGAGCCGCGAGCCCCGTCTTCTGCAGGCCGAGACCGAGCGCGAAGCCGCCCGCGACGAGCCAGAGCACGTCCCAGCTCATGCCGTTGAGGTCCTTCTTCGTGATGACCTGCGTCAGCGCGAAGACGGCCATCGGAATCATCGCGACCATGTTCGAGTCGATGCCGACGATGTCCTTGCCGAGCACCCAGAGCAGCACCGTTACCGCGAACGTGATGTAGACGATGATCGCCTTGGGCGTCTTGAGAAATTCTCCGCCGACGTTCAGCTCCATCTTCTTTTTGGAAATCGGGAACATCCACAGCAGCAGCGCCCACGCCGCGAGAATGAGAATGATCACGTAGGGAATGCCGAACGCCATCCATTTGCCGAAGGAGACGGTCGCGTTCATGTCGCCGAGCGCCTTGAGCGCGATCGCGTTCGGCGGCGTGCCGATCGGCGTGCCCATGCCGCCGACGTTCGCGGCGATCGGAATCGCGAGCGCGAACGCCGCGCGTCCCTTGTCGTCTTCGTCGAAAAGCGAGAGCACCGGCGCGAGAATCGCGAGCATCATCGCCGCCGTCGCCGTGTTCGACATGAACATCGAGAAAAGCGCCGTGATCGCCATGAGCCCGAGCAGGACGAACTTCGGATTCGTGCCGAAGGGCTTCAGCAGGAAGCGCGCGAGATTCATGTCGAGCTTGTATTTCGTCGCCGCCGCGGCGAGGAAGAACCCGCCGAGGAAGAGCATGATGATCGGGTCCGCGAACGTCGCCATGATGCCCTTGTAGTTCACGAGATTGGCGAACTTCTCTCCCGTCGCGGGATCGGTCTGGAAGGAGAACAGCGTGTCCCCGCCCGCGCTGAACATCAGCGCCTTGTCCGACACCGTGAGCAGCATCAGCACGATGACGAGCATCGAGGTCGTCCAGATCGGGAACGGCTCGAGAATCCAGAACAGCGCCGCGAGAACGAAAATCGCGATGACGCGGATTTCGACGGCGTTGACGGCGTGAGCGCCGACCAGCCCGAGCGATTCATAAGGCAGGAAGAGACAGCCGACGGCGAGCGCGATCGCGATGACGGCCTTGACGAATTTTGCTTTGTTCATGGGTGGGAGATCTGAAAAATGAAAACGCCTATGTTATCGATTGTTCCCGTGCCTGAAAAGCCCCAAATTTCGCACGGCCGCGCGGCGCGCGGAAGGTGATGAGGTGATGAAGTTATGGAGTTATGAAGGTTCTTTGCGCTCGGCTTCGCCGAAAGGATTTCGAAAAATTTTTCGCGAAGCGAAACGCAATCAACCTTCATAACCTTATAACCTCATCACCTTCATAACCTCATAACCTCATAACCTCCATAACCTCGTCACTTTCGTCAGCGCCTTCATTTTCGCACCGCGCTCGCGCGCCGCTTTCGCCTTGCCAAAACGCGCGGGCGCAAATATCTTCTCAAGCATTATGCAGGAAAATTATCTGCCCATTCTCATTCAGGCGCTCATCGGGATCTGTCTCCCGATTCTGATCATCGTCGCGAGCCACGTCACGGGACAGTCCGGACGCTCGAACCGTTCCCAGAAACTGCCCTACGAATGCGGGCTCAAGGGCGAAGGCACCGTCCATCCGCGCTTTTCCGTGCGTTTTTATCTGACGGCGATGCTCTTCATCCTCTTCGACATCGAGGTGGTCTTCCTGATTCCGGCGGCGCTGATCTACCGCGAATTTCTCGGGGCCGGCGTTCCCGTGGTCTGGACGGTGGCGGTGTTCCTGGGCATCGTGATTTTCGGCCTCTGGTACGAAGTGAAGAAAGGAGCGCTGGACTGGGAGCGCTGACGCCGAAAGAAAGCAGGCGCGCGGCACCTGCTTTTTTTGTCTCGACACCTTTTTGACCCCGAACCGTTCGCCCCATGCGCATCGACCGATTCTTATCGCAGAACCGCATCATCGAGCTGAAGAGCCGTGATTTCGCGGCCGCGCTGGGCGAGCTTCTGGACGTCGCGCTGCCCGCGGGAACGCCCGCGGCGATGCGCGACACGCTGCGCAGGACGCTGGAGGAGCGCCAGGCGTCGATGCCGACGAGCGTCGGCGGGAACTACATCACCGTGCCGAACGTGGTCGCGATGATCGATCCGCCGTTCGTGTTCGCCGTCGGCCGGCTGCCGGAGGCGGAGCCCGTCGTTCCCGCGCCCGAAGCCGCCGCGCCGGCTCCCGCCGAAGGCGCGCCCGTTCCCGCGGTTCAGCCCGCGCCCGTTCCCGCGCCCGTCGCGGGAACGCTCAACGCCGGACCGCGCATCATCTTTCTCGTGCTCGCCTCGTCGAAGACGCGCATGTATCACCGCGTGCTTTCCGAAATCGCGCACGCGCTCGCCGACGCCGATTTCCTGACGCGGATCCGCGGCGCGTCGTCGCTGAAGGACTTCCGCACCGAAATTTCGAAGCTGCTGAAGGGCGTCTCCAAGCAGGCGCAGGACCACGAGTCGGGCATGAACCGCCTGATCGGCAAGGCCGCGCAGCGCCTCGCGCGCGGCACGAAATGTTCCGTGATGCTGATGTTCGCGGACACGTTCCGCACGCCGCCGCTGCTGGAGCACTTCGTCTATCCGACGTTCAAGGTCGTCATCGTCTCCGAGGAGAACTACGATTTTCATTCCGACGCGGGAGAGAAGCCCGAAGTCATCACCGTGCGCTCCTTCGGCAATCACCGCATGTCGCAGTTGCGCGCGGCGATGTTCATCGGGCTGATGCGCGGCATCATCCGCCCGAGCGACCGCGTCTGCTGCATCGGCGGGACGAGCCGCAGCAACCGCCTCGACTCGGTGCTCGTCATCGACGTCGCCAACGAATTTCCGACCGTCATGACTTCGCGCGCGAACGATCTCGTGCCGCAGAAAGTGCGCCCCGAAGTGCTGGAACGTACGATCGCGCTCGCGACCGAGCTCGCCGTCGAGGGCCGCGAAGGCAAGCCCGTCGGCACGATGTTCGTCGTCGGCGAATGCGAAAAGATCCGCCCGCACACGCGCCCGCTGCTGCTGAATCCGCTGAGCGGCTTCGCGCGCGAGGACCGCAACATCACGGGCGCCTTCGTCGAGGAGACGGTCAAGGAACTCGCGCTCATCGACGGCGCGTTCGTCATCGACCACGACGGCGTGATCGATTCCGCGGGCAGCCAGATCACGGCGACGTATCCGGGCGCGAAGCCGCCGCTCGCGAGCGGCTACGGCACGCGCCACGCCGCGGCGTGGGCGATTTCCAAGGCGGTGGACTGCGCCGCCGTCGTCGTTTCCGCGTCCGGCCAGATCACGCTTTTCCGGCACGGCGAACCCATCGTGCTGCTGGAACGCTCCGCCTCGCGGACGATTTGAGGAAAGGAAGACGCGACCATGGCGAAGAACAGGCACCGCATCGCGCGCGCGAAGTTTTTCCGGGAGCTTTCGCGCTTCTGGTCGCGTTCCCGCAAGGCGCTGCTCCGCGTGTTCCCGTTCGTGTCGCGCCCCGCCGTCTCCGAAGAAATCGACGACGACGAAGACATGTTCGAAATCGGGCGCGAGCCGGGGCAGTTGCCCGTCGAATCGCCGTTCGACAATCTCGAATCCGCGCAGTTCCGCGTCATCTGCTACGACGAAAACGGCTACTCGCTGGAGGAATTCACCGACGTCGATCGCCTCGCGAAATACGCCGAAGCCGAAAAGGGCATCGTCTGGGTGCAGATGATGGGCATGAAGGACCCGCAGCTGGTGCACGTCGTCGGCGCGCTCTTCAACATCCCGATGCTCGCGCAGGAAGACGTCCTCAACGTCTGGTCGCGCCCGAAATTCGAGGAATACGGCGACGACATCATTCTCGCGGTCGCGCGCGCCGTCCGCCTCGGCGTCGAGGAAATGCAGCCCAAAGGCCAGCAGATTTCCTTCGTCGCGGGAAAGAACTTCCTGATCTCCTTCCACGAAAAACGCGAGCTCGTCTTCGAAAGCATCGAACGGCGCATCGCGGAAAACTCCGGCAAGATCCGCAAGTGGGGCTCGCCCTACCTGCTTTACACCCTCATCGACACGCTCGTGGACCGCATTCTTTACCTCACCGAAGAAATCGAGGACGCGATTTCGGACCTGGAGGACGAGACGGTGCGCGCCGCCGACGGCGACAGCGACGGCGAGGACATCCGCACGATCTACCACCTGAAGCGCCTCGTCGTGCGCATCGGCCGCATGATCTACCCGCTGCGCGACATGGTCCGCACGTTCGAGCGCTACGACCACCCGCTGCTCCCGCCGGAAATGGACATGTATTTTTCCGACCTCTACGACCACACGCTGCGGGCGTTCGACCGCATCGAGCATTCCCGCATCATTCTCCAGGAACTGCAGGATTTCTACCACTCCGAGCACGAGCGGCGCACCAGCGAGATCATCCGCTTCCTCACCGTCATCACCTTCATGTTCATCCCGACGACGTTCATCACCGGATTCTTCGGCATGAACTTCACGCACATTCCCGGGCTGGAATCCGAGGCGGGCGTTTACGTCGTCGGCGGTCTCATGGCGCTCTTCTTCATCGGCTCCGTGATCTTCTTCCGCGTGAAGAAGTGGTTCTGAGCTTCCTGCTCCCGCTGGCTTTTACGGGTGCTGAGCGGCTCGCGCGCCTCCCGAAATCAACAGGGATTACGGGGATTTTAGGGATCTTTTTGACGGGAACGCAAAGGAGGGCGAGCGTCCCGCTTGCCTTTGAAATCTCCCGCAGAAAATTTTCCCGCCAAGGCGACAAGACGCAAAGATTTTAAATCTTATATTAAAGAAAAGTTTATTAGTGGAGAGGCGACATTCTTGTCGCTTCCTCGAAAATCCGTCCGCAGCAAGTTTCCCCGCCGATTTCGCCTCCGAGCCCAGGTTTTATCAGGGAAAGAACGCTGTTCCCGCGTTCAGAAATTAGACTGGTGTTCATCTGTCGAGGTAAACATTGATAAATAAAGGGCTGCGCGGCGTTTACCCCCCGGTTTCGGAGACCGAGGCAAGGGAATTTTTGACCACGGAAGACACGGAAAGACACGGAATTTCCAGCAAATGCGACGTTCTTGCCGCTTCCTCGAAAGCCTTTCCGTGCAAGTTTTCCCGCCAAGACGCGAAGAATTTTAAGTCCACGAATTGCACGAATTTCACGAATTTTCTCCCCGCGACGCCTTCGCAAATTTTTAGCCGCAGATGTCGCGGATGAGCGCAGATTTCGGGAAGGCGTCATCGCCCCGCGGTCAGCCCTTGTTCGCCCGCGTTCGCGGACGCCTCGAAATGCTGCCGAATCCCGCGCAATTCGATTTTGGGGCAAATCCTTTTGTTCAAGCGGTTTGAACGGCGTTTTCACCTCGATCTCCGAAACCGCACATAATCGCGCCCAAAACTTACAGAATAACCGCACAAATCCACAATCACGCAATGAAAACCTCAAAATTGTTTATTACCTCCCTCCTCGCCGCGGCGGCGATGAGCGTTCCCGCGTTCGCGGAAACGACCGTCGGCGACACGACCTACTCCGGCTCCATCTATACATGGGCGAACACCGCCTCCTCGGAAGCGGATCTCGCTTTTGGTGCATGGCAGGCGACAACGTGGAATTCGGCGACGTCCTCATATTCTTACGGAAGCTCGATCACGAGTTGGAATGATATTAAAAACATCATAGCTTCTTCCAGCATCTCTGCGGACCTTAACACCATTCGCTTCGACGCGTCGGTCGGCAGCAATCCGAACATGTGCTTTACGTTCAGTCCGCTTGCCGTCGCCGGCATCATCGTCGAGGAGGGCGCTTCCGATTACGTCATTTACGCAGAAGGACGAACCAATACAGCCTCTAAGAATCGAGCCGTCTATATCGGGAACGGAAATTCTACGGCTGCTTTTTCGACGTTCCACGAGAATTTCAAAATCAGCTTCGGAACCACTCCGACATATTCTTCCGGCACCGCGGAGAACGACACGATGTTCTTCATTCGGGGAACTCAGACATGGACGATTGACGCAGGAAAAACGTTTACGCTCGATACGGGGACGAACGTTCACGCCACCAATTTTTCCGGAACGACCACGATCACCGGCGGCGGCGCGGCGAATTTCTCCGGAGCAGGAACGATATCCATGGCCGACGGCTCTGCAATCAATGTTTCCGGAGGCAGCACGCTGATTTTAGGGAAAAGCGTCGCACTCGCTTCCGGCGCTACGTCGGCGAGCATTTCCGTGGACACGGGCTCCACGCTCGACTTGAGCGCAGGTTCGCTGACGGTTGCCGCGAACGTGACGGCGGCGTCCGGCGCCGTTCTCGAGCTCGGCGCGATCACGGCGAATTCCGCCGCGCTCAGCGCGACCGGCAATGTGACGCTCTCCGAGGGGACGATTTTCAGAATCGATTCCTACGTTGCGGGCGCGCAGCTCGTCTCTTCCTCGGGAACGCTGACGGCGGCGGGCGTCACGTCCGGCGATGTTTCCGGAATGGGCGTCGCTAATCTCTACATCGGCGGTCTTCTCGCGAACCAGCGTGGTACGGCGGTTTTCACGGTGACGGACAATGCGCTCGTGCTTTCTTCCTATACTTTCGGAGCCTTGAACTTGACCTGGAACGGTGGAGAAGACGGCACGTGGAAAGCCAACGGAAGCGAGGGCTGGCTGAACAGTTCTGAAGCAACTAATTTCCAGAACGGCGACAATGTGACGTTCGGTGCGGATACGAACAATTCCGTGACGATTGCGGAAAATCTCAAAGTCGGCACGATGACGGTTTCCGCCGCGACGAGCTTCACGGGAACGGGCACGGTTCGCGTTGACGCCGCGAATCTCACG
>SFEJ01000047.1 GCA_004558035.1 Opitutia bacterium
CGATTGCAGGACGCGAACAGGAACAGGGATTTCGGGGATTTAAAGGGATTGGATTCACTCCCGCGCCGCGCCCCGCCGGAGAACGGGAAAAATATGCGCGCGCCTACGACCGAAGGCAGGAATGCCTTCGCCCCTATGTTCCCGCATGAAATGCGGCACAAAAATAACCCCATGCGGCGAAACGCCGCTTGGGGCTTCGAGCGCGTAAAACACGCGCTTGAAAAGCGCAACTGCCCCGCGGGAACGGCGTGCCGCGAGACGTCGGACGCGTCGGGAAGTTGCGCCTTTCAGGCGCGGCGCATGCGCGGGGTTTTCCCCAAGCGCGCGCTTCGCGTCGCGCATGGGGTTACGTTTGTTTCGCCCCGTTGGGGCGGAATTGCCCAGCGTAGGGTTTCAACCCTACGGAACCGGACAAAAACAAAGCGCGCTGTAAGTGCGCGATTGCAGGACGCGAACAGGAACAGGGATTTCGGGGATTTAAAGGGATTGGATTCACTCCCGCGCCGCGCCCCGCCGGAGAACGGGAAAAATATGCGCGGGAAAAATATGCGCCCGCCTCACGACCGAAGGCAGGAATGCCTTCGCCCCCATGTCCCCGCATGAAATGCGGAACAAAAATAACCCCATGCGGCGAAACGCCGCTTGGGGCGGCGAGCGCGTAAAACACGCGCTTGAAAAGCGCAACTGCCCCGCGGGAACGGCGCGCCGCGAGACGTCGGACGCTTCGGGGAGTTGCGCCTTTCAGGCGCGCTCGATACGCCGACGTTCCCCATGCGCGCGCTTCGCGTCGCGCATGGGGTTACGGTTGTTTCGCCCCGTCGGGGCGGTGAAAAAGCTTAAGGGGTAAAGCTTAAAGGGAAGTTTGCGGGGAAGGATTTCGAGGAAGCGGCAGGAATGCCGCCTCTCCACTGTAACTTTTCTTTAACTTCCTTTGACTTTGCGGTTTTCTTCGCGTTCTTCGCGTTAAAAGAAGTTTGCGCGCGCGGTTTCCCCACTAATTTGGTTGAGTATGAAAATGCGGAGTGCTACCTTGAGAAAACCTCCCATGAATTTCATTTTCATTTCTCCTCAGTTTCCGCGCACGTACTGGAATTTCTGCGACCGTCTGAAAAAAAACGGCGTGAACGTGCTCGGCATCGGCGACACGCCTTACGACGCGCTTCCGCCGGAGACGCGCGGCGCGCTCAACGAATACTACCGCGTGAACGACATGGGAAACTACGACGAAGTCTTCCGCGCCGTCGCGTTCTTCTCCTTCAAATACGGGAAAATCGACTGGATCGAATCGAACAACGAGCACTGGCTCGAACAGGACGCGCGGCTGCGCACGGATTTCAACGTGACGACGGGCGTCGGGCTCAGCGAGATCAACGCCTACAAGAGCAAGTCCGCGATGAAGGCGTTTTACGCGCGCGGCGGCGTGCCGACGGCGCGTTTCCGCCGCGTGACGACGCTCGAGGCGGCGGAGCGCTTCGTCGCCGAAGTCGGCTTTCCCGTCGTCGTGAAGCCGGACGTCGGCGTGGGCGCGGCGAACACCTGGGCGCTGCACGACGACGCGGAGCTGCGCGGCTTTTTCGCGAATCCGCCGAGCGCGGACTACATCATGGAGGAGTTCGTGCGCGGGGACATTTTTTCGTTCGACGCGATCACGGACGGGAACTGCAACATTCTCTTCGAATCGATGACGGCCTGGCCGCCGTCGATCATGGACATCGTGAACTTCGATCTGGACCTCGCCTACCACGTGAGTCGGGACGTTCCCGCGGCGCTGAAGGCGCTCGGGCGCAAGACGGTCGCGGCGTTCGGCGCGCGGCGGCGCTTCGTGCACCTGGAATTTTTCCGCCTCGCGGAGACGAAGCCGGGGCTCGGCGCGGCGGGCGACTTCGTCGCGCTCGAAGTCAACATGCGCCCGGCGGGCGGCTACACTCCGGACATGATGAATTTCGCGCACAGCACGGACGTCTATCAGATCTGGGCGGACATGGTGACCTTCGGCGAGCGGCGCGTTCCCGCGGCGGAGCGCGAATATTTCTGCGTTTACGCGAGCCAGAAGGACAGCCGCCGCCCCTACGAGCATTCGCACGAGGAGATTCTCGCGCGCTACGGGAACGCGATCGTGATGTGCGAACGCATGCCCGAGCTCATGGTGCGCACGATGGGCAATCAGATGTACACGGCGAAATTCGACACGCTCGAGGAAGTCGAGGCGTTCAGGAACTTCGTCCTAGAAAGGAAGTGACCGGTGACAAGTTACAAGTGACAAGCGCAGTGCGGGTTTCGCCGAGGCGAAACTTTTTGAAAACTTTCTTCCGGTATCCTCCTGTCACTTGTCACCTGTCACCAGCCACCCACACCTAAATTTTTTTTCAATATGAACGGAAATCTCTTCACCCAGCACAGCCGCTCTCTCGGGCGGGACATGGAATGCAAAATCTTCGGAAACGCCGGGAAAATCTGCCTCGCGTTCCCGCCGCAGAACGGCCGCTATTTCGACTTCGAAAACTTCGGCATGGTCGAGGCGCTCCGGCCCGAAATCGAAGCCGGAAAGCTCCGCCTCGTCTGCGTGGACGGCATCGACGGCGAAACCTGGTCGGCGAAGGACCTCCCGCCGCGGGAACGCATCAAGAAGCACGAGGCGTGGTTCCGCTACGTGCTCGACGAACTCGTTCCCGCGCTCAAGGCGCAGGACCCGAACGCGCCCGCGACGCTGATGGCGACCGGCTGCAGCATGGGCGGCTTTCACGCGGCGAACTTCTTCTTCCGCGCGCCGCAGGTCTTCGACGTCGTCGTCTCGCTCAGCGGGCTCTACCACGCGGGCTTCTTCTTCGGCGACTACATGGACGACCTCGTCTATCTCAACTCGCCCGCGGACAGCCTGCGCAACATGCTCGCCGCGCATCCCTACATGGCGCTTTTCCGCCGCAGCCGCATGATTTTCTGCGTCGGCCAAGGCGCGTGGGAAGACGAACTGATCGCGAGCACGCGGCTCCTCGAAGGCGTTCTTCGCGACAAGGGCGTTCCCGCGTGGTTCGACTACTGGGGCAAGGACGTCAATCACGACTGGGACTGGTGGCGCCGCCAGATCCGCTACTTCATCGAAAAAATCGCCCTCTGAGCCGCGCGCGTTCCCGCATTGCGTCCGCGGAGGAAATCTGCGAGACTGCGCCGAAAATCATATGGCCAAGCAGAACGAAATTCCGCGCAGCGTCGCCGTCGTCGGGCGCCCCAACGTCGGCAAGAGCCGGCTGTTCAACCGCCTGCTCGGGCGGCGCGTCTCCATCGTGCACGACATGCCCGGCGTGACGCGCGACCTCATCGTCGAGCGCGTTCCCGGGGACGACTACCTGCTCATGGACACGGGCGGCATCGGGCTCTTCACGGAAAAGGAGACGCCCAAGGTCATCGCCGACGCGGTGGAGGAGCAGGTCGCCTTCGCGATTCAGGCGGCGGAGCTCGTGCTGCTCGTCACGGACGTCTCGCAGGGCTGCACGCCGCTCGACCTCGACGTCGCCGCGCGCCTGCGCCGCAGCGGGAAGACGGTGCTCCTCGTCGTCAACAAAGTGGACAACGACGACCGCAAAATGGGGCAGGGCGACTTTTTCCGTCTCGGCTTCGGCACGCCGATTCTGATTTCGGCGGAACACAACCGCGGGCTGGATTTCCTGCGTCAGGCGATTCTGGAAAAAATCGGCGCGCCCGTTCCCGCGGAGGACGCCGCGCCCGCCGCGCGCGAGCCCGAGCCGATCCGCATCTGCCTCGCCGGCAGACCGAACGTCGGCAAGAGCTCGCTCGGCAACTGTCTGCTGAAGGAATCGCGCCTCATCGTCAGCGAGGTCGCGGGAACGACGCGCGACCCGATCAAGGCGCGCCTGGACTACACGGACAAGGACGGGAACGTCACGCATTTCGAGCTCGTGGACACCGCCGGCAAGCGCGCGAAGAACAAGTTCGACACGCTGGAGTATTTTTCCGCGCTGCGCACGGACGACGCGATGAGCCGCGCGGACGTGTGCTTTCTCGTCATCGACGCGGAGACGGGCGTGACGCGGCTCGACAAACAGCTCGCGGGACAGCTCGTGAAGCTCGGCACGGGCCTCGTCGTCGTCGTGAACAAGTGGGACCTGGCGCGGAAGCACTTCGCGGCGGGAACGCCCGTCGGCGGCTATTCGGGCGAGGAGGAGTTCCGCCGCGCCTTCGCCGCCGCCGTGAACCGCGAGCTCTTCTTCCTGCCCGGCTCCAAGATCATCTTCGCCTCCGCCAAGGAAAACTTCCGCGTGCAGACGATGCTCGCCGAGGCGATCGCGCTCCACGCGCGCATGAACGTGCAGCTGCCGACGGCGCAGATCAACCGCGCGATTCACGACGCGATGGAGGCGCAGCCGCCGCGCATGATCAGCGGCCGCCGCTTCAAGTGCTACTACGCGGTGCAGACGGGCAACAAGCCGCTGCGCGTCCGCCTCTTCTGCAATTCGGAGGAGAAGCTCGACGAGGCCTACGAGCGCTACCTGATTTCGAAGTTCTACGCGGCGTTCGATCTCGGCGGCGTTCCCGTGAAGTTCGACTTCGTCGGCAAGCCGAAGCAGGACCGCGGCGAAAAATCCCGGAGCTCGGGCGGGAACGCCGAATCGTGAAGATGAAGGCGCTGACGGAAGTGACGAGGTTATGAAGGTTATGAGGTTATGGAAGTTCTTTGCGCTCGGCTCCGCCGAAAGGATTTCAAAAAATCTTTTTCGCGAAGTGAAACGCAATCAACCTTCATAACTCCATAACTTCATCACCTCATCACCTTCCCCGCGCATCGCGCGCGAATCGTGATCGGGAATTTTCGCTTGCGGGGAGGCGCGGGAAAGTCCATCATTGCTCCCTAATTCGTCGAGTTTCGCGGGGTGTGAGCCTCGCGGAGCCGGAGTTGCGGCGGGCGACCGCCGTGAGACGGCGTTTCAGACTTTCGGGTCCGGGACGCGGCGCTCCCCTTCGGGCGCGTCTTTCAGCTCTGAAAACAAAACAATGAACATGTACGACAAATCCGAAATCATCAGCAATTATAAACTCAGCGAAAAGGACACCGGCTCCTCCGAAGTCCAGATCGCTCTTCTTTCCGCGCGCATCGCTCACCTCACCGAGCACCTCCGCACGCACAAGAAAGACTTCCACAGCCGCCACGGTCTGATCGCGATGACGAACCGCCGCCGCAAGCTCCTGAACTATCTGAAGAAGAACAAGCTCGAAGCTTACGAGGCGATCATTCAGAAACTCGGTCTCCGCCGATAAGCGCAAAAAAGCGTTCCCGCGAGAATTCAAAAGCTCGCGGGAACGCTTTTTGATTTTTCTCTCCGCGCCGCGCGCGCCGCTTTCTTCTCTCTCCCCGCTCCCTTTTTTCCAAACAAAAGAAACAACCCCCGTTCCCGCAATCCCGCGGGGACACAAAGAAAACAAAAAACGATATGCAACAAGAATACAGTGTGACGATCGAAGAATACGGTCTCACGATCAGCACGGGCTCCATCGCCCGCCAAGCCAACGGCTCCGTCACCGTCTCGGTCGGCGGAACGGAAGTGCTCGTCACGGCGACCGCCGCCAACGAGCTGCGCTCTCCCGACCAGGATTTCTTCCCGCTCACGGTCGATTACCGCGAAAAATTCGCCGCCGCCGGGCGCTTCCCGGGCGGCTACTTCAAGCGCGAAGGGCGCCCCTCGGAAAAGGAAATCCTGACGTCGCGCCAGGTGGACCGCCCGCTGCGTCCGCTCTTCCCCAAGGGATTCATGAACGAAGTGCAGGTCATCGGGCTGCTCCTCGCGACGGACAAGACGACGGATCCGGACATTCTCATGATCAACGGCGCGTCCGCCGCGCTGCTCTGCTCGGACATTCCGTGGAACGGCCCGATCGCCGGCGTGCGCATCGGCGAAGTCGACGGCGAGTTCGTCGTCAACCCGACGCACGCGCAGATGGACGAATCCGCGCTCGACCTCGTTTACGTCGGCAACGAGCAGGACATGATGATGATCGAAGGCTCCGCCGACCAGCTGCCGGACGAGCGCTTCATCGAAGCCCTCGAATTCGCGCAGAAGGCGATTCAGAAGATCATCGCCGCGCAGCGCGAGCTCGCCGCCAAATGCGGCAAGCCGAAAAAGGAATTCCCGCTCGTCATCTGCGACCCGAAGGTCTTTGAGCTCTGCGAAAAGATCGCGAACACGGACGACAAGCTCGCCAAGGCGGTCTATCTGCCGGGCAAGCTTGAGCGCAACGCCGCGGTGGACGCCGTCAAGGCGGAAGCCAAGGAAGCCGTGCTCGCGGCGTTCGGCGAAGACAACGTCGATCCGCGCCACGTCAACATCGCGTTCGAGGAACTGCAGGAAAAAGTCTATCGCGAAGGCATCCTGAACAAGGGCGTCCGCGCGGACGGCCGCGCGCTCGACCAGCTGCGCCCGATCTCGTGCAAGACGGACGTGCTCCCGAGCGTCCACGGCACGGGGCTCTTCCAGCGCGGCGAAACCCAGGCGCTCGTCATCGCGACGCTCGGCACGGGCAAGGACGCGCAGGAGCTCGACGGTCTCGCCGGCGGCCCGAAGTCCAAGACCTTCATTCTGCACTACAACTTCCCGCCGTTCTCGGTCGGCGAATGCGGCAAGTTCGGCTCGCCCGGCCGCCGCGAAATCGGCCACGGCGCGCTCGCGGAACGCTCGCTCGTTCCCGTGCTCCCGAGCGAAGAGGACTTCCCGTACTCGATCCGCCTTTCCTCCGAAATCATGGAATCGAACGGCTCGACCTCGATGGCGTCCGTCTGCGGCGGCACGCTCGCGCTCATGGACGCCGGCGTCCCGATTTCCGCGCCCGTCGCGGGCATCTCCTGCGGCCTCGTGACGCTTCCGGACGAAAACGGCAAGATCGTCAAGCACGTCGTCCTCACCGACATCATCGGCGCGGAAGACCACTTCGGCGACATGGACTTCAAGATCTGCGGCACCGCCGCGGGCATCACGGGCTTCCAGCTCGACCTCAAGATTCACGGCCTGCCGATTGAAATCGCCAAGGAGGCGATCCGTCAGAACCGCGTCGCGCGCGACAAGATTCTCGGCATGATCACCGAAGCGAAGGCGGCCCCGAACGCGACCGTCAAGCCCACCGCGCCGCGCATCCACACCGTCATGATCCCGTCGGACAAGATCGGCGCGCTCATCGGGCCGGGCGGCAAGAACATCCGCCGCATCTGCGAGCTCTCCGGCGCGCAGATCGACATCAACGAGGACAATTCCGGCCGCGTGGACATCTTCGCGACGAGCGAGGAATCCATGCAGCTCGCGATTTCGGAAATCAACCTCGTCGCGGCGCAGATCGAAGTCGGCAAGACCTACAAGGGCATCGTCCGCTCGATCAAGGAATTCGGCTGCTTCGTGGAATGCCTGCCGGGCCAGGAAGGGCTCGTGCACATTTCCGAGCTCACGGACGAACGCCTCGACAAGGTCGAAGACCTCTGCAAGCTCGGCGACGAAATCATCGTGAAGTGCGTCGGCATCGACGAAAAGGGCCGCGTCCGCCTCTCCCGCCGCGCCGCGATCGCGGAAAAGGAAGGCCGCCCCTACGAACCGCGCGCCGCTGAACCGCGCGGAGGCGATCGCCCCCGCCGCGGCGGCGACCGCGACCGCGGACCGCGCCGTCCGCGCCGCTGATTTCACGGATTCTTCCGCAAGACGAAGCGTTCCCGCAAAACCCGCGGGAACGCTTTTTTTTCGCGATCCGGCGGGCGCGCGTCGGCGCGGGAAAATAAAATTGTTTCGCGGGGCGCGAAGGAGTATTTTCCCGCGCAGAATTTTTTTCGTATGGACTGGATCATCAACCTGTTTTACGCGGACACGAACGGCGTGGCGCACACGGTGCTGCTCTTCTGCATCGCGATCGCGATCGGCATTCCCTTGGGACGCATCAAGGTCTTCGGCATTTCGCTGGGCATCACGCTGGTGCTTTTCGTGGCGATTCTGCTCGGGCAGCTCGGCTTTTCCGTCAACGGGAACGTGCTCCATTTCGTCAAGGAATTCGGGCTGATTCTGTTCGTGTTCACGATCGGGCTTCAGGTCGGACCGGGATTCTTCGCCTCGTTCAAGAAGGGCGGAATGCTGATGAACGGACTCGCGGCGTCCGTCGTGCTGCTCGGCGTGCTGCTGACGGTCGCGTTTCACTTTCTGACGGGCATTCCGATGCCGACGATGGTCGGCGTGCTTTCCGGCGCGATCACGAACACGCCCGGGCTCGGCGCGGCGCAGCAGGCGCTCGCGGAAATCGTGAAGACGAACGGAGCGACGGACGGCGCGGTCGAGCAGCTCGCGGGAACGCTCGGGCAGGGCTACGCGTGCGCGTATCCGCTCGGCGTCGTGGGCATCATTCTTTCGCTGATCGTCGTGCGCGCCGTCTTCAAGATTTCCCTCGACAAGGAGACCGCCGCGATCAAGGCGCTCGAAAAGGAGCAGGGCGACACGTCCGCGGCGATTTCGCTGGAGGTGCAGAACCCGGCGATTATCGGCAAGAAGATTTCCGAAATCACGCGCCTGTTCAGCCGCCCGTTCGTCATCTCGCGCCATCGCCGCGGCGAGAACGCGCCGACGGTCGCCACGGGCGACACTGTGCTCGCCGCGGGCGACCGGCTCTTCGTCATCGTCTTCAAGGAAGACGCGGAAATGGTCGGCGCGTTCTTCGGCAAGGTCATCAACTGGGGCGTCGAGGACTGGGAGCACATCAAGTCCGCCATCGTGCGCCGGCGCATCATCGTGACGCGCGAGAACATGAACGGGCGCCCGCTTTCGCGCCTCGCCGCCTACACGGCGATGGGCGTGGCGATCACGCGCATCAACCGCGCGGGCGTCGTGCAGGTCGCTTCGCCGACGCTGCGCCTGCAGATCGGCGACCGCGTGAACGTCGTCGGCCCCGAGCACGCGGTGAACGAGGTCGAAAAAGTGCTCGGGAACGAGCTGAAGCGGCTCGACCATCCGAATCTCGTCTCGATCTTCCTCGGCATCGCGCTGGGCGTCTTTTTCGGGAGCATTCCGTTCGCCGTTCCCGGGCTTTCGCAGCCGCTGAAGCTGGGGCTCGCGGGCGGCCCGCTCATCATCGCGATTCTGCTCAGCTGCTGGGGCTACAAGTCGCACCTCGTCACCTACACGCCGATCGCGGCGAACCTGATGATCCGCGAAATCGGCATTCTGCTCTTTCTCGCGAGCGTCGGGCTCGGCGCGGGCAACGGCTTTCTGCAGGCGGTGCTCGGCGGCGGCTACTGGTGGGTGCTGATCGGCTTCTGCATCACGACGGTGCCGCTGCTCGTCGTGGGCTTCGTGGCGCGCGGCGTGTTCAAGCTGAACTATTATTCCGTGATGGGACTCGTCGCGGGCGCGACGACGGACCCGCCCGCGCTCGCCTACGCGAACAACATCGCGCAGAACGAAGCGCCGAACGTCGCCTACGCGACCGTCTATCCCCTCACGATGTTCCTGCGCGTGCTCACGGCGCAGCTGCTCATTCTCGTCTTCTGCTCGTGAAGGCGTCCGCCGACGAAAAGCGCGCCGCGAAGCGTTCCCGCGCGGGAACGCTTTTCGACGTGCGCGGCTATTTTCGGCGGGGTTTCGCGTTCGAGGAATTTCCGGCGGCTTCGGACGTTCCCGCGCGCGGAACCGTCGTGCTGATTCACGGCCTGCTGATGCGCGCTCCGTCCATGAACCTGCTCGCGGAACGTTTCGCCGCGGCGGGTTTCCGCGCGTTCGCCTACGATTACCCGACCAGCCGGCTCGGCGTTTTCCGTCACGGAGAGATCCTGCGGGAACGGCTCCGCGCGCTTTTCGAAAAAATGCCGGCGGGAGAGAAGATCTTTTTCGCGACGCACAGCATGGGCGGAATTCTGCTGCGCGTGGCGCTTTCGGAGTTTTCGCGGGAAGAGCTCGCGCGCGTCGCCGCGGTCGCGATGTTCGCGCCGCCGAATCAGGGCTCCTTCTGGCCGGAACGCGTGCGGAAAATTTTTCCGCCCGCGCGCTTGCTGTGCCGCTGTCTGCCGGATCTGCGCCATACGGAAGATTCGCCGCTGCACCGGATTCCGCTTCCGAAAAACGGAGCGTTCCCGCCGTTGCTGATTGTGCGCGGCGAACGCGACGCGAAGGTCGCGCCGCAGTTTCTGCCGCTTCCCGGCGTTCCCGCGCGCGTCGTCTCCGCGCCCTGCGGGCACGCGGCGCTGCGGCGCTCTCCCGAAGCCTTCGCGCACGCCCTGAAGTTCTTCGCGGCGTCCTGACCCGGAAGATAACGGATGGTGGATAACGGATAGTGGATAATGAATAGTGAATAGTGGATGGCACAGGTCCCGGCGGGGCGGCTGTTGCTCGGCGTTCCCGCGGCTTTTTGGGGAAGCGACTTTCCAGTCGCTTTGCTGAATTCTTAAAAAGGAAATTTCCTTAAAAAAAACTTCAACAAGCGACAAGAATGTCGCTTCCCCAAAAGCG
>SFEJ01000048.1 GCA_004558035.1 Opitutia bacterium
AGTAATTACCTTTTAAACTCCTCAACTCCTGAACTTTTAAGCTTTCTTCCGGCGGCGGCGCGTTCCCGCGAGCGCGAGCGCCCCGAGACCCGCCAACAGCCCGAACGTGCTCGGCTCCGGAATCGTCAACGTCAGCCGCAGCGTGTTGCCCGAATAGCTGAGCGACTGCGTCCAACCTTCGTCCCAGTTCTTCAGCGAAATCGCAGAACCGAGAAGCCTGTCGACATTGTCCGCCGTAACAGCCTCACTGTTGTAGCTCAACGCCACGCCGGAAACGAGATCCAGTACGATTTTTTCCTGATTCGCGTCCTGCCCGAGCATGTCGACGACGATTTCCGCTCCGCGTGCGAGCTGAATCGCGCCGTTCGTAGTCGTGGTCACACCATCCGTCGTAGTCGTCTTCATCATGTCGACGGTCGTCCCCGCGACGAAGCCGAGCGTCGCGTTCTCCGAAACGCTGATCGTTCCTCCCTTGCCGAGCGCCGTCGTCGACGCAGCAATCAAGGTGCCTTCCGTGACACTGCCGCCCGACGTCCAGTACTGATTGTCGCCGGTCAGCTTCATCGTTCCCGCGCCGGATTTCGTAAGCGTCGGCTCCCAGATGTCCCCAACGGTAAATTGTGCGCGGCTCGTCAGTCGCCCGGAAACGAGCAGATCCACTCCGTCCGCAGTCGTCCCCGACGCAACGTCGAAGGAACCTTTCTTCCGAAGACCGATATCCGCGGAAATAACCGCCGTCGTATCCGACGCCAAGGTCGTAACGCCCGCCGTCGTCGTATTGGTGTTGAACAAATCGAACTTCGCGTTGGAAACTCCGTTTTTCGCGGTAATTTTCCCGCCCTGAAGCACAATACCGTCCTTCATGTTGAACGTCTGATTCTGACCGCTTTGCGTCGCGTCCGTTCCGATTTCGAGCACTCCGCCCTTGTTGATCACAAGCTTATAAATGACGTCGGTCGTATCCGTTCCCTCTCTGTTCCCGTACCCCGTGGCGTCGCCGCCGGTCAGCTTGACCGTGCCGCCGTCGTTGATAGCGAGCACACCCCGAAGATATGAGGCTGCGGTGCTCACCGCGCCTAACACCAACACGCCGCCGTTACCGACGGTCGTACCGTCCGTGGTGCTCGTTGTGCCGCCGGTAATGTTCAAGGTTCCTCCAGAAACAGTCAGAGCAGTAAAACTTTTCGTTCCTGAAGAAATAGTAGCCGTCCCCTTGCCGCTTTTTTCGATGCTCCCCGCCGCGTTCGCCTTGAGGAAAACATCCCCTGTCAACGCAAGACTTGCTCCTTCCGCAACATTAAGCGTCACAACAGCGTCCCCACGGAGTCTGGTTTTTGCCGAAATCGTCGATTCACCGGTAACGTTGACGACGCGGCTATCGAAAAAGTCCAACGCGCCGTTATCGCCTTCTCCCGTTCCCGTAATCGTACCGCCGTTCAGCTTGAAGAGGTCTCCATTACTGCTTTCGCCAATGGAGACGCGCTTGTCGTTCAACGCAAGCGTCCCGGAAATGTCGTACGACGCCGCAGACGACCACCTCGCCATATCGTTGGAGCGAATGGACAGCGTCGCGCCGCTCGCAACGTTGAAAGATTCCACGCCCTTTCCATGCTCATCTGAAGTTTCGCCGTAAAGTTCGAGCGTTCCCGCCGAGACCGTGACTTTCGCGATTTTGTTCGCCGCATTGGAGACAACCGCCGCGCCCGCCCCGGTTTTCGTGATTTCCACGACTTTGTTCGAACCGTTTGCGAATTCGCCGGAGAGCGTCAGCGTTTTGTCCTGCGCGGCTTCGAGCGTAAGCCCGTTCGTCGCGGAAACGGTGATTGCGCCGCTCGCAATTGTAGCGTTGTCCGTCGCCGAGAACGTGTAGCCGTCCACAGAAACCGTAATCGTGCCGACCGTGAGATTTCCGCCGATGGAAACGTTCTTGTTCGCCGCGGCGTCGTTGAATGTCACGTTGTCGCGCATGTAGAACGCGTCGGATTTGTCTTCCGTGCTCAGCGCGGAATTCGTCCAGATTTTATTTCCAGCGTTGTTCGCATCCCAAATGTTGCCGTTTTCAGCGGCAGTTCCCGCCCAGACGAGGTTGGCGGCCGTGCCGAGCGTAATGGAGACCTGCCCGTTCGTCGAGGAATTGACTTCCGAACGCCCGGAGATGACTGCACCGCCAACAATGAAATTTTTTACCTTCAGCTGATCCCAGTTGCTGAAAGTACCGCTACCCGACGCAATGGCGAGCGTCACGGCATTGTTCGTGAACAGAGAACTCGCCAAATCGAAAATAACGCTTTCAGTCACCACGGAAAGCGTTCCAGATGTTCCGGTGAACGAAATCTGATTTTCCGCGGAGATTTTCATTTTGCCCGCAAGCTCGAGTTCTCCGCCGGAAATTTCCACATTTCCGGAAATTGTGCCGGTACTCGCGAGACTCAGCTTCCCCGCCTCGACGATCGTTCCGCCAGAATATGTGTTGTTTCCGGTAAGCGAAAGCGTGCCTTCGCCGGTTTTTCTCAGTTTCCCGTCCCCGCCCAACACCTGATTAACCGTAACAGTATTGCCGTTCGTATCAAAAGTCGTTCCCGTCGTCGAATCCGCCAGCGAGGTCGTTCCGGCATTCGCGACAGTAAAATTCGCCGTAGCAAGAATCGTCATCGCGCCGAATTTAGCCGTGTAGCCCCAATTGTTGTCGTGCACGATACCTCCGGAACCGACTTTCAAGGTCACTCCGGAGATGTCGTACGTCCCACAATTGCCTAAGTCGACCCTCTCCGCAGAAATCGTCCCGTTACCGGAAATCGTGTTTGTTACGCCGCCAGTTCCGTACTGAAATGTGCCCGAAACATTTAATTCGCCGTCGACGGTAAGCTCTTTCAAGCCCCATCCGTTGGAGAATGCCGTCGCATTGACGGTTACGCCTTCGTTGATGGTGATGGAAGCAGAATCTGCACGCACTCCGTTTACAGTCGAGAGCGTGCCGATATCGTAAGAGAAGGTCGTTTCGGTACTGCCGTCGGCAAGCGCAAAAACCAGCCCCCCAGAGCTTTTCATGTTGATGGCGATAGAGCCACTTTCGGTTTTCGGAGTCAAGTCTCCAGCGAGCGTTACGGTTCCCGAGCTAGCGACATTCAGTGTATCGACAGCCCCCGCCAAACTAATGTCATACGCGCCGGAGTCATAAGTCGACGTATCAATGGGCGTAACATCCGCCCACGCGGTCGCGCTCATCGTCGCGGCGGCGAGGAGGGAGGTGAGGAATAATTTTCGAGTATTCATTTTCTTAGTTTTTGGATTTTCGTGTGTTTAAATGGTTTCGTGCACGGACGCGAAAACGCCGCCCGAGCCCGGATTCGGGGCGCAGGCGAGGAGGATTTCACCGCAGTTTCTTGCTGGAATCGGCGTCATTTGTCTTCTTGTGCGTGCGATTTTCCTGTCGGAAAATTTTCTGAAATCATGATCGGTCATGAATACCGGGGGGTAAACGCCGCGCAGCCCTTTATTCATCACGATTTGTCAAACAATCAAATATAAGTTCGATTTTCAACGCAAAGAACGCAAAGACTTTGACTGCAAAGTCAACGGAAGTTAAAGAAAGTTCTTCAACCACGAATTGACACGAATTTTCACGAATTTCGGGTAAACAACATCACGCGGGGCGCGTAGCGGCTCGCTTTCCTGAAAACTCTGTGCTGCTTTGCGTTCTTTGCGTTAAACCTTTGTTGAAATTCCGTGCTTTTCCGTGTTTTCCGTGGTCAAAAATTTGGGCTTGCAGCGGTATTCATGACCGGTGGGGGAGGAGGGCGGCGGCGAGGAGGAGGTCCTGCGGGCAGGTGATTTTCGGGTTCGGGGCGAAGTTTTCGACGAGGGCGACCGGGGCGGCGAACGCCGAGACGTCGTCGGTGACGACGCGGTTTTCGGCGACGGCGCGTTCGTAGGCGTCGAGGATTTTCCCGAGCGGGAACGCCTGGGGCGTCTCGGTCTCCCAGAGACGGGAGCGGTCGAGGTCTTCCTGCGCGCAGGCGACGCCGGGCGGCGTTCCCGCGGGCACGCGCTTCACGGTGTTCACGCAGCGGTGCGCGAGGACGGCGGCGCCTTCGCGGCGGGCGGTTTCGAGGACGGCGCGAAGGGCGTCGGGCGCGACGAGGGGGCGGGCGGCGTCGTGGATCAGCGCGACGGCGTCGTCGGGCGCGCCGTGTTCCCGCGCGGCGCGGAGGCCGTTGAGGACGGAATCGCGGCGTTCGGCGCCTCCGCGGCAAAAGAGGCGCAGCGGGAACGCGTCGGGCGCGAGGTGCGCGGCGAGGGTTTCGCGGACGGCGGCTTCCTGGGCGTCGTCGCGGCAGACGAAGACGGCGGCTCGGGCGACGCCGCTTTCGGCGAAGGCGCGGACGGCGCGCGCGAGGACGGGCACGCCCGCGATCGGCGCGAAGATTTTGTCGGCGACGACGCCGCGCATGCGCGAGCCGGAACCGCCGGCGAGGAAAAGGACGAAGGAGGAAAACATGGGAAAGGTGATGAGGTTATGTGGGAGGTTAAAAGGTTAGGAGGTTAAAAGGTTAGGAAAGGTGATGGGGTTATGGAAGTCGGGAGGCGCAATCTTTAAACTTTAACCCTTAACCTTTAACCTCTTAACCTTTAATTAGCCCCTTCTTCTCAGACCCGGATTTTCTTTTTCGGGGCGGGCGGCGGCGGCGCTTCGTCGTCGGCGGGAACGGGAGCGGGCTCGCCGTCCGTTTCCGCGTCCGCGGCGTCGGCGGCATCGTCGTCTTCCCAGGCGTCGAGGTCGATGAATTCGGGCTCGGTTTCCTCGGGCGGGACGTAGTCGTCGAAGAAGACGTCGATCCCGCCGAGCGGGGCGTCGCCGAGGAAGCAGTCCGCGCTGGGTTTGTCCATCCCGAGGGCGGGCGGGAAGTTTTTCGGGGAAAACCTGCGGAGCTTGCCGAGGCGGTTTTCGAGGCGTTTGGAATACTCGATGCCGAAGTGGGCGAAGTAGGGCCCGAGATTGGTCTTCGCGGCGCGGGACCAGGCGGTGACGAAGGTTTCCGCCTTTTCGAGCTCGGTGTCCGCGGGCGGTTTTTTGGCGTTGTTGTAAACGTCGAGCGCCTTGGCGAGGACGTTCCAGCCGAAGGTTTCGGCGGGCGTGATGAGGCCGCCGATGATTTCGGGCGTTCCCGCCTCGGCGGGGTGCGTGAGGGCGGAGGACTGGAGCGCGGCGACGTCGAAGAACGCGGAGGGCTTTTTGCCGGTCGCGGTCTCCATGCACGCGAGGGCGAGGAGCGCGGCGGGGGCGTCCTTGTTGCCGTTGAGCGTCCAGGCGTCGCGCACGCGGTTGCGCGCGAGGTGGAAGAAGAGCGGCCAGAATCCGTCTTTGCGGATTTTTTCGAGGTCGGCGAAGGCGGGCGCGAGTTCGAGCGGGAGGACGATCACGTCGCCGCCGTGGGCGAAGAATTCGGTGCAGTCCGCGTCGAAGACGACGCGTTCGCGGGATTTGCGGGGCTTCGTTCCCGTGAGCTTGTCGAGGGCCTCGACGGTCTTGTCCCAGAATTCGACGAGGGGTTTCGGGTTTTCGAGACGGCGCGCGACGGCGGACGGGATCGTGGCGATGAAGCGGTTGCCGGCGATTTCCGCCCAGGGCGCGGGCGCGAGGCGGAGGTGCTCCCATTCCTGGGGCTTGGTTTCGCCGAGCTCGTAGAAGGGCATTTCGACGACGCCGACGAACTCGAAGCGCGCGTAGCGGGGCACGCGCGGCTGGTCGCCCGAGGAGATTTTGCTGCGCGTCGGCGGCGCGGGAGCCTCGACATAGATCGGGCCGCCGAAGGGATTGGCGATTTCGACGGTGGAATCGCCGACGTAAAATTCGCGCACGACGGCGGGGAAGCGTTTCCAGGCGTTCTTTTTTCTGCCTTCGAGCAGGTTGTCCGTGTGCGCGCCGACGCGGATGCGGTAGCCGGTGCCGACGCCGGCGCTCGAGACGTGCACGCGGATGATTTCGCCCGGCGGCGCGTAGAGCCCGGCGCCCTGCCATTCGCGGATTTCGTTGTCGGTCTTGAAGGCTTTGTTGACGCGCGGGATTTCCTCGGGAACGGCGCCGGGGAAGACGTCCGCCGCCGGGTGGGCGACGATTTCGCGCGGCGGCAGCCTGAGGAATTCCTTGAGGTCCTTGCCGCGCTGTTCGCGGGCTTTTTCCGCCTCGGATTTTTCCTTGCGGGCGGCGCGGCGCAGGGCGTCCTCGCGCTCGCGTTCGTCGAAGAGCATGCGTTCCCGCGCGTCGCGTTCCGCCTTGCGGCGCAGGGCGGCTTCCTTCTTCGCGGCGAGCATGGCGTCGCGCGCCTCCTTGGCGCGTTTTTTGTCGGCGACGCGCTGTTCGTTTTCGGTGAGGCGCTCGACGATCATCTTGCGCTTCGCGGGGCGCTGGACGGCGATTTCCGCGGGAAAGGGATTTTCGGGCGTGGGGACGATTTCGTTGACGCGCGCGCAGAGCTCGCTTTCGACGTTGTTGACGATGACGCGGCCGGCCTTGGCGCGCCTGGATTCGAAGACGGGCTCGTCGGCGGCTTCGGGCGCGTCGTCGGCGAAGAGCGTTCCCGCGGCGAAGAGCGCGGCGAGGAGGAGGAGGATTTTTTCGGGGGAGGCGGTCATCGGGGCGTAAGGTCCGGGGAAAGAAAGGTTATGAGGTTATAAGGTTATGAGGTTATGGAGGTTATGGAGGTTATGGAGGTTGATTGCGTTCGGCGGAGCCGAAAGGATTTCAAAATTTTTCGCGAAGCGAAAGGCAATGAACTTCCATAACCTCATGACCTCGTCACTCCATAACCTTTTCGCGTCTCCTGTCTCCTGTCTCGCGTCACCTGCTCCTCATCTCCCGAGCAGCCAGAAGCCGATCTTGATCCAGAACGGGAGCGTGACGACGCACGCCGCCGTGGAGATCAGCACGACGCGGAGCGCGAGTTTCGCGTCGCCCTTGTAATACTGCACGACGACGATGGGCAGCATCGCCGAAGGCATTCCCGCCTGGATCACGAGAATGCTGCGCAGATCCGGCGGGAGGCCCGGGCACCACAGCGCCGCCGCGACCATCAGCGCGGGAATCGCGCCCAGGCGCACCGCGACCGCGCCGACGGACGCCTTCGCGTCGTCGCGCAGGCGGAAGCCGCTCAGCAGCACCGGGAGCGACATGCCGACGAGCAGGACGCCGCTCGGGATCATGCACGCGCCGAGCATTTTCGCGGAGTTCAGCGCCCACGCGGGAACGTGCCCGTCGAGCCCGCAGAAATTCAGCGCGACGGCGACCGCCATCGTGATGAAGATCGGATTCACGAACGCCTTGGCGACTTTGCCGGGCTCGGGCTCGCCGCTGACGACCGCGAGCCCGACCGTCCAAATGCCGACCTCCACGCCCGTGTTGAAGAGCAGCATCATGCCGACCGTGTCCTCCGAACACAGCGACGCGCAGACCGGGAGCGCCATGTAGCCGTAATTGTAGATGCCCGCGCAGTAGCCGAAGACGCGCCGCCGCGCCGCGTCGCCGATGCCGAAAAGCCGCGCCGCGAACACGGCGACGACGATGCCGAGCGCGATCGTGAGAAAGCCCGCGAAGAGCGTCTTGAGCACGACCTCGCAGTCGCGCAGCAGCGGGTTGCCGAGCACGCGGTCCGCGATCAGACAGGGCGTGAAGACCCAGACGACGAGCCGCATCAGCCCGAACTGCGTCTCCTGATTCACCCAATTTTTGCGGCGAAACAGGTAGCCGAACGCGGCGATGACGACGACCGGCAGCGTCGCCGTGAGAAGTGCCATTCCGGAAACTTCGACCATTTTGAAAAGGGAGGTTGAAAAAGGTTAAGGGTTAAAGGTTAAAAGGTGACAAGTGGCAGGTGACGAACGGGAGAAGAGGTTGAAGCCGTCGAAACGGGACTCACGCCGCGGCGGCGGGAACGAGAGGCACGATGCGCGCCGCCGCCTCCTTCACGGATTCCCGCGCGCGCATCAGATCGAAATGCGTCTGCGCGTTCATCCAAAACTGCGGGGACATTCTCAGCGCGGCCGCGAGCCGGAGCGCGGTTTCCGCCGTGATTCTGCGGTTTCCGGCGATGATCTGCCCGATCGCCGTCGCGGGAATGCCGCTCGCTTTGGCGAGGCGATAATTGGAGACGCCGAGGTCGTCGAGCAGTTCCTTCAGGTGCGCTCCGGGATGAGGAGTCTTCAGTCTGTTCATGCTTTTTCCTTTTCTAAAATTTTCAATGATAGTCGCAAATTCTTACGTCGTATGCGTTCCCGCCGACAAATTTAAAAACGATTCTCCATTGATCGTTGACGCGAATCGACCATTCGCCGAGTTCGGGCGGATGGAGCAACTCGAGTCTGTCGCCCGGGAAAGCTCTCAAATCTTCAATCTGCGCGGCGAAATGAAGGCGGTTCAGCTTCATCAAAGCGCGCTGTTGGATGTTCTGAGGCAATTTCCGAGAACGCGTTTCGTTGAAAATCTTTTCCGCTTCCTTGTCGGCGAAAGTTTTGATCATGCGGACAGTATCGCGCCACGATACTATCGCGTCAAGCAACATTTGAAGGCGTCGTCGGAACGCCGGCGTCATTCCGCGCTCTGTTTGTCGTAGAGCTCGCGGTAGAGCGGGCAGTTCGCGTAGACTTCCGCGTGCGGGCCGTCGGCGACGATGCGCCCCGCGTCGAAGACGAGAATGCGCGTCGCCGTGCGGATCGACGAGAAGCGGTGCGCGATCATGAACGTCGTGCGGCCCTTGACGAGCTCTTCGAGCGCGCTCTGGATTTCCGCCTCGCTTTCGGAGTCGAGCGCAGACGTGGCTTCGTCGAGAATGAGAATCGGCGCGTTCTTCAGGAAGGCGCGCGCGATCGCGATGCGCTGGCGCTGGCCGCCGGAGAGGCGCCCGCCGCGCTCGCCGACGAGCGTGTCCCAGCCGTTTTCGAGCGACATGACGAAATCGTAGGCGGCGGCGCGGCGCAGGGCGTCTTCGATTTCGGCGGGCGTCGCGTCGGGTTTGCCGAGGCGGATGTTCTCGTAGATCGTGTCGGCGAAGAGAATCGGCTCCTGCGAGACGACCGCGATGTTCTGCCGCAGCTCGTGCTGCAGCGCGTCGCGCACGTCCACGCCGTCCAGCTTCACGTTCCCGCGGGCGACGTCGTAGAAGCGCGGGATGAGGTTGGCGACGGTGCTCTTGCCCGCGCCGGAAGGGCCGACGAGCGCGACGGTCTCACCGGGCTTCACGGAGAAGGACACGTTCTTGAGCACGGGCTCCTCGGGATCGTAGGCGAACTCGACGTTCTCGAAATCGACGCTCCCGCGCACGGCGCCGAGCGGTTTCGGCGACGCGGGATCGGCGACTTCGACGGGCGCGTCGATGACTTCCTCCAGACGCGCGAGCGCCGCCGTGCCTTCCTTCACGCGGTTGTTCACCTTGCCGATTTTCTTGATCGGATCGTAGGCGAAATACAGCGCGCCGACGAGCGCGATGACGGTCTCCTGGTCCAGCCCGGCGCAGGCGGCGCGGTACACCGCGAAGGAGACCGTGCACGCGGCGATGATCTCGATGAGCGGCGTGAGGAGCTTGTCGTACTTCACGACCTTGAGCTGCAGGCGCAGATACGAGCGCACGTAGTCGCGGAAGCGGGAACACTCGCGCGCCTGCAGATTGTAGGCGCGGATTTCGCGCGGCGACTGCAGGCTTTCCGTCAGCACGCCGGAGAGCTCGCCCGCCTTGTTCAGCGCGTCGCGGGAACGCCGGCGGATGCGCTTGCCGATGATCTGCACGGGCAGCACCGTCACGGGAACGAGCAACAGGCTGAGCAGGAATTCCATCGTCGCGGCGCTCTGAAACGCCTGCCAGACGACGAAGCCGATCGCGCCCGCGAGCGTGAACGGCTGGATGATGAGGTCGTTCGTCACTTCGACGAGCACGCTCTTCACGAGCATCGTGTCGCCCATCGTGCGGCTCAGCAGGTCGCC
>SFEJ01000023.1 GCA_004558035.1 Opitutia bacterium
AGGACAGTCAGTGGCTCGGCGCGGCGCTCCTTACGGGCGAAGTATTCTCCGCGAGCAATTTCACAACCCCGAAGACCAGCTTCGATTTCACCTACAACACCTCCAATAAAACACTGACGGTTTCAACGCCGACGAGCGGAGTGCTCGGCACCTATCTGAACGAAATTGCGGCATCTGAGGCGGGAGGCTCTAATGCGGGCAATCCCGTCTCCGGCTCTTTCTCTTTCGACAGCGCGCTTCTCAGCGGCGTAGACAAAGTGACACTCGTTTTCGTCGCACCTTATCAATACCACGATCAATCGACAGGAGCGGCGATGAATTTTGCGGTTCTCGATGTGCCGGAGATTCTTGGTTCGACTTGGTCTGTCGAGTTTGCCTCAATTAATCTGTGGGGCGGCTCCGTCTCCTATGCCAATCAGAAAATCAGTCCGATTCCCGAGCCGTCGGCGTTCGGGCTACTGGCGGGTCTGGGCGCGCTGGCGTTGGCGGGAACGCGTCGCCGCCGTCGGAAATAAAGTTTCAAGAGCTTAAAAGGCAATCACTCCTCGACCTTTTAAACTTTTTCGACTCCTCGACTTTTTTCTCAGTGTGTTAAATAAGTGGCGTCCCCGCGGAGCGATCCGCGGGGGCGTTTTTTTGGGAAGGAAGGACGTCCGCGGCGGCGGATTTTGCGGCGGGAGGGAAAAAATTTGTTGACGGGGGAAAGGCGGAGGAGTTCGATTGCGGCAGTTTCAGTATGATTCTTAATCGCAACAACAGCTGGTGGTGGCGTCCCTCTCACAAAGACGGGCGTTCGCTTGGCGCGTAAGATTTTTTTCAGAGAATTCCGCACTCGACGAAACGTTTTTCAACGAATGCCCGCTTTTCGAAAGCGGGCTTTTTTATTTTCACGAAAACCACGATCCACGAACAAAAAATTTCAACGATGAACACGCAGAAACAACTTCCGAAAATCTCGGCGAAATACGTCGGCGAACCGCTCGACCTCTACGAGCGCGTGCGCCGGGGACGCGCGGCGAACACGCTGCTGCTCGAATCCGCCGACATCACCACGCACGCGGGAACGCAGAGCCTGATTCTCGCCGACGCGAGCCTGCGCGTCAGCTGCCGCGGGCGGCGCGTCTCCGTCGAGGCGCTCGACGCGAACGGCGCGGCGGCGTTCGCGCCGCTGCGCGCCGCGCTCGCGGACGTTCCCGCCGAGGCGGAAAGCCCGGCGACGCTCGTCTTCGCGTTCCCGCCGATCGATCCCGAGCAGGACGAGGAAACCCGCCTGCGCGCGCGTTCGCCGCTCGACGTGCTCCGCGCGCTGCGCGAGACGTTTTCGCCGCGCGACGACGCCGAGCGCTTTCTGCTCGGCGGCATTTTCGGCTACGACCTCGTCGAAGTCTTCGAAAAGCTCCCCGCCGTCGCCGAGGGCGCGAACACCTGCCCGGACTTTCTTTTCTACCTCGCGGAAACAGCGGTGAAGATCAACCACGTCGAGCGCACGACGGAAATCTTCTCGCTCGCGCTGGGCGACTCCGCCGAAGAGCTCGAAAGAATCCGCGCGCGCGCCGAGGCGCTCGCCGCCGCGTGCGACGCCTTCGTTCCCGCGGGCGTTCCCGCCGTTCCCGAGCCGGCGCGGCAGCCGACGGAGACGCTCCCGGTCGCGCTCGGCAAGAGCGACAAGACTTACTGCGCCGAGGTCGAATACCTCAAGACCTTCATCCGCAAGGGCGACATCTTCCAGGTCGTGCCGTCGCGCAGCTTCAGCGCGCCCTGCCCGAATCCCGAAGCCGCCTACCGCGCGCTCAAGAAGAACAACCCGAGCCCGTACATGTTTTACGTGGACGACCGCGAGTTCACGGTGTTCGGCGCCTCGCCGGAAATTTCCGTGAAGTTCACGGCGGCGACGCGCCTCGTCGAGCTCTACCCGATCGCGGGAACGCGGCGGCGCGGCTTCAACGCGGACGGCACGATCAACTGCGACCTCGATTCTCGCGTCGAGTTCGGGCTGCGCATGGACACGAAGGAGCTTTCGGAGCACCTGATGCTCGTCGATCTCGCGCGCAACGACCTCGCGCGCATCGCGAAGCCGAACACGCGCCGCACGAGCGAGCTGCTCAAGGTGGACCGCTACAGCCACGTGATGCACCTCGTCTCGCACGTCGTCGCGGAGCTGCGCGACGATCTCGACGCGCTCCACGCCTATCTCGCGTGCATGAACATGGGCACGCTCACGGGCGCGCCGAAGATCCGCGCGACGGAGCTGCTCCGCGAAGTCGAGCGGGAACGCCGCGGCAGCTACGGCGGCGCGGTCGGCTGGCTCGGCGGGAACGGCGACATGGACACGTGCATCCTGATCCGCTCGGCGTTCGTGAGAAACGGCGTCGCGACCGTCCAGGCGGGCGGCGGCGTGGTGCTCGATTCCGTGCCGCAGAACGAGGCGGACGAATCCCGCAACAAGGCGATGGCGCCGCTCGTCGCCGTCGCGCAGGCGCAGGGGAAGGTCCTGACCTTCAACGGCTGAAGAACGGCGCTTCGAAGGAGCTTTCCCTTTTTTGCAATTAAATTTCAAATACAAGACAGACCATGGGCAAAAACATTTTCCTGCTCGATAACTTCGATTCGTTCACGTACAACCTCGTGGACGAGTTCCGCTCCGCCGGGCACGACGTCCGCGTTTACCGCAACAGCATCGCGGCGGAGAAGATCTTCGAAAAGATGAAGGAGGCGAAGGACCCGATCCTCGTCATCTCTCCCGGCCCGGGAACGCCCGACGAAGCGGGCTGTCTGCTGCGGCTGATCGCGCTCTGCCACCGCAAGTTCCCGATCGTCGGCATCTGCCTCGGGCACCAAGCGATCTGCCGCTTCTACGGCGGCGTGGTCGGACCCGCGCCGGAAATCATGCACGGCAAGAGCTCGCTGATTTCGCACACGGGAACGGGCCCGTTCGAAGGCATGCCGAGCCCCCTGCCCTTCGCGCGCTATCACTCGCTCGCGGCGACGGTCGTTCCCGCGACGCTCGAAGTCATCGCGCAGTGCGACGGCACGGCGATGGCGGTGATGAACCGCGCCGACCGCGTCGTCGGCTTCCAGTTCCACCCGGAATCGATCATGTCGCCGAACGGCTCGGAGCTGCTCCGGCGGACGCTCGACCTCGTCTCCGGCGAATCGCGCCGCGCGGACGTGCAGGCGCTGCTCAACCTGCTCTACGCGGGGAAAAATCTCTCGGCGGAGCAGACGCGCGAGCTCTTCTCGGAGATCATCCGCGGGAACGTCGAGCCCGCGACGCTCGCGGCGATTCTGACCTCGCTCAAGCTCAAGGGCGAGACGCCGGAGGAAATCAGCGGCGCGGCGGCGGCGCTCTCGGAGAACGCGCGTCCGTTCCCGCGCCCGGACTACGATTTCTGCGACATCGTCGGCACGGGCGGCGACGGCGTGGGCACGATCAACATTTCGACGACGTCGGCGATCGTCGCCGCGACCTGCGGCGTGAAGGTCGCCAAGCACGGCAACCGCAGCGTGTCGTCGAAGTCCGGCTCGTCGGACCTGCTCAACGCGCTCGGCATGAAGACGACGATTCCGCCGGCGGCGGCGCGCGAATGCCTCGACCGCTTCGGCTTCTGCTTCCTTTTCGCGGCGTATTACCACGGCGGCATGCGCTACGCCGCGCCCGTGCGCCAGGCGATGAAGACGCGCACGATCTTCAACGTGCTCGGCCCGCTGATCAATCCCGCGAACCCGACGTTCATTCTGCTCGGCGTGTATTCGCCGGCGCTCGTCCGTCCGATCGCGGAGGCGCTGCGGCGGCGCGGATTCCGCCGCGCGATGGTCGTCCACGGGAACGGGCTCGACGAAGTCTCCGTCAGCGGAAAAACGCAGTGCGCGGAACTTTTCCCCGATGGCGAAATCCGCGAATACGAGCTCGCGCCGAGCGACTTCGGCCTGCCCGCGTTCCCGCCGGAAAGCGTGCTCGGCGGCAATCCGGAGGAGAACCGCAAGATCACGGAAGCGATTCTGCGCGGGAACGGCACGGACGCGCACAACGCCACTATCGCCGCGAACGTGGCGCCGCTGCTCTACATGAACGGCAACGTCGCGACGCTCGCCGAGGGCGCGAAGCTCGCGCTCGAGACGCTCGCCTCCGGCAAGGCGTGGGAGCGCGCACGCGAGATCACGGAGTTCACCCAAGGCAAATGAAAAAAGCGGTGGCTGGGAGCTCGGAGACGGTGACTTGTGAATTGCGGATTTTGCCGTCGGCAAAATTTTTCGAAATCCGAATCCGCTGAACACCAGTCACCAGTTACCAGCTCCAAGCCACTCGACTCCGTTTCCCATTTTCCACTTTCCGTTTTTCCCATGAACATTCTCGAAACCATCGTCGCCGCGAAGCGCGAAGAGCTCGCCGAACGCAAGCGCGTCCGCCCGCTCGAAAGCTTCCGCGGGAACGTCGTCCCGAGCGACCGCGACTTCTACGGCGCGCTCGAACGGCGCCGGCGCGCGGGCGTTCCCGCGTTCATTCTCGAATGCAAAAAGGCGTCGCCCTCGCAGGGGCTGATCCGCGCCGATTTCGATCCGGGCGCGATCGCCGACGTTTACGCGCGCCGCGCCGACGCCGTCTCCGTGCTCTGCGACGAAAAATTCTTTCAGGGTCGCTACGAAAATCTGCCGCTCGTGCGCGCGCGCCTCGCGCAGCCCGTGCTCGCGAAGGAATTCGTCGTCGATCCGTATCAGATCTTTCTCGCGCGCAGTCTCGGCGCCGACGCCGTGCTGCTGATGCTTTCCGTGCTCGACGACGCGACGTATTCCGGGCTCGCCGCGCTCGCGCATTCGCTCGGCATGGGCGTGCTCACCGAAGCGGATTCGGCGGACGACGTGCGCCGCGCGAACGCCCTCGGCGCGCGCGTGATCGGCATCAACAACCGCAACCTGCGCACGCTCGAGACCGACGTCGCGCGCACGCGGGAACTCTCCGCCGCCGTACGCGCGGACGCCGTGCGCGTCGCCGAATCCGGAATTCGCTCGCACGCGGACGCGCTCGCCACGGTGCCCTTCGCCGACGCGTTTCTCGTCGGCACCTCGCTCATGCGGGAACGCGATCTCGACCGCGCCTGCCGTGCGCTGATTCTCGGCGAAAACAAGGTCTGCGGGCTCACGCGCGCGGAGGACGCCCGCGCCGCGCGCGACGCGGGAGCGGTCTTCGGCGGGCTCATCTTCGCGGAAAAATCGCCACGCCGCGTCTCGCAGGAACGCGCGGCGGAAATCGTCGCGGGAACGCCGGGACTCGATTTCGTCGGCGTATTCCAGAATCAGCCGCTCGAAACGGTCGCGGAAACGACGGCGGCGCTCGGGCTCCGCGTCGTGCAGCTCCACGGCGAGGAGAACGCCGATTTCGCCGCGCGCCTGCGCGAAAAACTGCCTGCGGGAACGCGCGTGTGGAAGGCGCTGAGCGCCGACGCGGCGGACGCCTTCCGCGCGGGCGAAAGCGACGCGGCGCCGTTCGACCGCTTCGTGCTCGACAGCGGCCGCGGCGGCACGGGAACGCCCTTCGACTGGGAGGAAATTCCCGCGGAGACGAAGCGCCGCGCCCTGCTCGCGGGCGGAATTTCGCCGGAAAACGCGCGCGCCGCGCACCGCGTCGGCTGCCTCGGGCTGGATTTCAATTCCGGCGTCGAGAGCGCTCCCGGCGTGAAGTCCGCGGAAAAAATCCGAGCCGCCTTCGAGGCTGTCCGTTCTTTTTGAAACCACGAATGAACACGAATTTCCACGAATGAAAAAAGTGGCTGGCAATCGGGAACTGGTGACTAGAACTTTGCGGATTTTGCCGTCGGCAAAATTTTTCGAAATCCGATCCCGCTGATCTCCAGTTCCCAGTCACCAGCTCCGAGCCACTTCCCTTTCCTTTTCAAACAAACGTAACCAGACCATGAACACAAAACTCAATCCGTTCTTCGGAGAATTCGGCGGCATGTACGTCCCGCAGATTCTCGTTCCCGTGCTCCGCGAGCTCGAAAACGCGTTCGTCGAGGCGCAGGCCGATCCCGCCTTCCGCGCCGAGCTGCGCGAACTGCTCACGGAATTCGCCGGCCGCCCGACGCCGCTCACGCTCGCGAAAAACCTCACCGCGGGAACGCGCACGAAGCTCTACCTCAAACGCGAAGACCTGCTCCACGGCGGCGCGCACAAGACCAATCAGGTGCTCGGCCAGGCGCTGCTCGCCAAGCGCATGGGCAAGACGCGCATCATCGCCGAGACCGGCGCGGGCCAGCACGGCGTCGCGACCGCGATCGCGTGCGCGCTGCTCGGGCTGAAATGCCGCGTCTACATGGGCGAAAAGGACTGCGAACGCCAGCGCCCGAACGTCTTCCGCATGAAGCTGCTCGGCGCCGAAGTCGTGCCGATCAAGACCGGCTCGCGCACGCTCAAGGACGCCTGCAACGAGGCGATCCGCGACTGGACGGCGAGCTACGCCGACACGCACTACCTGCTCGGCACGGCGGCGGGCCCGCACCCGTTCCCGACGATCGTGCGCGAGTTCCAGCGCGTCATCGGCGAGGAAGCCAAGGCGCAGTGCCTGAAGAAGGAGGCGCGCCTGCCCGACGCCGTGCTCGCGTGCGTCGGCGGCGGCTCCAACGCGATCGGCATCTTCGCGGACTTCATCGACGAGCCCGGCGTGCGCCTCATCGGCGTCGAGCCCGGCGGCAAGGGCGTCGAGACCGGGCTGCACGGCGCGGCGATCTCCGGCGGCGGGAACATCGGCACGGGAATTTACCTCGGCATGCGCGCGCCGCTCATGCAGGACGACGACGGCCAGATTCAGGAATCCTACTCCGTTTCCGCGGGGCTGGACTTTCCCGCCGTCGGCCCGCAGCACGCCTTTCTCGCGCAGACCGGGCGCGCGGAATACGTGAACGTGACGGACGCCGAGGCGCTCGCCGCGTTCCGCGACCTCTGCCGCGAAGAAGGCATCATTCCCGCGCTCGAATCCTCGCACGCGCTCGCCTACGCGCTGAAGCTGATCCGCGCGAATCCCGACAAGGAGCAGATTCTCGTCGTCAACCTCTCCGGCCGCGGCGACAAAGACCTGGAAACGGTGATGAAATTAGTGAACAACGATTGATCCGTCTTTTAAGAATCAAACTTCAGCCTTACAAAAAATGCGTTACCAAAAACTTTTTTCCTCGCTCGAAAGCGCGCGCGAAGGCGCCTTCATTCCCTTCGTCGTGCTCGGCGATCCCGACAAAAACGCCTCGCGCGAGGCCGTCGAAGCGCTGATCGAAGGCGGCGCGGACGCGCTCGAGCTCGGCTTCCCCTTCTCCGATCCGCTCGCGGACGGCCCGACGATTCAGGCCGCGGACAACCGCGCGCTCGACGCGGGAACGCGCATCGACGACTGCTTCGCGATCATCGCGGACGTGCGCCGCTGCCATCCCGAAATCCCGATCGGGCTCCTCGTGTACGCGAACCTCATCGTCCGCCGAGGCGCGGAAAAATTCTTCCGCGACGCGCTCGCGGCAGGAGCGGACTCGCTGCTCGTCGCCGACGTTCCCGTGGAGATGAGCGCGCCGTTCCGCGAGATTTCCGCGAAGACGGGGCTGCCGCTCGTGTTCATCGCGCCGCCGAACGCGGACGAGGCGACGCTCGAAGCCGTCGCGAAATTCGGGCACGGCTACACCTACCTGCTCTCGCGCGCGGGCGTCACCGGAACGGAATCCCGCGCCGGCGTTCCCGTGGACCGCGTGCTCGCCGCGCTGAAGAAATTCGGCGCGCCGCCGCCCGTGCTCGGCTTCGGCATCTCCGAGCCCGCGCAGGTGCGCGCCGCGCTCGACGCGGGCGCCGCGGGAGCGATTTCGGGCTCCGCCGTCGTGCGCCTCATCGAAAAGCACCGCGACGACGTTCCCGCGCTGCGCGCCGCCCTCCGCGCCTTCGCCGCCTCCATGAAGACCGCCGCCCGCAAAGCCCGCTGACGCGAAAGAAAAACCGCAAAGTCAAAGGAAGTTTTTAGGGGAGAAGCGACATTCTTGTCGCTTGTCGGAATCCGTCCGCAGAAACTTTTTCCCGCCAAGACGCCAAGGCGCAAAGATTTTTTACTGGAAGTCTCAAAAGTCGACAGAAGTTTCTTTCGAGGAAAGCGATCCTTCCTGTCGCTTCCCCGAAAATCCGCCCGCACGAACTTCCCTTTAAGCTTTGAGCTTTTTCCGAAAAAAGTCATCGGGGAAGAGACGCAAAAAAGGCGTTCCCGCGCGTGTTTCGCGGGAACGCCTTTTTCTCGGGAAGGAGGCGCGGATCAGCGCATTTCCTCGCCGGTCTCCATGTTGACGACCTTGAAGTTCTCGACGTGGAACGACGGGTCCGCGCGGAACGAAAGGCGGATGTTGTACGCCTTTTCCAGATCCGCGATGCTGCTGCGGTCGTCCCCGCGCAGGCGGTCGAGATTCATCGGGTGCAGGAACACGCGGAAGGCGAGTTCCTTGCCGACGTTCTTCGCGTCGGAGCGCAGGCGGCGCGTCACGCTGACGATGCGGCGCTGGATTTCGACGCTGATCGCGCGGGAGTTCTTCACGGTGCCGCGTCCCTGGCAGTACGGGCAGCCCATGTAGAGCGACGTCGTGTTGCTTTCCTGTTGGCGCTGACGCGTCATCTGCAGAATGCCGAGCTGCGAAATCGGCAGAATCTGGTGCTTCGCGCGGTCCATGCTCATCGCGTCGCGGAGGGCGTTGAAGACGGCCTTGCGGTCCTTCGGGTTCTTCATGTCCACGGTGTCGATGATGATGAGCCCGCCGAGGTTGCGCAGACGAATCTGGCGCGCGGATTCCTTCACCGCCTCGATGTTCGCCTGGACGATGAAGTCCTTGGCGTCGCCCTTGCCCTTATGGCCGCTCGTGTTGACGTCGATCGCGGTGAGCGCCTCGGTCTCGTCGATGACGATTTCGCCGCCGGACGGGAGCGGCACGCGGCGCATGTAGGTCTGCTCGATCTGGCGCTCGATGTTGAAGCGTTCGAAGATCGGAATGTTGTCCTTGTAGAGGACGACCTTGCCGCGGGAACGCGGCGAAATTTCGCCGACGAGCTTGAGGATCGTCTGGTAGTCCTCTTCGGAATCGACGAGGATGCGGTCCACGTCTTCCGTGAGGAAGTCGCGCACGGTGCGTTCGATGAGCCCCGGCTCCTGATAGAGCATGCAGGGCTTCGACGTCGTGTTGATGACGTTGCAGATCGCCGCCCAGCGCTTGAGCAGCATGTGCAGGTCGCGCACGAAGTAGCGGAGCTTCTTGCCCTCGCCCGCCGTGCGGATGATGACGCCCATGCCTTCCGGAATCGTCAGGCGGCGCAGCATTTTCTTGAGGCGATCGCGCTCGGCGGAATCCTCGATCTTGCGGGAGACGCCGCACTGGCCCGAGAACGGCATGAGGACGATGAAGCGGCCGGGAATGGCGATGTTCGTCGTCGTGCGCGGACCTTTCGTGCCGATCTGCCCTTTCGTCACCTGAATGACGATTTCGGAGCCGATCGGGAAGAGCTCGGGAATGTCCGTGATCTTGTATTTTTCGCGCTTGGACTTCTGTTCGGCGCTTTCGTTGTCGCGGATGAACTCGACGGACGAGTCGTTCGCGGCGGGCAGCATGTCCCAATAGTGGAGAAACGCGTTCTTGGGCTCGCCGATGTCCACGAAGGCGGCCTTCAGACCTTTTTCGAGATTCTGAATGCGGCCCTTGTAGATGGCGCCGACGACGCGCTTCTCGTCCGTGCGCTCGAGCTCGTATTTTTCGAGCACGCCGTCGGTGAGGAGCGCGGCGCGCTTTTCGAGCGGCTCGGAGTTGATGACGAGTTCGCGGAAGCGTTCCCGATCCTTCGAGAAATGCTTGATGATGCGCTGAATGATGGGAAGCTTCTTCGCGCGTTGGGCCGCGTCTCCCTTGATTTTTTCGGGCGGGAGCGCTTCGACTTCGTGAGGTTTCGGCGGGCGGCGCAGATCCTCGTTTTCGTCGTGCGGCAAATTATCGTTTTCAGGAATATCCGGCATGGTGTTTATTTGGTTGGTTGCATTGTGTTTTTAAGCCGGAGAGATCGTCGCCCGAGCCGTTTCCGCCGCGTCGGGCACGGCGGCGCCGTTGCGCTCGCCCTCCCGCAGCGTATGGCTGTGCACGCTTTGCAGCAGCCCGAAAAGAATGAAGCAGCTCAGAACAAAAGATCCTCCGTAGCTCAGAAACGGCAGGGACAGCCCCGTCACCGGCATCAAGCCGATGTTCATTCCGACGTTGATGAGCACATGCGTCATCAGCACGACGGCGATCCCCGCCGACAAAAGTGAAGCGAACGCGTCGCGCGCGCGGGCGGAAATCCGCAGGGCGCGAAACGCCATCAGAAGATACAGTGAAATCAGTCCCGCGCACCCCGCGAAACCGTATTCCTCCGCCAAGACGGAGAAAAGAAAGTCGTTGTGCGCCGCGAGTTCCGGCAGATAGCCGAGCTTCGCCTGCATGCCGCGGTTGAAGCCCGTTCCCGTCAGTCCGCCCTTGCCCACGGAAATCAGCGCCTGGCGCACGTTCCAGCTCGACCCGATGCCTTTCGGGTCGATCGCGTTCGGATCGACGAACGAAAGCAGACGTTCCCGCTGGTAGTCCTTCAGCGGCAGCCAGGAGACCGCCTGATACTGCCCGCGGATGTCCAGCGCGGGATTGCGCGGACGCTCTCCCTGCTCTTGGTAATACGTGACGATGCGCTCGCGGTAAAAATAAATGTCCGTCGCGACCACCGAAGCCAGCAGCGCACCCGCGATCCCGACCGTCAGAAAGAACTTCCGCGAAAGCCCCGCCAGCCAAAGCAGCGCCAGCACGACGGGAACATAGACGATGCTCGAGCCCAGATCCGGCTCCACGACGATGAGAAACCACGGCACGCCCGCGACGATCGCCGCCTTCAGCACCCACCGCCACGAATCGCGGAACGCGCCCAGCGGCTTCAGCGAAAGCAGCTTCGCGAGCATGATCAGCGTCGTGATCTTCGCGAACTCCGACGGCTGCAGCCCGAACGAACCCAGGAAATACCAGCGCCGCGAGCCGTTCACCGAGTGGATGAAGTTCCCCAGATTCATCTTCAGCAGCGCGCAGACCGCGATGGGAATCAGCAGCGCCACGCCCAGAATGTAAAAAAGATTGCTCCAGTCCTTGTAGAATTTGAACGGAATCGCCGCGACGATCATGTAAACGACCGCGCCCGCCGCCAGAAAGCCCAGCTGCTTCTCCCAATCGTCGCTCCCGCGGAACGTTCCCGAAGAATAGATGCCCGCCACGCCGAGCGCGCTCAGCAGCCCGATGAGAAGCGGCGTGAGCTTGTCCGAACGGCGCAGAAAGTCCCAGGCCTTTTCAAAAAATTCCGAAAAGACCGAGCCCCAGGAGCGAAGGTATGGCGACGAAACGGACACGTTGAGAAAAATGAGGAAATTGCGACGAAAATACGCTCCCCCTCCTCCCGCGGCAACGAAATTTTTGAAACGCGACGCCCGTCGCGCCGTTCAGTCGGATTTGCCGAGGAAGTCGCCGCAGGCCCACGCCGCCATGAAGCCGCAGAGGAGCAGGAACGAGCCCGCCGCGAGCAGCGGTTCCGCCGCGCCGAAAGCCAGCGTCGCCGCGCGGTAGATCACCGCGCAGAACGCGAGCGCGAGCACGCGCGCCGCCGTTCCCGCGACGAGCCGCGCGTTCTGCCCGAAACTGCGGTAGACGCAAATCAGCGCGAACGGCGCGATCACGCAGGAAAGCGCCTCCGGGTGTTCCTTGAGCGGGATGATGAACGTTCCCGCGCAGGCGAGCGCGAACGAAAAGACGGAAAGCCCGGCGAGCGGCACGAGCCGTTCCCGAAAAATTCTCCCGCAGACCACGTAGGCGACCACGGGAACGGCGCAGATCAGCACCGCGCCGAAAATCGGCAGCTCGGGCGTCGCGCCCGCCGACTTGCCGGAAAGCAGATAAGCGAGCAGCGGAGGACCGCATTTTTCCCACGGCGGAAGCGCGAGCAGGTAAACCGCGAGGCTGCACGTCAGCAGCGTCAGGCAGAGCCGTTCCCGCCATTTCCACGGGCGGCGCGGCTCCCCGCTTTTCGGCGCGGTTGCCGCCTTTTCTTTTTTCGCGTCCTTTTTCGCGCCCTTCTCGGCCGCCTTGCGGGCTCCCGCCGAACGCTTCACGCGCTCGCGGAGATACGACGCGCGCACGACGTCGAAGGCCGCGCGCTCCTGCGGGTTCGAAAGCACGGCGTAGGCGGCGTTGATCTCGCGCGAAATCTGCTCGTAGCGCGCCTCTTCGCCCAAGTGGCGGTCGGGATGGCATTCCAGCATCTTCGCGTGCCAGGCGTGCCTGATTTCCGCGGGCGTCGCGCTCGGCGAAACGCCGAGAAGCAGATAAAAATCTTTGAAGTCGGAGTTCATTTGAAAAGTCAGAAGCTTGGCGGGAGCGCGAGCGTCAGCACGGAGGCGTGTTCGGGAACGACGCTTTCGCCGAGGCGACGAAAGACGCCCGAGTCCTCCCAGAAAATCTCCACTTCCGTTCCCGCGGGAAGCGCGGCGGAGAAATGCCGATTGAAGTCGGAAGAGGCGTCGCGCGTTTCGCCCTCGGCGAGAATCTTTCCGCTCGCCTTTTCGACGAGGCGCACGCGCACGGAAACGCGCCGTCCGGCGGCGTCGCGCAGGTCGAGAGCGAGGCGCGGGAGCGCGGGCACGGCGTCCGCGGGAGCGTAGCGCGCCGTAACGTCGCGCGCGGGAACGGGCGCGCGGGCGTCGTTCGCTTCGCGCCAGGCGGCGGGAAAGCGCGTTCCCGTCGGCGCCCAGGCGGTCGCGTAAATCGCGTATTCGGACGCGGCGACGGCCTCGCGCGCGTCGTCGGCGAACCAGAGCTCGTCCGCCTTCGGCGAGTCGAAGGCGCCGATCGCGCGCCACGCGCCGCGGTCCCAGATCTCCACCCAGGTGTGATTGCCGGGCTTGCGGCGCCAGCGGCAGCCGACGAGCCGCGCGGGAACGCCGACGGCGCGGCACGCGTCCGCGAGCAGAATCGAGAGCCCCGTGCACGACGCGACGCCGAGGCGCATCGAATGAAAAGGCGACTGGTCCGGGCGCTCGCGTCCGGGGCCGTAAACGACGCCGATCGTCTTCCAGATTTCCCGGTTCAGCGTTTCCGCCGCCTCGGTCGCGTTCCCGCAGCGCGCGACGAGCGGCAGAAAGCGCTCGCGGAAAAGCGCCCGCCAGCGTTCGGGCGCCTCGCCGACCGAAGAATACGGCAGGACGGCGTCGAAGAAAACGTCCTCGGGCACGCCGCGCGCCCACGGCGCCGCGTCGCGCGTCTCCAGAGCGAGCCTCCAGTTTTCGCGCAGAAAATCTTCGGAGACAAGCGCGCGGTCCTGCGCGGGAACGTTGTCCGCGAGAAAGCGCCAGGCGCGTTCGGCGAAGTCTTCGGAAACTTCCGCGCGCGCGGCGGGAACGCCGGCGAAGCACGCCGCCGCGCAAAGCCCGAAAAAGGCGAAGACCGTCCGCGCGAAATTCATCGTTCAGGCGTGCGTGAATTCCCAGACTTTCGACGAATCCACCGACGATTCGAAGGTGAGCTTGCGGCGCACGGCGCGCCCCATGTGGATGTTCATCAGCCCGCGGGAACGCAGGTCCGGCAGGTGTTCGGGCTTCACGCCGCCGCCGACGCGCAGACGCACGGGCGCGCGCGGCAGCAGGTCGAGCGTCGGCGAAACCGTCGTGAGAATCGAGGCGACCTTCAGCCGCGCCAGCTGCGCGTAGGCGGCGACGGGATCGTTCGCCTGTTCGAAGGCGCGGTTGAAGGAGATCTTCAGCCTTCCCGCGGCCTCGATCAGGCGCCGCAGCCGCGCGACGTCCACGTTCCCGTCCGCCGTCAGCACGCCGACGGAAATGCCTTCCGCCTTGGTCTCGCGCGCGACGTAGGCGACGTCGTCGAGCATCGTCGCAAACTCGTCTTCGGTATAGACGAAATCGCGGTCCGTCGGGCGGATCATCACGGAAACGGGCAGCCGGCTCTGCGCGCAGGCGTCGCGCATCAGCGCGCGGTCCGGCGTGAGCCCGCCGAGTTCCGGCGCGGAACAGAGCTCCACCGCCGCGGCGTCGGAGTCGTTGATTTCGGCGATGTCGCTCATCGAGGCGGCGACGACCTGCAGATTGAAGCAGCCGACGCCTTCGGAGGGCGTCTTGCCGAAATCGCGCCAGATGCGGCTGTCGTTCTCGTCGTATTCGGCGACGTCGCGGCGCAGCACGGGAAGCGTCCAGTGGCGCGTCATCGCGATGCCGCGCAGGGCGATGACGCTCAGCGCGGTGACGATCTGCGTCGTGACGGAATCGAGCCCGAGCGCGACGCAGCCGACGTAAACGAGCCCGCCGAAGACGCACGCGAGCGCGTAGATGTCCTTGCGGAAGACGAGCGGCTCGACGTTGATGAAGATGTCGCGGAAGACGCCGCCGCCCGCGCCCGTCACCATGCCCATCAGGATCGCGACCCAGATCGGGAAGCCGCACGCGAGCGTCTTTTCGATGCCGACGACCGTGAAGAGCCCGAGCCCGATCGCGTCGAAGATGAAGATCGTGTCGTTCATCCGCAGCAGGTAGCGTCCGAGCGCCGAGACGAGCGCGAGCGCGAAAAGCACGACGAGCAGATACGTGAAGCCGCCTTCCCAGAACGGCGTCTTCGACTGCATCCAGAACGGCGTCTGCCCGAGCATGATGTCGCGCAGCGTGCCGCCGCCGCAGCCCGTGGCGAAGCCGACGACCATCGCGCCGAAGAGGTCGAAGCGTTTGGCGGACGCGCGGCGGATGCCGCTGATCGCGAAGGCGAACGTGCCGAGGTAATCGATGAATAAGGTGAAGGTCATGCGGAGAGGGGAAAAGGTTCGGAGGGTAAAAGGTCAGAAGGCGGAGCGGCGGCGGGCGGCGGGAAGCGCGGAAATCGGTTCTTCCCGCCTCATCGCAGAAATTCCGCGACGGCGTCGAACGCGCGCGCGGCGGGAACGCCCTCGATGTCCGCTCCGCCGGTCGGCGGGCAGCCCTCGGGCTGGAGAATCTTCACGGGCGCGTCGAAGATCGGGCCCGTGCGCACGGGATTCGTCGGCCCGAAGACGCCGACCACGGGAACGCCGAGCATGTTCGCCAGGTGCATGCCGCCGGTGTCGTTCCCGCAGATCACGCGGCAGGACGCGAGCTCGCGCATGTAGGTCGGCAGATCGGTCTTGCCGGCGCGGTCCACGACTTTTTCGTCCTGCCCTTCCGCGACGCGCGCGGTGATGGCGCCGTCCTTCGCCGTGCCGAAGAGGCAGATCTCGACGTCCGGGAACGCTTCGCGGACGAGCGCGATCAGCTCGCGCCAGCGCCCGACGCTCCAGCGTTTTTCCGGAGAATTTTCCGTGCCGCAGATGAGCCCGAGGCGTTTTTTCTTTTCCGCGGCGATCGCGATCGGCGAAGCGTCGAGCGGCGCGAGCAGCCCGCACGACTCGCGCAGCCAGCGTTCCCAGACGCGTGTCTGGTGGACTTTCGTCAGATTCAGATCCGCGGGAACGCGCCACTTCTTCGTGAGCAGCGGGCGCGGATGCCCGGGCCGCACCATGCCGAAGCGACGCGGCGCGCCCATGAGCAGCGCCTCGAGATCGCCGCGCAGCGAGTTCGTGAACAGCAGGTGCTGGTCCGGATACTCCGCGCGCAGCGAGCGGCAGAATTTCCAGTAGCCCTTGCCTTTGGGCGGGAGCGCGACGAGGCGGTCGGCGACGCCGAGCGGCTCCAGCATCGGCAGAAAATGCTTCCGCGCGAGCAGCGTGATCTCCGTGTCCGGCCGCGCGGCGCGGATCGCCCGGATCAGCGGGAACGCCATCACGACGTCGCCGAGCCAGTTCGGCAGGCGGATCCACAGGCGCTTGCCGCGCGGCAGTTCCGCGAGCCCGCGCGCCGCGAGCGTCTCCGGCAGAATGCTCTTGCGGTGTTCGAGATTGAAGCCTTCGAGCCCCTTCCAGCGGTCGTGCATCCAGAGCCAGTCCGCGCAGAGGTCGTCGCTCTCGGCGAGCTTCGATTCCAGCCAGCGGTCGAGCGCGACCGTGCAGTCCGCGATCGTGCGCCGCGCGGGCGTCAGCCGCTCGACGACGACGCGCCCGCGCCAGAATCCCTCGCGGCGGCAGTACACGGCGAGCAGCTCGGAGTTCCGCTTGCCGGCGGCAAGCGTTCCCGCCAGCGTGCTCGACGTGACGATGCGGTTGCCGAAAAGCGAGAGCGCGCCGCGGCGCTTGCCCGCGCTCTGGTCGAAGAGCACGCACACGATGCCGTTGCGGTCGAGAAAGGAAATCGCCTGCGTCAACCCCTTTTTGCGCGAAAGCAGACGGAAGCCGAAGCGTTCCCGCGTCGCCTTCACCCAACGCTCTATCGCGGGAGCGTCGAACGGCCGGTAGAAGACGCCGCAGTCGCGCCCGCGCACGCTTTCGGCGAAGACGGGAATCATCGTCAACGCCTCCATCAGCGAAAAATGCGGCACGCCGGCGACGACCGGCACGTTCTCGGCGACGACGGCGTCGACGAAGGACGTATCCATCGAAAAATTACGCCGGATGCGCGCCTCCGAAAAATGCGGCGAGGCGAGCACGAACATACCCATCTCCACCATGCGGCACGCGCTTTCGCGCGCGATCGCGCGGCGCTCCGCCTCCGTCTTTTCCGGGAAGCAGTGATGCAGGTTGCGCAGCATCAGCGCGCGGCGGGAACGCATCAGCAGAAAGACCGCGCTCCCGAGCGCGCGGGCGAGAAGCGCCGCGACGCGTTCCGGCAGCGCCGCCGTGAACCAGCCGAGCAGACGGATGAGGACGCTCATCGGGAAGCCTCCGTGATTTCGAGAATTTTTTCGAGCACGCGCGCGGTCGCGCCCTGATTGTCCGCGTGCCACTTGCGTTCGCGTTCGGACATGCGCGCGCGCGCCGCGTCGTCCTTGAGCAGGCGCCGCAGCGTCTCCGCCGCCTCGTTCCCGTCGCGCACCTTGATCGCCGCGCCGATGTCCTCGAGCATGCGGCAGACGTCCTTGAAATTGCTCATCTCCGTGCCGTAAACGAGCGGCACGCCCGCGGCGGCGCACTCGATCGGCGTCTGCCCGCCCTTGTTCGGCGGAAGGCTTTTGCCGACGAAGGCGACGGACGCCGCCTGCGTCAGCCGGCGCAGCTCGCCCGTCGTGTCCGCGACGCAGACGTCCGCGTCCGCGGGAACGTCCGCCGGCGCCGTCTTCGAGCGCAGATACCAGCGGAATTCGCTCTTTTCGAGCAGCGCGACGATTTCCGCGCGGCGTTCCGCATGGCGCGGCACGATGAGCAGCTTCAGCGCGGGATCGTCCGCGCGCGCGCGGCGGAACGCGTCGAGCACGACCTCCTCTTCGCCCGGCCAGGTGGACGAACCGAGCAGCACCGCGCCCGCCTTCCCGGTCGGCGCGCTCGGCGCGAAAAGCTCGCGGTAGAGCGCCGCCTTCTCCGCGTCGGAGAAAGCCCCGCCGCCCGCGGCGTCGAATTTCATGTTGCCCGTCAGCGCGAGCTTCGTCTCGGGAACGCCGAGCGCGCGGAAGCGCTCGAAATCGTTGCCCGTTCCCGCGCAGACGAAATCGACGAGCCCGAAGACGCGCCGTGCGACGAAGCCCGCCGCCCGGTAGCGGCGGAAGGACTTGTCCGAAAGCCGCGCGTTCACGAGCAGCACGGGAACGCCGCGCGCCCGCGCCTGATGCAGGTGCTCGGGCCAGAGCTCGCCTTCCATCAGCACGACGAGCGTCGGGTCGAAGCGCCGCCACGCCTTCGCCGAAAACGGCCAGAAGTCGATCGGAAAACACGCGTAGGCGGAGACGAGATCCGCGTATTTTTCGCGGATGATCTTGTAGGCGGTGCTCGTCGTCGTCGTCAGCACGACTTCCGTGTCGCCGCGCTCCTTGAGCTTTCGGAGCAGCGGCGCGACGGCCTCCGTCTCGCCGACGGAGACGGCCTGTATCCAGACGCGCCTTACGCCTTCGCGGCGCGGCGGCAGCGCGGGAACGTTCCCGAAACGGTGCGAAAAATCCTTGCCGTAGCCGCCGCGCTTGAGCATGCGCCCGACGAAGTACGGGCTCATCGCCAAAAGAAACGGGAGAATGAAGATGCGGTAAATCCAAATCATGGGAAAGACGAATTTCCCGCAATTTATCGTTCCCGCGCCCTCCGCGCAATGCGAGAATGCGTCCCCGGGCGCGCGGGCGTTTTCAGCGCGGCGGCGTGTGGCGCGTCCACGTCCCCGAGCGCGCGGCGGCGACGGCGAGCGCGACCGCGACCGCCGTTTCCGTGCGCAGCACGCGCGCGCCCAGGTGCGCGAAGACGAAGCCGCGTTCCCGCAGCGCGCGCCGCTCGGCGTCCGTCCAGCCGCGTTCCGAGCCGATCGCGAACGCGCGCGGCGTTCCCGCAGGAAGCGGCGGGAAGGCGACGTCCGCGAGCGAGCTTTCCGCCTCGTACACGTCGAGCGCGAACGCCGATCCCGCGGGACCGCCGGCGAGATCGGCGCAGGCTTCCGCGAGCGACGGGAACAGCCGCGCGGGCGGCAGAAACGTCGTGCAGGTCTGTTCCGCCGCCTTGCGCAGGAGGGCGCGGAGCTCGTCGTTCCCGTCGCGCCAGAGCGAGCTCCGCGCGTAGGCGGGATCGCCGTTTTCGGTGACGAAGACGCGGATTTCGCGGCAGCCGATTTCGCCCGCGGCGGCGAAGATCTTCTTCATCGTCTGCGGGCGCGAAAGCCCGACAAGCAGACGAATCGGCGGCGAAAAAGCGTCCGCGGGAACGCCGCGTTCCCAGGCGACGGAAAAGGCGAAGCTCCCGTCGGGCTCCGCGGCTTCGACGGTCGCGATTCCGCGCGCGCCGTTTTCCGCGCCGCACCAGAACGTCGAGCCCGCGCGCGCCTTCAGCACGTCGCGGAGATGCGTCGCCGCCGGCGTTCCCGCGGCGAGACGCTGGCGCGGCTCCTCCGTTTCGAGCAGAATCAGATTCATGCGCGCGCCTCGCTTTCGGGCGTCGCGGAAGCTTCCGCAGCTTCGAGCAGATTCGCGGGCACGACGGCGCCGCCGGAGACGACGGTCTTCATCGCCTCGGCGACGGAGACGTCGAGAAAGCGCACGTCTTTCTCGGGCACGAAAATCATGTAGCCGCCGGTCGGATTCGGCGTCGTCGGCACGAAGAGATGGACGAGCTTTTCGCCCGTCATCGCGCAGAGCTTCGTCGGCGTTTCGCGCGTGAGAAACGCGAAGGTCCACGCGCCCGCGCGCGGAAATTCGACGAGCGCGACCTTGCTGAAGGTCTGCTTCTTGCCCGCGCCGAAGGTGTCGATGACCTGCTTCACCGCGGCGTAAACGGAGCTCACCATCGGCAGCCGGCGGAACACGCCGTCCAGCAGATTGAGAAACCATTTCCCGAAGACGTGGCGCGAAACGTGCCCGATGAGCACGAGAAACGCCGCCACGCAGAGCGCCGAAACCAGCGTCACGCCCGCGTGAAAGAACGGCGCGTCGCGCACGCCCGAAAGGTCGAGCGCCTTGAGAACCGCCTCGAAGATGCCCCGCGCCGGCGCGGCGATGAGATTGACGAGCCAGACGATCAGGCACGCCGTGAGCGTCACCGGCAGACAGACGAAAAGCCCCGTGAAGAAAGCCTTGCGGAGCCAGGAGAAAAATCCCGCTTCATCGGGAGCGTTTTCGGAATCGTTCATGCCGGAAATCTTGCCGTTCCGCCGCGTTCCCGCAAGCGATTTCCGCGGGAACGGAAGACCGCGATCCCGTTTTTCGCATTGAATCCTTCCGCAAAGTCGCGCATCTTTATCGCACGTAACGGAAGCCGTGGGCATGTCGTGAGGCGTGTCTACTCCATGGGCACCTTCAACCGTGCCGGACATGGCGACTTCCGTTACGCTTTTTTGTAAATCCGTCCGCGGGAACGGGCGCGAAAGCGGTTCTGCTCCCGCGGCGAAAAAAAAAGACTCCTATCCGGAAGACGGACGCGTATCCTTCTGAAAGCCTTGAAGCATTCGACGGCTCAAATCGGAGTCGCTGAAAATGCTCTGCGGCGAACGCGGAGAGTCAAACAAAAAGCCGCCGGAACGAGGAAATGAATCCATAAATGGAGAACCCGAAAACGAGCCGCACCACACTTCCGACGGCGGGAAAAAGCTCGCGCGGAAAGCGGGAAAAGTCAAGACGCTTCGAGGCAGGAAACGATCGAACGCCGGAAGAGGCTCCCGCGCGAGGCGTCGGCGCGCTCTCCGAAAAGCTCCGACGGAGCGCCGCGCTCGCGGAGGCGCATGCCGCTCGTCCGCTGCACGGGAAGATACTCCGTCCAATGCACGGCGACCCGGTGCAGTCTGCCGTCGCCGCCGTACACGTCTTCGTAATCGACGCGCTCCGCCCCGCGGTAGCCGTACGCGGTCACCGCCACTCTGCTTTCGCCGTCCGCGCGCGCGACGACTCTCGTTTTGAGCAGGCTTCGGGTGACGCAGTCCGGATGGCGGAACTCGGCCTCTCCGTAATGATTCGCCAGAGACTCGAGCTCCCAGAAAGACGCCGCCGCGTCCGCGGGAACGCCCTGACGCGCGCCCTCGCGCGGCGGCGTCTGCCGGTAGAGCGGGATCGCGAGAAGCGGCGCCATCGCGAAGTAAACGGCCTTGAAATAACTCTCGTTGAAGCGGACGAAAAAGGAGAACGCCGCGTCGTAATCCCAATTGAAGAAGCGCGAAGGATCGGTGTCGAGCGTCGCCTCGTCGAGATGCTTCGAGAAAAGCACGTTCATCTTCTTCCGCTTGATGAACGTGAAGTCGTCGCCGTAGCCGACGGTCGAGTCCTTCATCAGATTCAGCATCTGCGTCTGCGCCGCGGGAGTGAAGAGCAGACGGAACTCGACTTCGTGATCGCGGTCTTTCGCGTGGAACAGCGTCTCGAACTCGTGGTTGCTCATCAGCGTGAAGTCGGAATCGTCGGTCAGGTCGCGGGAATAGGCCTTCAGCCGGTTCAGGCGCCACCGCTTGCGGACCGAGCTCCAAAATCCCTCGTCCTTTCCGGTCAGACCGGACGGACGGCGTGAAAACGAAAGATTCGGGGCGGCGGCGTTCCCGTACAGGAGAAGCTTGCGCTCGTCGTAAACGGGAATCGGCCTGGTCACGTGCGCGCGCAGCGTCTCGTATCTTCGGACGGAACGCGTTTTCCCGTCGCTTCCGCGCACCGTCTCCGTCCACGAAATCTCCTTTGCGCCCTCGTAGATCTTCTCTCCCCACTTCATCTCGAGGTAATGCCCGAACACGAAGGGATTCCCGCAGACGGCGCCCGACTGCGCGAAGATGACGGACTTGCCGTCGTTGAAGGAATCGTCCCAGTCGAACCGCCCGCGCAGCGACGCCAGCCTCTCCGCCGTGAAATACGGGTCGAACTTCAGCCGGGGCACGGTCGCCTCGATCAGCCCGACGGTGATGTCCCAGGTGTAGAGCCGATTGAGCGGCTCCATCTGCTTCCACGCGATTTCTTTTTTCTCGGCGATCAGCGCCCGGAGCTCGACGACCCTTTTCGACGCCGCGCGGAACCGCGGAATCACGGCGATTCCCAGAATCAGCCCCGCGACGACGCCGGAAACGCACCACGCCTGCGCCCGCCCGGGCTCGCCGTTCGCAGCGACCGCTCCCGCGAGCGACGCCGCCGCGGTCAAAAAACCGACGACCGCCAGACAGCCGTAGCCGGTCTTCCTGTTTTTCGCGGAATCGGCCTCGGTCTGCAGCTTTCCGACTTCCGCCGCGAGCCTGCGGTTCGCCTCGACGTCCACGCGGGAACGCTTCGCGAGCTCCGCGAATTTCTCGCGCGCCAGCCGGGCGAACTTCTCGCGAAATTCGTCGCGGTAACGCGCAAGCGGCTCCAGGACGTCTTCGCTCAAAAGAACGTTCCTCTCGCCTGCGCCTTGACCTCGGCGGACGCGGTGAACGGAATGCGCGTCGTGTAGCCCGCGCGCGCCGCGACGATCTGCTTCGTCGGCCAGGAGAAGACGTCGGTGTTCCACTGCATGACGGAATCGTTGTACAGCTGCCGCGCGGCGGTGATTTCCTGCTGAAGACAGCTGTTCTGCCGGATCGCCTCGGCGATCGCGGCGTGCGCCTTGAGGTCGGGATACGCCTCGACCTGCGGGAAGAGACGCCCGAAACAGCCGTCGACGCGCGCCGCGACGGCATTGCGCTCGCCGTCGCCCAGCCTGCCGCCGCGAAGGGCGGCGACGGTCTTCATGACGTCCTTGTCGAGATCGATCGCCTTTTCGAGCAGCTTGGCGAGATTCTGCAGAATCCGCACCCGCTGCTCGAGGTAGTTGTCGATGGTCGAAGCGTCCGCCTGAATCTTCTGCTGCAGCTGCCGGAAGTAGTTTTTGGCGCCGATCTTCATGAAGAGAAAAATCAGCCCCGGAAGAATGCCGAGACACCACAGCACGATTTCGAACAGAGTCGAACCCCATCCGATTCTGACGGGAAGCTGCTTTTCGATCACGTTCACGTCGCGCCCCGCGCCGTTGACGGGACCGGTCATTTCGTCCAATTCGTTAGCCATTTTATTTGCACCTTTCGTGGCGGGAAAAGTACCGCGCGCGCCCCGCGCTGTCAAGAATCCGCGCCCGCCGGAAACGCGTTTTCGGGCCTCGGTTGCAAATACCGGGGCAAGAACGAAGTTTTCGTTCCCGGCGAAAAGCCTGGCATCGTTTCCCGCGAGTCAACGGGCAAAACATCTCCGGACCGATACGCGCTTAATCTCGCGGAAAGGGAAGCCGCAGAAAGGAAAGATCGTTCAGTCCGTCGAATTGCGCGCCATGCGCGAGGTAGCGGGAAATCGCGCGCGCGTTCCCGTCTCGGACCCAAAACTGCAGGGCGGCGCCTTCCTTCGCCGCAAGTCTCATCAAATCGCGGAGCACCTGCGTTCCGCCGCCTGTCGCGAACCAGAAGTTCAGTACGATTTTTCTGCCGACTCGGGAAAACGCCGCGCAGGCTCGGACGTTCCCGTCGGACGCGCGGCGGACGAGCACGCGACGCTCCTCGACGATTTTTCGCCATTCCGTCTTCTCCGGCACATAATCGGTGCGGACGGAAAACGTTTTCAAGAGCTCCTCGTGGATTTTTTCCGAGTCCGTATCCTTCGCGAACTCCGGTTCGTCGTCCGCCTTCTCGACACCGAGCAGAGCCGCCCGCGGAAAGAACATTCGGCGATAACGCGCTATTTCCCTGAAATTCGCGCCTTCGAGCGCGCCGCGGAGCGATTCGGGCGCATCGCCGCGCGCGGGAACGTTCACGACGTATTCGGCGGCGTCAAGCAACGCGAGCGCGCGCATCAAAGCCGAAAAACTCTCCGCGAAAAAGTAGAGACGAAAGTGCGCGTGCTCGCGGGCGCGGAAAAACGTCGCGCCGTCGGACTCCGCGATTTCCCACGTCTCTTCGGGTTCGCGAAAAACGTTATGGCATTCCGGCGCACGGGAGCGCCATTGCGCCAGACGTTCCCGAAGCGCGCCGCAGTCTTCCTTACGCCAGTTCATTTTCCGCGTCGAGAAGCGATGCGAGCGCCTTGCGGTCGATTTTTCCGTTGGCGTTCTGCGGGAGTCTTTCGAGGCGCCGCAGCTCCGTCGGAATCATGTATTTCGGAAGCGATTTTCCGAGCGCGAGCACGAGTTCGCGCGGCGCGATTTCCTCTTGCGCTTCGTAAAAAAGCGTGATGCGCGAGCGCGCGCGGTCGTACACGACGCAGACGTTTTCAAGCGCGGGAACGCGACCGAGCGCCGTCTCGATTTCGCCGAGCTCGATGCGGTACCCGAGATGCTTGATCTGAAAATCGCGTCGTCCTTCGAAGATGATTTCGCCGCGTTCGTTGAGATGCACGACGTCGCCGGTGCGGTAGATCCTTTCCGGGAAATTTTCGTTCTCGGGATTCTGCACGAACACGGCCGCGGTTCGCGCGGGATCGTTCCAATAGCCGAGCGCGAGCGAGGTGCCGCGCACGCAGAGTTCACCCGAAACGCCGGGCTCGCGGACGCGGCGATTCTGCTCGTCCAAAATCATCACGTCGGAATTGCGGCAGGGGCTGCCGATGGGCAGCGGTTCGTCGTCGCGGAACTCTCGGTCGAGCGTGTAGAACGTGCAGTCCACGCAGATTTCCGTCGGTCCGTAAAGGTTGGAGAACACGGCGTTCGGATAGTGGCGCCGCCAGACGTTCAGCTGCTTCGTCGGCATGACTTCGCCCGCGAAGAGAATACGCTCGAACGGCGGACGTATCTTTTCGAGCACGCCGAGATTGGCGATGTTCACGAGCACGGACGGAACGAAGAAAAACGTGTTCACGCGCTTTTCCGCGAAAAATTCCAGAAGACGAATCGGAAACGAAAAAAGTTCCTCCGGCGTGAGGATGAGCTTCAGCCCCGTCGCGAAGCAAAGATAGACGTCGAGCACGGAATTGTCGAAATGAAGCGGCGCCTGGTTCGCCATGACGTCGCTTTCGCGCACGCCGTAGCACGCGCGCGCCCATTCGATGTAGTCGATGACGGAACGGTGCGCGATCGTCACGCCTTTCGGCGTTCCCGTGGAGCCGGACGTGTTGATGATGTAGGCGGGATCGGTGTCGATGAGCGTTTCGAAATTCGTCGCGGGGGCGGAGGCACAGGCTTCGGAAACGAGCAGAATTTTTTCCGGCGGGCAAATTTCGGCAAGCGCGGGCGCGTGCTTTTCGTCGGTGACGACGAGCTCGGGCTCGATGTTTTCGAGAATCGCGCGAACGCGTTCCCGCGGACTTTTGACGTCGAGCGGCACGTAGACGTTCCCGGAGAAAAGCGTGCCCGCGAGCGCGCAGAGCGCGTCGATTCCTTTCGGCAGGAAAATTCCTATCGGGCGCCGAGAAACCGCGCGGCGGCTAAGAATCGCCCCGGAGACGGACTTCGCCGCCGCGACGAGCTCCGCGAACGTGATCGTTCCCGCGCGGTCTTCGAGCGCGATTTTTTCGGGAACGCGCGCCGCCGTTTCGAGAAGAAATTCAAGAACGTTGATTTTCATTTTTCAGGAAGGAAGAAAATTTTCAGAGAACGCCGCCGACGTCCTGCGCCGGATTGCCGAGGAGAATCCGCCCGTCGCGATGCTTTTTGTAGACGACGCTTCCGGCGGCGACGCGGTTGCCGTTCCCAAGCTTCGACGACGGCAGCATCGACGCGTGCGAACCGAAGAAATTCAGATCGCCGATTTCGGCGTGACCGCAGACGTCGCAATGTCCGGAAAGAACGTTGAAATCGCCGATGCGCGTGTCGTGCGCGACGGTCGTGAGAGAGTTCACGACGTTTCCGATTCCGAACTCCAACGAAACCGTGAGAGAATTCGGGCAGAAAATCGACGCTTCCGTACGCTCGAGAATCTCCTCGCTCACGATTGCACTCGGATCGACGAGATTCATGAAGCGCGCGCCGCGGGTTTTGAAGCGTTCGTAAATCGCCTTGCGCGCGTACGGAAAACCGACGGCAATGATGAATTCGCGTTCGGGACGGATTTCAACCGCGTCTTCGTCTCCGAGAAAAAATTCTCCCAGTCCGTAAGAAAGAATCGAGCTCGCCTCCTTCGCCGCGAATCCGGCAAACGTCGCGGGCGCGCCCATATCGAGAAGTTTTCGGAGCATGAGCCAGCATTCGTAAGCGAATCCGCCCGCGCCGATGATTATGATTTCGGTGTCGTTCATTTTTCGGAAAATTTTCTTCAGATGCAGAATCCGCCGTCGGCGGGAATTTCCGCGCCGGTGACGAAACGCGCGGCTTCGGAAAAAAGGAACGCCGCAAGCCCCGCGACGTCCGCGGGAACTCCGACGCCGAGCGGCTGGGACGCCTCGGCGCGCTCCCGAGCGCCCGCGTCGCGAAATAAGGCTTCCGTCATCGGCGTGAGAATCGCGCCGCACAAAAGCGAGTTCACGCGGACGCGGGGCGCGAGTTCGCGGGCGAGCGACCGCGCGTAGGCGTTGAGCGCTCCTTTGCTCGAAGCGTAGAAGCTTTTCCCGGCGCAGCCGCGCACGGAAGAGACGCTGGAGATGAAAAGCACGTCTTCAAGAGTCTTCCCGTTCACGCGTTTTTTCAAAAGCGCGGAAACGAACGCCATCGCGGAGAAAAGATTGACCGAGAAAAGTTCGCGCGTGCGGGCGTCGTCGTAATTGCGGGCGGTTTCGAAAAAATCCGTTCCCGCGCAGTGGACGAATCCGGAGATTTCTCCTTCTCGGGCGATTTCTTCGGCGAGCCTTTCCCGCATGTCCGAGAAATCCGTCTCCGCCAGGTTCGCGACGAATACCGCGTGCGCCGCCGCGTTCGGAAGGCGTTCCCGCAAGGCTTCGAGCTTCGCGGAGTCGCGTCCGTGCAGAAGCAACGCGTGCGTTTCCGCAAGCCGCTCGGCGATCGCGGAACCGATTCCGGACGTCGCCGCGGAAATCAGAATGCGCTTCGTCATGGAAAAATCGTCAGCGCAGTTTTCCTGAAACCGCGGCGACGAAATCGCCCACGCTTTCGCAGGCGCGGACGTCTTCCGTGCTCAGGAAAACTTTGTATTCGCGTTCGACATACGCGAGAAGCGAGATGACCGCGACGGAATCCCATTCTTCGAAGTCGCGCAGTTTTTCGTTCGCGGAAACGACGTCGACGTCGAGAATTTCCGCAATTTTTTCGTACAGTTTTTCCATAAAGATTTCAGATTTCGATGAGTTTGCAGAAGTCGAGCGGCCCGAGGTCGAGCAGCGCGGCGGAAATCGTGAGACCGACACCGAAGCCGCACAGAAGCGTCCGATGCGTTCCCGCGGAAAGCGGCGCGCGCAAATTGTCCGCGAGCACGGTAGGAATCGTCGCTGAACTCGCGTTCCCGTAGCGCGTCACGATGTCGTTCGGCATTTTTTCGCGCGGCACTCCGAGCGCGTCCGCGAGTTTTTCGAGCATGAACCGGTTCGGCTGGTGGAAGGCGAAGAACTCGACGTCCTCCTTGCGCGTTCCCGCGTGCGCGAGCAGTTCCGCGACCGCGGGCGGAACCTTCTCCTGGACGAAGGAAAATACGCTCGCGCCCTGCATGACTAGGTCGTTCGCCGATCGGATGTTGCCGTCGGGATCTTCGGTTTCGCGCGCGGTTTCGGGCGAGGCGGGCGTGCGGAATCCCCCGGCGGGAATGCGGATCGCGAAGGCGCCCTCTCCGAAAGTCTTGTTGAGGCAGAAAATCGGCGACGCCTCGCGGGAACGTTCGACGATGGAGAGCGCCGCGCCGTCGCCGATGAGCGGATGACTGTTGCGGTCGCGCGGATTGACTTTGCGGCTGAGCACGTCGCCGGTGACGACGGCGATTTTGCGGAACTCCGGGTTTTCCAAAAGCAGAAACGCCTCGAAAAGTCCGTGCAGATAGCCGGCGCAGCCCTGATTCAGATCGAGGCACAGCACGTCTTCCCGAAGACCGACGGCATGCTGAACGATGACGGACGTCTGCGGAATGAAATGATCCGGGGATTGCGTGACGAAGACGAGTGCGTCGATTTCGTCGGCGCGTACGTCCGTGCTTGCGAACAGTTCGCGGAACGCCGCGATCGCCAAATCGGACACGCACGTGCCGCTTGGAGCGACGCGGTGGCAATCGTACCCCATGAGCTCTTTGAGCTTCATGGATTTTCGCAACGGGAAATTGTAGCGCGTCGCGTCGTCGTCGAAACGCCGCGTGTTTGCGGGAACGCAGGCGATTACGCCGGAGAGACGCTTGCCGGAAAACTCGAAAATCATTTCATGCTTCTCCGGACGAGTTCCGCCATGCCCGCGATCGTGTCGAAATTCTCGGGCCTGATGTCCGCACCCGCTATGGAGATGCCGAAAGCCTTGTCGAACGCGGCGGACAGCGTCAAGACGTCGAACGAATCGAGCAGCCCTTCTTCGATGAAATGGGCGTCCGCGGAAACGTCGATGTCCGGACGGTTTTCGGAAATGATCTGCAGAATTTTTTCTTCAATCGAATTCATAGCTAAACCTTGATTGACATTCTGGAATGTAAAAGTGAGGAAACGCAAGTAAATACATTCCGGAAGGTCAATCATGCTCCTTTTGCGGAAACACGGCGGCGCGATTAGACCTTTGGCAATGTCTAAAAGCTCACGAGAGTTTTCCATTTCTGTCCCGCAAGAGGTGCTTGAGGCCTACGCGTCGTGTCAGAACATGAAAAACTTCGCGTCTTTCGCGCGTGAAGCGATCATTCGTAGGCTGAACACGGAGTTCGGATTTTCACTGGACGAAAAAATGGGGAATTTTCGTCAGGGACAACGCGTCGATTTGCTCGGCGAAAAACGCACGGCGAAGTTGCCGGAACTGCGCCGCCAGGCAGCCCGCGCCCGTGCCGGGAAAAAGAAAAAAGACTGACCCGAACATCGTTCATCTTTCAAAGGGCATGATCACGGGATTTTTCGCGGTTGTCATAAAGTTGCTGTCGAAGAAGATTCTGCCGCATTGCGGGATTTTTCGTCCGCGCCGTCATGAATCCCGCATGGACGGCGGGACGGGCGGCGGAAAAAGTTTAGCAAGAATCCTTGCAAGGAAAGGGCATTTTTAGGCATTTTCGGGCGATTTTCGCGGAGAGCGGGAAAACACGAAAAAGCCCGCAATCCCTTTGTTTATGCGGAATTGCGGGCTATTTGAAGGTATAGTTGGTCGAGGCGAGAGGATTTGAGACATAGGCTTAAATAAAAGGAGAAAAATTTTGTTGCTACGATGTTGTCGAATTTGCTCGCAAAAATGCTTAGTAGGGCAAAGAATTTGCTCACAGGAAAAAGGAAGATATGGCAGAGAAAAGAATCACGCCCCCGAAAGAGTTTTTGCAGTTTCCCGAAATCCGGAAAACGCTCGACGCGTTCGGGCGCGCCCCGCTCGAAAAGGGGGCGACGGCTTCAGTCAGCTTCTACTCGCCCCGCCTGTGCGTGATGGTGCGCCGAAAGGTGGACGGCAGGCTTGTTCGGGAATTTCGTCCGCCGCAGGAACTGGAAGCCGCGAACGCGGTCGCGAAGCGGCTCAACGCGGACGGCGTGAGAAAGGGAGTCGATTTCGGCGGCGTGCGCAAGGAGGAATTCGCCGCGCTCTCTGTCTGGCGCGATTACGTCCGGAGGAAAACCGCCGCCGGCGCCCCGCCGCGAGACCTCGCCGAGATTATCCGCGAGGCGATTGAGCGCGAGGAAACGAAGGACGAAACGCCTCCGTTCCCGCAGGTGGCGGACGGATTTCTGACCTACAAGGAGAAAAGCGGCGTTTGGCGCGGCGGGGATTCTTACGAAATCGCGCGTTCCCGCCTAAAGCGCTTGGAGGGCGTGCTGACCGACGACGACGGCAAGCCGCTGACGCTCGGCGAGATAACGCCCGCCGTGCTCGAAACTGCCATTCCCCGCGCCATTCAACGCCTCAAAAACGGCGTTCCCGCGCCAAAGACTCTGAACCATTACGGCAAGCTGATGAAGGAAATTTTCGCGTGGTGGTATGCGCAGGCGAACCATGCCCGCCCCGCCCGCGAGCAGCTGACCAACCCGCTCGCGCTCTACGCGCCCGTTAAGGCGATTTTCTTGGAAGAGCCGGAGATTCTGCCCGTTCCCGCCGCGCGCTCCCTGCTCGCTGACCTTTGGGAACACGAAAAGAAGGCATTGCCCGCCGTGCTGCTGCAGATGTTTTGCGGCGTCCGCAACGCGGAGATTTTCCGCGTGAAGTGGAAGGACTTGCGCCGCGACGGCGAAGCGCGCTTCCTTTACCTGTCGAAGGCAATCACGAAAACGAGCGTATCGCGCAGCGTTCCCGTTCCCGCGAACGCCGAGGCTTGGCTTGTGGCGCTCGCCGCCGCCGGCGTCTCGCAGCGTCCGGACGATTTTCTTTTCCCTGCGGGCACGGAACGCGGACGCAAGAAGGGCGTGAATCTCGCGCTTGAGCGCGCGCAGGCGCGGACGGGCATAAAGAAGCCCGCGAACGCGTTTCGGCATACGGCGGTTTCGGCGATGTGCGTGCTCTACGACGTGTTCAAGGCGGCGAGCTACTGCGGGCACAACGTGAGAATCCAAGGCGAGTTTTACAAGGCGGCGATGAGCAAGCAGGAAGCGAAGGATTATTTCGGGATCATGCCGCCCGTGAGCGACGGGAAGGCGATTGCGTTTTCCCGCGAGGGCAAGAAGGGGCGTTCCCGCGACGAAGCGGGGGCAGGAAGCTCGAGTTCGAGCAAACACGAAGAAACAGACGGGCGAGACGAAGCGGCGGCGATTTGAGGCAGACTTGCTTCAACGGCGGGGCTTTTCTTTTAAGGGATACGTATTTGAATTTTGGATACGTAAGTTTTTTTTGGATATGATCTTCGCGGGCGTTCCCGCGATTTTTTTTGCCTCGCGCCGGCGGATTTTTTGTGAAGCGCGCTCCAAGGGCGAAGAATACCGCCCGAAAACGACGATGAACATTTAAACAATGATTTTCCTCAAAAAAATTTAAAATCGCCCTGCGCACGGCGATTAGACTGAAAACTGCCCTTTCCTCGACGATTTCTCAAGCTGCACGCGGTCGAAAAGTGGTGAACAATTCTCGCTTTTAATTACTTGAAAGCGGTGCGAGACTTCTTATCGCGGCGAGGGCGGTTCCTCGGCGCAACTACAAAGATGAAGGAAAAAAACATTGATAAAAAATGGCTGACGGCGAAGGAGCTCGGCGTGATGTTGAGCATTTCGACGCCTCTTGTGCTTAAACTCGCGCGCGACGGAATGCCCTGTGTGAACGTCGGCGCCAATCCTAAATTCTCGCGATCGTGGAGCCCGCGATTCTCGCCGGACGAATGTCTCGAATGGCTCAAGTCGAAAGATTCGCGAAAGGAGACTGCGCAATGAGGATTGCGAGAGTCGATGAGCTTGCCGCATACCTCGGCGCGTCGCGGCGGACGATTTACCGCCTCGCACGTCGCGAAGGCTTCCCCGTGTTGCGGACTACTCGCGTCCGCGGGATGCTCCTTTTCGATCTGGACGCCGTGGACGCATGGCTGAAGCAACGCGACGCAATGGAGAGCAGATGATCGTGGAGGAAAAAAACGAAACGAAAATTCTGATTCTCGCGAACAGCGCCTTGCCGCAGGCAGCGCCGCAGGAAACGAAGAACAGTGCATTTTTTGAAGTGATGCTCTCCCTGTTCGCGCAGGTAATCCACAGGCTCGAGTGCGCGTCGAGCAGTGGCGAACATGACGCCGCAAAGGCTGACGCGCGCCTGCTGATGTCTGCGATTCGCAGGTTTTACAAAGACGAAAGCGAGGAATGAAGATGCGGGAAGGCTGGTATAAACAAATTCGTTCGCAGCGAGACCGGAAAGAGCTCGCGGAGGATTTCCGCGTTCCTCAACCGCCGTATGAGCTGATTCTTACTCACCTTGCAACGGCGGGGAGAGAAACGGAAACGCTTAGAAGGTGGCTTCAGATTGCCGGATACGAAACCCGCAGGAAAGATGACTTCGTCAGAGGGCTTTCAAAAAATGTCGAGCGCGGCGGGAATGAATCAGTTGCCGTGGAGTCTTTCGATCGGGAGCTCGCGATGAAGCCGCTTTCGCTTTCGGGAAAACTGCTGATAACGATTCGCTCAGACGCGATTCTCGCCTCGATGAAGAGAGCGGAGAAAGATGCGTTGCGGAAACGAAGCAATCGCGGAGGCGGAAAATGCAATTCCGTTGCAGATTTGCAGCGGACTTGCAACGGCGACGCAACGAAAATGCAAAGAGGAATTGAGGATTCAAGCGGGATTGCTGGCGATTGTCCTGCGGAAATTCCAAGGGTAAGAAAAGATAAGAAGAATATCTTTTCTAAAGAAAAAGATATTCTTTGCGCTGACGCTTTCGGCGTTGAAGCGCCGACGCGCCGCGCAGAGGAAGAAGATCCGTGGAAGGATTACTGGCGGTGAGCGAAAGCAGGGAGTATGACTGACGCGGAGAAACAGGGACGAGACAACCGACGCGGAGAGACCGAGGCGGAGCTTGTCGGCTATCTGCTGCGGGACGCACGGGAATGCTGCGAACATTTGGACGCGGCTCTTGCCGAGCTGAAGGGCGGAGACTTCGCCGACGCGCGAACAGGCGCGGCGTTCGAGGCGATTCGTTCGGTGCGTGCGCAAGGCGGCTTTGTTGTCGAGCGGAGCGTCGCGGAGGCGTCGAAGGGCGCCGTTTCCGCGGAGGAGCTGACCGAGGCCTTGAAGCGCGCCGACGGGCTGGCGTCGATGAGCATTCCGGAGCTGGTGAAGCGCGTGAAGGCGGAGGCGGAGCGAGACGCCCGCGAGAGAGTGCTGCGCACGGCTTTGGAGCGGAACGAGCGCGGAGACGATGACGGCGAGAGCGTGCTTTCCGTGCTGGGGAGCTTTCCGGAGCATTGCGGCTGCGTTTCCGGCGAAGCAGACGATGCGGCGGCGTTGTTCCGCGAGCTCGCCGCTGATGCGCGGGCGATGAACGCGGGAACATTCGTGGACGCGAAGCGCGTGCCGCTCGGCGTTCCCCGCGTGGACGATATGCTCGACGGGGGAATTTCGGCGGGGGAAATGCTGGTGCTCGCGGCTCGCCCCGCGTGTGGGAAAACGGCGCTCGCCGTGCACGTCGTAGCGGCGGCGCTCAGTGCCGGCAGGAAGGTGCTTTTCGCGTCGCTCGAGATGACGCGCAAAGATATTTGCAGCAGAATCGTTTCGAACCTTGCGGAGTGCCCGTTCCCGCGTAACGTGGAGCGATGGAAGAAGGCGGAGAAGATTTTCGAACGAGGAGGCGGGAATGGCCTTGAGCGGCTTTTCGATGAGCGGCAGGAGCTCGCGAGGCGGCTGCGGTTTCTCGGCAACATGCCGCGGAGCAAGTTTTTCGCGAAGATTCGCGCGATGTTCCGGCGCGAGGCGTTCGATTTGCTGGTCGTGGACTATCTGCAGCTTATCGCGGGCGACGCCGGAGAGGCGGACGCCTACGAAAGGGCGACGCTCAACTCGCAGCAGATGAAGATGCTCGCGAACGATTTGTGCGTTCCCGTGCTCGCGCTCGCGCAGCTGAACCGCGCCCCCGCGAACGCGGACAGACCGCCGCGCGCGAGCGACATGCGCGACAGCGGCGCGCTGGAGC
>SFEJ01000024.1 GCA_004558035.1 Opitutia bacterium
CCCGTGGGCGGAGGTTCCGGTTGCCTGATTTCCGGTTTCTCGGGCTCGGCGTCGTCCGTCGAGCGCAGTTCATAGATTGCGAAGCCGAGCACGCCCGCGACGACGAGCGCCGCCGCGCCCAGCCAGCCGAAGCGGTTCTGTTCCCGCGGCTTGACGACGACGACCTTCTCCGGCGTTTCGGCGGCTTTTTTCGGCGGCGCCGATTTGAAGTAGCCTTTCGAAATCTTGAATTCGAGCATCTGCTCGATCGCCTGAGGCTTGGAGAAATTCACGGTGTCGCCCGCGTTGATCTTCTTGAACGGCTCGAGCGCCCGCGGCAGGCCTTCCGGATATTTGAAGCCTTCCGCCATCACGGGAACGATGTTTTTGCCGAGCTCCATCGCGTAGGCGATTTCGCGCCCGACGTAGTCGTGCTCCGGATCCGTGATGCAGCGGTCGAGCGCCCCCGGCGTGAGCAGGACGAGCACGTCCGTGCTGGCGCGGATCGAGACCGCGATCTTGGTCACGAAGTCCTCCGAGCCGATGGAGTCGCCGTCGAAAAAGACGCGATAGCCGCGGTTGCGCAGACGGCTCGCGATGCGGTCCGCCTCGGCGACGCCGCCGTCGCGACGATAGGAAACGAAAATGTCGTATTCGCTCATGATTTTTGTCTTGTCCGTTTTCTCGCGTTCCCGCGAAAGGACGCCGTGCGGGCGCGTCGCGCGCGTTTCCCTTGAACCGTCAGCGTGAAACGCACGCGTCGCGACCGCATGACGCTTAAATGCCGAGCTCCTTGAGATCCGCGTCGTATTCGGTCGTGACCGCGGCTCCTTTCGCGAGCGCGTCGAGCGCCTGATCGCCGCCGTCCATCTCCATGTAAACGGTGCTCACGTCCACGTATTTGTTGATGGCTTCCTGGTCGAAGTTGATTTCTTCGAGGGTCTTCCCGGCCTCCGCCATTTCCTTGTTCGCGGTGAGCGATTCGATCGCCATTTCGAGCTCGAACGCCTTCTTCTCGGCGACGAGGATCGCGTTCTGATACTGCACGTTCACGCCGTTGGTCTTGTCGGAAATGAGCTGGGCGAGTTCGGAGCGTTTTTTGATCTTCACGAGATACTGCTTCATCTTCAGCTGCTTCGTGCGCGCGCCTTTGTAGGGGAAATCCGCGACCCAAGCCGTCGGCTTGCCCTTGTATTTCTCGTCCGCCGCCTTGTAGGCGTCCACCGCCTGCTGCAGCAGCGTCTTGAGACCGTCCGCCTTCGCCTGATTTTCGTCCACCTTGCGCTGGAGCTCGAGCTGCTTCACGCGCATCGTTCCTTCGCGGGCCTTGATGGATTCGTGCTTTTCCTTCGCGTCCGCGACCGCGGTCGTGAAGTAGCGGATCGGATCCTTGCGGATCATCGTCATGTCCCAGGTGAGCGGGTCGTTCGGATCGTTTTTCTTTTCGGCGGGCGCGGGAGCCGGCTCGGGAGCGGGAGTCTGCGGCGCGGGCGCGGGCTGCTGAGCCTGCACGGGCGCGGGAGCGGGAGCCGGCGCGGGTTGAGCCGCAGGCGGCTGAGTCTGTGCGGCGGGCGCCTTCACGGCGTTCTTTTCCGCCTCGACGACGAAGTCCGGCTTTTTCCCGGTCGCGAAGGTGTAGGCGACGACGCCGACGGCGAGAAGCCCCACGAGAGAGAGAATCGTTTTGGTCATATGGCTTGCTTTCTTTTATCAGGTTTTGTTCGAAATTAGTCTTCGCGCGGGAGCGTGAAGACGTCCGCGCCGCTCCAGACGACGTCGCCGCCGTCGAGAAGCACAAGTTCAAGCCGGTAGTCGATGCTCACGTCGCCGGCGATTTTGCGGACGGCGCTCGAAACGCGTCCGTAGAGCGTGAAGTCCGTTCCCGTGTCTGTCGTGATGTCGTCCACGTCGTCTTGAGTGTCGACGTAGTTGTTTCCTATCCCCTTGCGTATTCTTTTTATGATTTCTCCATCTTTCCCGACGCGGGAACGCGAGCGCAGCAGCATCGTGCCGGAGGCGTTGAGTTTTTCCGCGAAAATGTTCGCCAGCTCCGCATACTTGACGCCGCTCGCCCGATTGCGGGAATCAAGGTCGGCGGTGTCGGTGCAGTTGACGGAGAAGGTCGGTTTTTCGCCTTCGTAGGCGTCCGCGATTTCGTCGAGTTTCCCCGACTTGAGGAATTTGGCGTAAAGCGCTTCGGAACTCGTGCGAACGTCATTTTGCGAAAGCAGGATCACCTTGGGCGCGCTTGCGCACGCGGTGAAGAACAGGGCGCACAGGCAGAGCGCGCCGGAGAGAATTTTGGATGCGTATCTTGTCATGGTGTGGGTGTGAAAAAAAGTCTTTGGGTTTTCAGAAGGATCGCCCGCATTCGCGTCCCGCGCGGGAACGCGGAACGGAGCGGCGGGGAGACGCGTCATTTCTTATTCGCGGCGACGGGCGCTTCCGTCGGGCGCTCGGGCGCGCTGAGGCGTTTCACGGGCGCGGCGGAAACGCTTCCGTCGGACTTCAGCGTGAAGACCTGCACTGCGGCGGGCCAATATTTGTCCGCTTTGTAGATGCGGACGATGTTCACGCCCTTCGCGGGAACGGAGACGGATTCGCCGCCGACGTCGATCTTCCCGCCCGCGGGCGTCGCGAAGCGCGAGACGGCGATCGTGCGCGGCATGTAGTCCCACGTGCGCGTGCCGGGCTTGGAGAGCTCGAGCGGCTCCGCCGCAGCGGCGACGGACGCCATGAAGCCGCGCACCGCGAGATTCGCGCCGAGCGCGTTCCCGCTTTCGAGCGAGCGGTTCAGCGCGACCAGCGAACCGCCGATGGCTACGCCTCGGGCGACGACGCGTCCGATGATTTCGTACGTGAACGCGGTCGCGTAGTCGAGCGTTTCCGCGCGCAGGCGGCGATCCATGAGGACGTCGAAGTCCGCGAGCGGCGTCGGCTTCACGCCGTTGACGGTGAGCGCGGGCGCCTTGCCGCGGGAGTGGAGCACGGGAAGGTAGCCGGTCGCCTTTTCCGTCATCGCGGCGGTCGCGGCGATCGCGTATTCCGTGCCGATGACGTGGCAGGCTTCGTGCTTGGCGGCGAGATTCGCCGCGAGCGTGATGATGCCGCCGACGGCGAGATTCAGCGCCTTGGGCACCTTCAGGTCCACGGGCTTGATGCCGATCTCGGGAGCGCGTCCCCCTTCATAGATGACGTAGGTGAGATTCGGCTCCGCCATTTTCGGGTCCGGATCGTTGGGATCGTCGCTGAACGCGAGAACGTTCGCCTTGGAGACGCTCGTCGCGAGCGCTGCCTCCTGGTAGCTGCGCAAGGTGTCCAGCAGCAGCATGTTGTCCGGAAGCACGTCGAGCGCGGATTCGAGCTGCCCGGCGGCGAGCTCGAAATCGCTCGGATTCTTCGCGCTGTGGGCGATGACGACGGCGGCGAGCCAGCGCGCGTAGGGATTGACGTAGAGGGAGCGCTTTTCGGAGTCGGGAACGTTCACCATCAGATCCGCGTCCGTGTAGCCCGTCGCGCGGAGCGACTCCTCCGCGTTCGCGCGCGGCGAGAGCGTGATCTTCAGCGTGTCGGTGAGCGTGAGTTCCTCCGGCTCCGCGGATTCCGCGACGAACGCGTCCTCGGTGCGGCGCTTGCGGTCGATCATCGCCTTCTGCGTCTCGACGAGCGCCTTCGCCTTCGCGGCGACTTCATCGACGGACGCGCCCGAGCCGAGCGCGTTGTAGATCTGCAGCACGGGCACCATGACGGCTTCGTGAATCGTCGGCTCGTAGTCGCCGAAAAGCAGATTTTTGGCGCGGTCGGAAACGGACTTCTCGTCGTCTTCGCGGCGCGTGCCTTCGTCGATCTTCGCCTGGGCGACGTCGAGATAGTGCGCGGACGCGGCGAACTCGCCGTTCACGCCGGCGATGGAGCCCGCGTTGAGCATCCAGCGGAGCGGGTCCTTCGCGGTCTCCACCTTGTCGGAGGAGCCGACGGGATAGCCGGCGTCGCGCTGAATTTCGGTCGAGGCGGTCTGCAGGTCGCCGTTCTCCCACGCGGGTCTGATTTTCGTGTAGTCGGGACGCGCGGTGCAGCCGGCGAAGACGAGCGCGGTGAGCGCGATCAGCGCGGGCGCCGCGGCGCGACGAGAATTTGAGCGTTTGTTTCTGGTCATTGAGCGTTTGTTTCTGATCATGGTCGAAAAGGGTTTCACAGGGTGACGGGCTTCGCTCGCGGAACGGAAGCGGATTCCGCGCAGAAGTTGTAAAAATGTTGTTACCGAGTTGTTCTGCTGTCAACAGTTAAGTTTTGAACGCGGCGCGGCGGATTTCCCCTCCTTCGCCCGAAAATCGACGGGGAATAAGTTTATCCGCAATCAGCAGTCGCGCCGCGGAAACGGGAACGAAATCCGTGCCCGCGCGCCGACGGAGCGCGGGGAAGCGGCGTTCGCCCCGACGGGAACGCCTTTACGCGCGGCGGACGAGGCGCGAGCCGAAGCGCCCGCGCAGGAAGTCCGCCAGGTTCGCGAAGTCCGGCGGCGGGAACGCCCTGAAGTCCAGCGGCTCGCCCGTGATCGGGTGCGCCAGGCTGAGGCGCGCCGCGTGCAGCATCACGCGCGGGAGCGGCCAGCCTTCGTGCCGGTGAACGAGCTTGCCGTAGGTGCGGTCGCCCAGAATCGGGTGCCCGATGAAGGCGAGATGCACGCGGATCTGGTGCGTCCGCCCCGTGTGCAGCACGCAGCGCACGAGCGCGGCGTCCGTCCCGAATTTTTCTTCGACGAACCAGTCCGTGCGCGCGGGCTTGCCGTCTTCGCGCACCGCCATCTTCACGCGGTTCGTCGGGTGGCGCTCGATCGGTTCGCGGATCACGCCGGCGAGCAGGTCGGGCGCCTTGTCCACGAGCGCGAGGTATTCCTTGTTCAGCTCGCGCGCCTGAAATTTCTCCACCAGCGAAAAATACGCCGCGTCCGTCTTCGCGAAGAGCATCACGCCCGAAGTCTCCTTGTCCAGGCGGTGCACGACGCCCGGGCGCAGCTCGCCGCCCGCCGTCGCGAGTTTGCCGCCGGTGTGGTGCAGCAGCGCGTGCACGAGCGTGTCGTCGCCCGTTCCCGCGCCGGGGTGCGTGACGACGCCCGGATCCTTGTTGATCACGATGACGTCGTCGTCCTCGAAAAGCACGTCCAGAGGCATTTCCGTCGGTGTCAGCGAGGTCTTCGGCGGCTCGGGGAAATCGATTTCGAGCGCGTCTCCCGCCGAGAGCGGCGTCTTGCGCGCGACGGCGGCGCCGCCGAGCCGCACGCGCCCGGCGTCCAGAATCTTCTGCACGCGGGAACGGCTCAGCTCCGGAAACGCCGCCGCGAGCACCTTGTCGGCGCGTTCCCGTTCCGTTCCCTCGGGAACGACGAATGTCTCTTTCTGCGTATCCATCAAAAAATCACTTTCCCCGAAGACGCGGGAACGCCCGCCTCAGTACCACTGCACGTAGAAGCGTTTCCGCAGCGCCTCGATCTTTTCGTCGCGCGCGCGTTTTTCCGCCATGGCGCGCAGCTGGTTTTCTATCTGCGCGCGCACTTCGTTGAGCGGCTTCACGCCCGCCTCGCGGTAGTCGTGGCGGCGGAAGATGATGAACATCGGCCGCCCGTTCGCGTCCGCGAGCTCGAGCACGTCCGTTACTTCGCCGTTCTTCACGGACTTGAGTTTTTCGACGACGGCCTCGCTGCGGTCCGCCACCGGCGCCCAGCCGACGTAGCCGCCTTCGGCGCGGAACTCGTCGCGGCTGTAGAGCTTCGCCGCGGATTCGAATTCTTCCGGCTTCGCGCGCAGGCGTTCCGCGAGGTTCTTCGCCGCGAGTGCGACCGATTCGTCCGTCTCCGCCGCGCCCGCGTAGATCACGATCTGCGAGTATTCGACGCTCTCCGGCGTCCTGTAGGCCTCGATGTTCTGGTGGTAGGCGCGATAGACGTCCATCGGCGCGATTTCGTCGGGAATGCTCCGCGCGATCATCCAGTTCTGATTCTGCTCGATCAGCGCGTCGCGCAGCTTTTTGCGCTCCGCCTCGGGATTGCTGCCGATCTTGCGCAGGAAGGTGAGGTAGCGCCCGCGGTCGCCGTCGAATTCGCGGTCGATGCGCTCGTTGATCCGCTCGTCGAGGTATTCGTCCGGCACCATGCCGCCGGATTCGTTGAACTCGCCGACGAGCAGGTACATTTCCGTGAGGCGCGAGAGCGTGTCCCAGACGAGCTTTTCGCTCTTTTCGTAGTATTCCTGGCGGCTCTTCGCCTCGCGCCGCAGGATCATGTCGCCGCGCTGCGTCTCGCGCCGCAGGTCTTCCGCGAGAATGACTTCGCCGTTCACGTTCGCGCGGATCGAATCGCCCGTCGAGCGCGTGAAGTCGAACGCGAAACGTTCCGCCTCCGAAAGCCGGCGGTAGCGCTCCGCGGTCATCTGTTCGCGCTCGGGAACGCGCAGCAGATTGTCGTTCCGCTCCGTTTCCGCCGCGCCGACGCCGAGCGCCTTGTCCGCGTCCGCGCTCTGCTGCGCGCCCGCGGGAACGAGCGCCGCCGCGAACACCGCCGCCGAAAAAATGCCGATCCTGAACTTCATCTTCTCTTACGCTAATGGGAAATCCCGCCCGCGGAAACTAAAATCCGCGCCCGCGTTCCTGCGCGGGAATAGCGTTGATTCCCGCGTTCCCGCGGCGGATAATCGGAGCTTCAGATTTTTCAAAACGATGGCTACGAAATTGTTCATTCCCGGTCCGACCGAAGTTTCCCCCGAAATTCTCGCCGCGATGGCGACCCCGATGATGGGGCACCGCTCCAAGGCTGCTTCCGAGCTCCAGCGCCGCATTTCCGACAATCTGCGCCGCGTCCTGCTCACGAAGAACGAAATTCTGCTCTCCACCTCCTCGGGAACGGGGCTGATGGAAGGCGCCGTGCGTTCCTGTACCGCGAAGCGCGCCGCGATGTTCTCCGTCGGCGCCTTCGGCAAGAAATGGTACAAGATCGCGAAGATGAACGGCGTTCCCGCCGACTTTTTCGAAAGCGAACCCGGCGAGGCGACCACGCCCGAGATGGTGGACGCCGCGCTCGCCACGGGCAAGTACGACACCGTCTGCATCACGCACAACGAGACTTCCACCGGCGTGCAGAACCCGTTCGAGGAAATCGCCGAAGTGATGAAGAAATATCCCGACGTCGTCTGGTGCGCGGACGCGGTCTCCTCCGCCGCCGGCGCGAAGATCGAGACGGACAAGCTCGGCATCGACGTGCTCGTCACCTCCACGCAGAAGGCGCTCGCGCTCCCGCCCGGCATGGCGATCTGCACGATGTCGCCGAAGGCGTACGAGCGCACGGCGCACGTCGAGAACCGCGGCTGTTACTTCGACCTGCGCGACATCTACGACGTCATTCAGAAAAAGGACTACCAGTACACGAACACGCCCTGCGTCTCGATCATGTTCGCGATGGATCTGCAGCTGCAGCGCATCATGCAGGAAGGCGTCGAAAACCGCTTCCGTCGCCACACGGCGATGGCGGAATACGTGCGCGCCTGGGCGGACGAATATTTCGGCGTCTTCGCGAACCGCAAATATCTTTCGAACACGCTCACCGTCATCAGGAACACGCGCGGCGTCAGCGTCGCCGACCTGAACAAGGAGCTCATCAAGCGCGGCATGCAGCTCGGCAACGGCTACGGCGACTTCAAGGAAAAGACCTTCCGCATCGCGCACATGGGCGAGCTCACGATGGACGACATGCGCGCGATCACCGAGAACATCGTCGACATTCTCGGGCTGTGAGAAAGCTTAAAGCTTAAAGCTTAGAGCTTAGGGCTTAGAGGGAATCTTTCTTTAAGCTTTAAGCCTTAAACTTTAAACTTTCGTCTTTCCGTCATGCAGACGATTTTTGTTTCGGGAAACGACACGGACGCCGGAAAGACGCACGTGCTCGGGCAGGTCGCGGGAACGCTCGCCGCGCGCGGGCTCGCCGTGCAGATCGTGAAATTCGTCGAGACGGGAATGCCGCGCGACGATTCTCCCGGCGACGCCGACCGCGCGCTCGCCGCCGCGCGCGAAATCGCCCGGGGCGCGGGAACGCTCGCCGCGTTCCGCCTCGCGCGCTACTCGCAGCCGCTCGCGCCGACGGAGGCCGCGCGGCGCGACGGCGACGTTTTTTCCGTCGAAGCGACGGCGGAGAAGCTCCGCGCGCTTCCGCCGTGCGACGTGCGCCTCGTCGAGGGCGCGGGCGGGCTCGGCGTGCCCGTGGACGACGCGGGAACGGACTGGGCGGACTTCGCGCGGGAACGCGCGGACGCGACGCTGATCGTCGTCGAAAACCGCCTCGGCGCGATTTCGCAGGCGCGTTTTCTCGCGGCCTACTGCGCGGCGAAGGGCGTTCCCGCGCCGCATTTCTGGCTGAACGAAATCCGCCCGCAGAGCGAAGGCGTGCTCGCGTCCAACGCGCTCGAAATCCCCAAGACGGGCGTTCCCGTCGTCGGGCGGAGCGCGCCCGGCGGGGAATTTTCCGCGGAAGGGCTCGACGCGCTGCTGCGCGCGGGAACGCCGCGCGCGGACGCGGGCGCGCCCGACGACGTCGCCGCGCCGGAAGCGGATTCGCCGCGCTTCGCCTTTTTCCGCGAAAAGCTCGCCGCCGTCGCCGCGCAGGGGCGGGAACGCGTGCTCGCCGCCGTGCCCGCGCGCGCGGATTTCGTCGATCTTTCCGCGAACGATTATCTGAGCCTCGCGCGCGACGCCGCGGTGAAGGCGGGCGCGATCCACGCGGTCGGCTCGTGGGGCGCCTCGTCGAGCGCGTCGCCGCTGATCACCGGCTACAAGGGCGTTCACGCCGAGCTGGAGCGCGAGCTGTGCGCGTGGCTCGGCTTCCGTTGCGGGCTCATCTGGAACACGGGCTACGCGGCGAACTGCTGCGTGCTCGGCACGCTCCCGCAGGCGGGCGACAGGATTTTCGCCGACCGGCTCATTCACAACAGCATGATCGCGGGGATTCTCAAAAGCGGCGCGCGGTTTCAGCGCTATCGCCACAACGACGTCGCGCACCTGCGCGAGCTGCTCGAAAAAACGCGCGCGGAGGGCTTCGCGGGAACGACGTTCGTTGCGACCGAAAGCGTGTTTTCGATGGACGGCGATTATCCCGACCTCGCGGCGATGGCGCGCCTGCGCGAGGAGTTCGGCTTCGTCTGGATCGTGGACGAGGCGCACGCCACGGGCTGGTTCGGGAAAAACGGCGGCGGGCTGATCGACGCGCTCGGGCTCGCGGGCGAAGTGGACGTGCTCGTCGGCACGCTCGGAAAATCGCTCGGCGCCGCCGGAGCGTATACGCTTTTCAACGACGAAACGCTGCGGCGCTATCTCGTCAATTTCGGCGCGGAGTTCATCTTCTCGACGTATCTGCCGCCGGCGGCGGTCGGCGCGGCGCTCGCCGCGGTGCGCCGCGTGCGCGGTTTTTCCGCGGAGGAACGCGCCGCGATGCCCGCGCTCTCGCGGCGCTGGCGTGCGCGTCTGCGCGAAATCGCGCCCAGCGTGCCCGACGGCGATTCGCCCGTCGTTCCCGTGCCCGTCGGCGCGGAGACGGAGACGATGCGCGTCGCGGCGCGTCTGCGGGAACGCGGCTTTCGCGTCGGCGCGATCCGCCCGCCGACCGTTCCCGCGGGAACGTCGCGCCTGCGCCTTTCGCTGAACCGCACGCTGACGGACGCGCAGCTCGAACGCTTCGCCGACGCCCTGCGCGAAGCGCTCGCTTCGCGCAACGAGCTGTGAACAGTGAACAATGAATAATTCATTCCGCAGTTTTTCGTTGAACAAAAAACGTTGAGCAAAGCGTTATTCACTATTCATTGTTCACTGTTCACTATTCACTGCTCCCGTCACTTGTCACCTGCCACTTGCCACTTTCCCCTATGATTTCCGAATCCGCATCGTCCGCCGCCGTCGTCCTTTCCGGCTGGGGCATCGCGCCCGAAGCCGTCGCTCCGCTTTTTCCCGCGGGAACGCGCGTGCTCGCGCCGACGCGCGAAAACGTCGCCCGGCTCGCGGGAGCGCCGCGCGTCGTCGGCTATTCGCTCGGCGCGCTGCTGCTGCTAGACGCCGCCGCGCGCGGCGAATTTTCCTGTGCGGACGTCGTGCTCTTCGCGCCGTTTCTCGCGTTCCCGCGCGAGGCGGGCGCGGGCGGCCGCGTCTCCGCGACGCAGGTGAAGTTTCTGCGCCGCTGGCTGAAGAAGGACGCGCCCGCGGCGCTCGCGGATTTCTACGCGCGCGCCGGGCTTTCGTTCCCGCCGCCCGCGGCGGGCGACGCGCCGCCGTATCGTATCGAAGATCTGGATGCGGGGCTGGAGATTCTCGCGACGGCGAAGCTCGATGCCGTTCCCGCCGCCGCGCGTTCGTGGAAAATCGTGCTCGGCGAAGCCGACGCGCTGCTCGACGCTCCCGCCGTCGCCGCGACCTTCGCGGAAAACCCCGTCCGCCTTGTCCCCGCGGGAACGCACGACCTCCGCACGCTCCTCTGACGCCGCGCGAAAAACCGCGAAAGGAGGGCGAGCGTCCCGCTTGCCCTCTTTTTCAACAGGGATTTCGAGGATTTTAAGGGATTTCTTTTTTGGGAGCGGGGTTTCTCGAAGGCTTTTCGCTTCGCATGAAATGCGGAACAAAAATAACCCCATGCGGCGAAACGCCGCTTGGGGAAAACGCCGAAAAACCACGCGCCTGAAAGGCGCAACTTCCTGAGGCACGGAGATCTTTAGGAACCGCGAATTTCCGCGAATGAGCGCGAATTCCACCGAAGGGCGACCGTCCCGCTTGCCCCCGAAAAATCTCCCCAAACGTCCCTTTAACCTTTAAGCTTTCTTCCTTCCTCCGCCTTTCGCCGTCCTTCCGATTACGAATACCGAGGCAAGAGGAAAGTTTTAACCACGGAAAACACGGAAAAGCACGGAATTCGTCATTTGGCGAAGATTCGTGGAAACGTAGGGGAGAAGCGACATTCCTGTCGCTTTGCCGAAATTTGCTTAAAAGTATGTTCGCGGGAGCGTCGGGAATTTTCCCCTCTTTTGAACGATATTCAACGGTCGTACAGTTTCTTTTGTTTATGCGGCTTCGGAGGCGTTTCCCCCTCGGTATTCGTAACCGGGGTAGAATCCGCACAAAAATTCAACGAAAACCAAAAACAGATTCACACAATGAGAAATTCAAAATTCCTCCTCACCTCCCTCCTCGCCGCCGCGACGATGAGCGTCAGCGCGTATGCCGAGCTGACTACGGTCGCGAATATGAGCACGCTCGTCAACGCGGGAACTGTCGGCGCTGATGTCACGGACCTCAGTTCCAAATACGTCTCCGGAAACACGGTTTACAACTTCGGCGGCACGAACGGCATCACTGGTATCACCACGGAGGAGCTGTCTTCACTGATGTCGCAGACCAGCGGCTATATCACCGTCGCCGCTTGGGTGCGTCACACGGACACGGCTCAAGACAGCTTTTTCTCTTATGGGGATCAGTCAGACGGATTCAAGTTCGACATAAAAAACAACGCGTTGTCCGTGACGACGAAAGGCGTCGCCGACAAGGACGCTCTCGGCACGGTTTCCGTGGGCGAATGGACGCTCGTCGCGATTTCGCTGAATTTGAACACAAGCGGCGATTCCCGCTATCTCATCGGGGAAAGCGATTATTGGACGCGAAAGCTCGGTTCTTGGAACACGCCCTCCGAAACTAACCAAGTCTTCGGCATCGGCACCGGCAACGGTACCGGCGATCGTGAAGTCTTCACCGGGCAGATCGCGAATCTGACGATTTTCTCCTCCGACACACTCGCGACCAACGCGGAAATTACAGCGCTGATGGGTACTTCGGCGCCGATTCTTGATTGCCTTATTTGGAACGGAAACTCCGGAGAATGGAACACGAGCGCTACGTCTTGGACGAAGTCAAGCGACACAAGCGTTTCCGTGGCGTTCGCTTCGGGCGACAGCGTGAAGTTCGCCACCGCCGACGCGACGATTACGCTGGGCGAATCCGTCTCCGCCGATGAAATCTTAGTCGCGGAAAACACGACGTTTGTTTCCGCGAACGACAAGACGCTGAGCGCCGCCGTTTTGACCGTCGACGTCGGCAAAAAGCTGACGCTTGACGGCGGAATTTCGAATTACACGTTCTCCTCGTTGTCCGGAACGGGAGCGGTGCGCGTCACGGACGCTTCCGTGGACAGCGCCGGCTTCGCTAAAGTCAGCGCGTTTACGGGAACGTTGGAATTCGCCGGTGCGGTCGATCTGGGAAGCGACGCGCTTTCTGTGGGCGCGACGCGCACATTTGAAGGCGGGCTGACGACGACCGGAAACGTCTCCGTCAGCTCTACGGGCGTGCTGAATCTCGGCGGAACTTCGAATCTGGGCGCAATCAGGCAGACGGGCGGCGAAGTCAACGTGAACGGCGTGACGACGACGGGGCAGTTCGTCGGAACCTCCGAGGGCGCCACGGCGGGAACGCTCAACATCGGCGCGAGCGGTGTTCTGACGGTCACGGGCGATTCCAATTCCACGGGAGGAAATCAAGGTTCCTTCCAGCTCGCGCATTGGGGCGCCAAACAGACGGTCAACGTCAGCGGTGTGCTCAATCTGCGGAACTGCGGCATCTCCAACAAGGACGGCAACGGCGACATCAACATTCTCTCCGGCGGTGAAGTGAATTTCAACGCGGGATTCACGGTCGCCGACGCCAACAATAACGCCGGCGTCGTCCGCGTTACTTTGAACGAAGGCGGCCGCATCAACATCGGCGGCACGAGCGGCATTCCGAACAGCAACGTTCTTTCTCTGACGCTGAACGGCGGCAAGATCGGATCGCTCGTCGATTCCTGGTCGAGCGCTCAGGCGATGACGATCGGCGGCGCCGTGACCTTCGACACTGCGAAGAGGTCGTTCAACGCAACGGGCAAGGCGGCGGAGACTGCGGAAACTTCCGCGGTTACAATCGGCGCCGTCAATTTCGAGGACGCGGGCTCGCTGGACGTGATCGGCGGCGGCTTGCTTACGCTCAACGGCGTAATCACCGGTGTCGCCGTGGATTCCGAGGCGAAAATCACGGTTTCGGGCGGTTCGCTCGTGCTCGGCAGCGGGCTTGTTTTCGCGCTGACGGGCGAAGACGACTCGATTATCGGCAAAACGCTGAACATCGCAACGCTCAGCGGCGGAACGATTTCGGGATCCCTTGCGGCGGGCAATTTCACCTGGAACGGATCCGCGCTTTCCGGACGAACGCAGGTCTCCTTGACCGACGGCGCCGCGACGTTTTCCGGTGAGGCGTATAATCTCTTTTGGAAGAGCGGGACGACGACGTGGAACGCTTCCACGGAGTTCGACAAGGACAGCGTCGGCAGCGGAACGACGGCGACGTTTGTTACCGGCGACAACGTGACTTTCGGGGCGGGCGATACCGCAACCGTGACGTTCTCCGACGCTTTGGTCGCCGGGCGTGTCTCGATCGAAGGCAATGTGACGCTGGCTTCGACGATTACGGGAACACTTACGGCGCAGGACGGCATCGTCGTCGCCGACGGTGGCACACTCATTGTCGCTAAAGGTAATGACGGATCGAGCGCAATCCGCGGTTCCCTGACGGTTCAGAGCGGAGGCACGGCGCGTTTCGATATAAAAGACGTCTGCGGTTGGAGCGCGGGAAGGCGTCTTGAAGCGCTTACGGTCGATTCCGGGGGCTCGTTGGTCATCAATCAGAACGGCAACGAAACGTTCTGCGGCACGCTGACGCTGAACGGCACGATGAGCCGAGGCGGCAGCGGCGGAGACTCGACGCGTTGGGATCTTTACGGCGGGAGCGCGAAAATCGTGACGACCGCCGCCGATGCGAAAATCGAAGAGGGCGTGAAGATTCAGCTCCGCCAAAATAATTCCGAAATCCAAGTGGCCGGCACGAACGCGACGTTGGAAATCGCTTCAACCGTTGGGAGTAGTGCTGAAGGCAATGGGCTTCTGCGTAAGACGGGCACGGGGACGCTCATTCTCTCCGGGGAGAATTCTTACACCGGGGGCACGAACATCGAGGCCGGTGCGCTCGTCGCGAAAAAGGCTTCCGCGCTCGGGAGCGGAGCCGGCAACGTCACGATTTCGAACAACGCGGAACTTCGAATCGACATCGGCGGCGACGCGACGATGACGCAGGGCGCGGGAACGATTTCTTCGGCTGAACAGAATCAGAGCGCCAAACTGACGATTGCTTCCGGCAAGCTCGTGCTTACGAGCGCGACGAACAATTTCCGCGGCACAGTGGATATTCTTTCCGGAGGTGTTTTGGAACTCGGCTCGACCGCCAAGTTGCTTACACAGTACTCGAATACGTCCAAAATTTTTATTCGGACCGGCGGCGAACTGCGCTTGGATAATTTCACGTACGATCAGCTCGGCGCTTCTCCGGACTACGCGGTTCATCGCCAAATCGACGGCGGACGTCTTTCGATCACGGGAGCGACTTCGGCGTCGGGACAGAGCTTCACGGTCACCGCGAACGGCGGTGAATTCCTGATGGAACAGGCCGGACAGACGCTGACGCTCAACGGGAACGCCAATTCCGAAATCATCGCTCTCGGCGGCGCGCTGAAACTCGGCGGCGCGGGCGATATCGTCATCAACAAGTATGGGACTCGAGCCGCAATCGTCGGCAGCGGGTCTCTCGAAAAGGTTGGCGAAGGAACGCTGACCATCAACAGCGCGGGGAACACTTACACGGGCGGAACGATTGTTTCCAAGGGCGTACTCGTCGTGGGTGCGGCAGACGCGCTCGGCACGAATTCCGTTCGGGTCGCGGGCGGTCAGCTGAAGGTCAGCAACGTGACGCTGAATCAGACGGCGATTACGGTCGTGCTCGGCGAGGCGTACAAGACGAACGGCGGTGTCGCGGCGCTCGTCGGCGAGAGCGGCAGCCTCGCGGCGGGAACGACGGTGATGGTGACGGTCGATGCGAGTGATTTGAGCGCGCTTGGACTCGTCGCCGGCGTCGCGAACGAATACAGCATCTGGGATTCGACGCTGACGACCGACGCGACGCTTGCGCTTTCCGAGGAGTTCGAGAGTCTGCTCGAGGCGGATGGCTGGGAATATGCCGTTTCCGGCGGCATGCTGACGATTTCGTCGATTCCGGAGCCGAGCGCGTTCGGGCTGTTGGCGGGGCTCGGGGCGCTCGCGCTGGCGGGAACGCGCCGTCGCCGGAAGAAAGCTTAAAAAGTTTAGGAGTGGAGGAGTTTAAAAGGTAATTACTTTTCAACCTTTTAACCTTTTCGACTCCTCGACTTTTTCTCATCCATTTTTTCATAGTGTGTGTTAGTTAGTGTGTGCGTCCCCGGGGAGAAATCCTCGGGGACGTTTTTTTGCCGCGGAAACTCGCGGAAATCCTCATGGGAACGTGCGGAGATTCCGAGTCCCCACCGTTGTTTCGGCGCTTTTCCGTGGAGATTTCCGTGAGCTTTCGTGGTCAGGGAAAAAGGAGAGTTCGCGTCTGCGGGATCCGCGGGGAAAAATTTGTTCGGGAAGGATTTCGAGGAAGCGGCTGGAAAGCCGCCTCTCCCCTTTAAAACTTTTCTTCAATTTCTTTTGACTTTGCGGTTTTTCTTTGCGTCTTGGCGTCCTGGCGGGAAATTTCTGCGGGAAGGATTTCAATAAAGCGGCAAGTAAGCGAAGCGTGGAGCCATGCCGCTTCTCCCCTTTAACTTTCTTTGACTTCGCGGTTTTTCTTTGCGCCTTTGCGTCTTTGCGGGAAGGATTTCGAGGGCAAGCGGGGCGCTCGCCCTCCTTTGCGTTCCCGCGGATTTCCGTTTTTTGTGAGCGCTGTGCGAAAAAAGTTTGCGAGGACGCGTTTCGTCGGTTGACAATTCGCGCGGAGCGCGGCATGATTGCGCACAATTCAATTTTGCTTTCAGAGGAAAGTGGGGCGCTCCCCGCTTTTTTTTGTCAGCAAAAACAACCGACAACGTCAACGAAACGAGCAATGAACAACGAAATCATCAGTGTTTTTGAGTACATGGAAAAAGAGAAGGGCATCAGCCGCCACGAGCTGATTCCCGTCATCTGCGACGCGATGAAGAACGCCTCCGAAAAGGGCGTGAACGCGGGGCAGAACCTCAAGATTCAGATCGATCCGAGGACGGGCGACATCCGCGCTTGGGCGCTGATGACGGTCGTGGATTCCGTTTCCGATCCGTTGACGGAGATTCACATCAAGAAGGCGGAGCTCTACGCGCCGTCGCCGAAGCTGGGCGACGTGATCGAGAAGGAGATCAATCCGGGCTCGCTCGGTCGCATCGCGGCGCAGATGGTGCAGCAGACCATCATGCAGTGGGTGCGCACCTTCGAGAAGGAGCGCCTCTACGAAGAGTACAAGAACCAGGTCGGGCAGATCGTCTCGGGAACGGTTCACCGCCGCGAGCGCGGGGACTTCATCGTCGATCTGGGCAAGGCGGAGGCGACGCTCCCGTCGCGGGAACGCCCCTACAACGAAGATTTCCAGGCGGGCGACCACGTGACGGCGCTGCTGCAGCGCATCGAGACGACGCCGCGCGGCCCTGAAATCGTGCTTTCGCGCTCCGATCCGAATTTCGTCCGCCGCATGCTCGAGCGCGAGGTGACGGAGATTTCCGACGGCTCGGTGCGCATCGTGGCGATCGCGCGCGACGCGGGCAACCGCACGAAGATCGCGGTGGACGCCGCGGATCCGAAGATCGATCCCGTCGGCGCCTGCGTCGGTTCCCGCGGGGCGCGCGTGCGCAATCTCGTGAAGGAGCTGAACAACGAAAAGATCGACATCATCCGCTACAGCCCGGATCCGGAGACGATGCTCCGCGAGGCGATCAAGCCGGCGGTTCCGCGCAACGTCGAGATCGACGAGGCGCGCCACAGCATCTATTTCGAAGTGACGTCGGAGGACATGTCCATCGCGCTCGGCCGCCGCGGTCAGAACGCGAAGCTGACGTCGAAGCTGCTCGGCTGGCGCCTGCAGATCGACAAGGTTTCGGAGCGCGCGCCGCATCTCGACGTGAAGCGCGAGGCGGCGGTCTCGGCGTTCGTGAACGCGGGCGTCACGCTCGAGCTCGCGGCGCGGCTCGTGGACGCGGGCTTCTCCGACCTGCAGATCTTCGACGAGGAAGGCATCGAGGCCGACCTCGAGGCGGCGGGCTTCGAGCCCGACGAGGCGCGCTTCATCGTCACGACGATCGCCGCCGCGCGCTGAGCGGCGGGAACGGAGCAAGCGAACAAATTTTTTCTTTCTGAAACGGAAATATGGCAATACGCGTCAGTGAATTATCCAAAATGATCGGCGTTCCGAACAAGACGCTGGTGCTTTTCTTCGCGGAGAAGCATCCGGAGCTGGGAATCACCGATCCGAGCAAACATCACGGCAAGAGCTTCTCGTGGTTCCCGGCGGACGGGCACACGATGGAAGAGGAAATTCAGTCTGAGCTGGACGCCTTTTTCCATGAACATCCGGAGCTCGTCGAGAAGCCGAAGGCGAGGAAGGCGCCCACGTCGAAGAAGGCTGCGGGCAAGAGCGCCGAAAAGCCCGCCGCGCACGCGGAAGCCGTCGAGGCTGAGAAGCCCGCTCCCGTTCCCGCGCCCGTGCCGCCTCCGCCGCCTCCCGCGCCGAAGCCGGTTCCTGCTCCGGTGCCGCCGGTGCCTCCGCCCGCGCCTCGGGCGCCGATTCCGGTTCCGCCCGTTCCGCCGCCTCCGCCGCCGCGTCCTTCGATGGCTCCCGTGCCGCCGATTCCGGCTCCGCGCGCGTCGGTTCCTTTGAATCCGCCGCCGGTTCCGTCCGCGCCGAAGAGCGCTCCCGCGGTTCCGCCTCCGGCTCCGCGCCCGGCTCCGATGCCGCCGCGCGTTCCCGCCGCGCCCGCTCCCCGGCCCGCCGCGGCTCCCGTTCCTCCGCCGCACGCCGCGCCGAAAGCGGCTCCGGTTCCGCCCGCGCCGACGGCGGGGCGCGCTCCCGCGGCGCCGGTTCCGCCGCCCGTCCCGGGCGTTCCGCGCGTTCCGGTCCCGGCTCCCGCGCCCGTGCCGCCCGTTCCCGCCGGGAACGCTTCGGCGGGCGACGCCGCCGTTCCGGCGAAGGACGAGCTCCGCAAGGTCACGATGCGCGCGCCCGTCGTCGTCCGCGATCTCGCGACGGCGCTCGACGTGCGTCCGTTCCAGCTGATTTCCGCGCTGATGAGCATGGGCGTCTTCGCCTCGCTCAATCAGGACCTGGGCGACGAAATCGCCGTCAAGGTCGCGGAGAAGTACGGCGTCGAGCTCGACATTCACCGCCGCGAAAAGGGCGCGCAGCAGGCGAAGCCCGTCGTCGTCGAAAAGCCGAAGCCGGTGGACGACGAAAAGGACAAGGCGCCGCGCCCGCCGGTCGTCTGCGTGCTCGGTCACGTGGACCACGGGAAGACGACCCTTCTGGACTTTTACCGCAAATCGAACGTCACCGCGGGCGAAGCGGGCGGCATCACGCAGCACGTCGCCGCGTATTCCGTGAAGCACGGCGACCAGACGATCACGTTCCTCGACACGCCCGGTCACGCGGCGTTCTCGAAGATGCGCGAACGCGGCGCGGCGCTCACGGACATCGCGGTGCTCGTCGTCGCCGCGGACGACGGCTTCATGCCGCAGACGGACGAGGCGCTCAAGTTCGCGCAGAAGAACGGCGTGCAGCTCGTCGTCGCCGTCAACAAGATCGACGCCAAGGGCGCGAACGTGGACCGCGTGAAGCAGCAGATGCAGAAGCGCGGCATCACGTCCGAAGACTGGGGCGGCACGATTCAGTGCGAGCCCGTCTCCGCGCTCAAGGGCACGAACATGGATTCGCTGCTCGATGCGATTCTGCTGCAGGCGGAAATGATGGAGCTCAAGGCGAACCCGAAATGCCCGGCGGAAGGCACCGTCGTCGAGGCGCAGATGGAGCAGGGGCGCGGCCCGACGGCGACCGTCATCATCCAGCGCGGCACGCTCAAGACAGGCGACGCGCTCGTTTGCGGCCCGCATTTCTGCCGCGTCCGCGCGATCATGGACGAATACGGCAAGCCGCTGAAGCAGATCGCGCCGGGCTGCCCCGGCCGCGTCATGGGCTGGTCGGGCGTTCCCTCCGCGGGAGCGGTCTTCTCCGCCGTCAAGAACGCGCGCGAGGCCGAAAAGATCGCCGAGGACAACCAGTACAAGCTCCGCAAGGCGATCGAGGAGGAAGAGGACAACAAGCGCCGCGCGGCGGCGGAGGAACAGCTCTCCGGGCTTTCCGACATCGAGCGCCTCAACCAGCTCCTCGCGGGAACGAGCGAAAAGGTCTTCAAGGTCGTGACGAAGGCGGACGTGGACGGCACGCTCGAGGCGCTGAACGCGTCGCTCGAGGCGATCAAGTCCTCCCGCGTGAAGCTCGAGATCGTCGGCGGTTCCGTCGGCCCGATCACGCCGAGCGACGTCAACACGGCGTCGGCGGCGGGCGCGACGATCGTCGCGTTCGACGTGAAGGCGGACAACGGCGTTCCCGCGCTGATGAAGCGCCAGAACGTCAGCCTGATCACGCACGACATCATTTACATGCTCCTCGACATGGTCAAGGAGGCGATGGCGGAGCTGCTCGATCCGGAGCTGAAGGAGAACAAGGTCGGCGTCGCCGAGGCGCGCGTGATCTACCCGTTCGGGAAAAACGCGTTCGTCGCGGGCTCGATGGTCACCGAAGGCAGCATCCGCCGCGACTTCAACGCGCGCGTCGTGCGCAAGGGCGAAGTGCTTCACACGGGGCGCATCGACACGCTCAAGCGCTTCAAGGACGACGTCACGGAGGTCAAGGCGGGCTACGAATGCGGCATCCGCGTCACGGGCTTCGAAGAATACAAGGAGGGCGACCTCATCGAGTGCTTCGAGATCCTCAAGATCCGCCCGCCGCTGTAAGCGGCCGCGGGTCGGATTTTCGGACGGCGTTTTCCGCGCCGTCCGAAATTTTTTTCGGCGGAGCGGAAGGCGTTTTTTCAGATGTCCGAGGTGCATGACGATTTGCCCGTCCGGCGGCGCGCGTGTCTGTTCACGCTCGGCTGCCGGCTGAATCATTACGAGACGGAGGTGCTGCGCGACAAGCTCGCGGCGGCGGGCTACGCCGTCGTCGAATGGGGCGAGCCGGCGGACCTGGCGATAATAAACACGTGCACGGTGACGGGGCTCGCGGAGGCGAAATGCCGCCAGATCGTCCGCGGCTTCGTGAAGGCGAATCCCGAGGCGTTCTGCGCCGTCGTCGGCTGCTATTCGCAGACGGGCGCGTCCGCGGTCGCGGCGATTCCGGGCGTGGATCTCGTCGTCGGCAACCGCGCCAAGCTCGACGTGCTCGACTACGTCGGCGCGGGAACGAAGAACGCCGTTCCCGTCGTCGTCCGCGAGCGGATTTCGCGCGAAGACTTCAAGGTCTCCTTCGTCGGCGACGCGCCGTTCAACGAGCGCGCGAATCTGAAGATTCAGGACGGCTGCGACTTCATGTGCAGCTACTGCGTCATTCCGTTCGCGCGGGGGCGCGCGCGTTCCCGCGACTTCGCGGACCTGCTCGCCGAGGCGCGTTCGCTGGCGGCGCGCGGCGCGCGCGAGCTCGTGATCACCGGCGTGAACGTCGGAACGTATGCGAATTCCGGATACGACGTGCTCGGCGTGATCGACGCGCTCGCGGAAATTCCCGGCGTGGACAGAATCCGCATCGGCAGCATCGAGCCCAAGACGGTTCCCGACGGCGTCTTCGACCGCATGGCGGATCCCGCGCACCCGCTGACGCCTTTTCTGCACCTGCCGATTCAGTCCGGCTGCGAGCGCATCCTGCGCGACATGCGCCGCCGCTACACGCTGAGCGAATACCTCGAATTCGTCGGGACCGCCGCCGAGCGCGTTCCCGAAATCTGCATCGGCACGGACATCATGGTCGGCTTTCCCGGAGAAACCGACGCGGAGTTCGACGAGACCTGCGCGACGTTCATGAACGGACCGTTCGCCTACTGCCACGTGTTCACCTATTCCGAACGCGCGGGAACGCCCGCCGCCCGCCGCGCGGACCGCGTGCCCGTGCCCGTGCGCCAGCGCCGTTCCGCCGCGCTGCGCGCGCTTTCCGCGAAAAAGCGCCGCGCGTTCATGGAGCGCTTTCTCGGGCGCGAAGCCGAAGTGCTCTGCGAAAATCCCTCCGGCGGCGGCTTTCCCGCCTACACGCGCAATTATCTGCGCGCGTTCGTTCCCGCGGACGCGTTCCCGGGGGAAAATCTCGCCAACGAGCTGCGCGTCGTCCGCCTCGCCGCGATCGTCGGCGACGCGTTTCTCGCGGAAAATCCGCGCCGCTGAGCGCGTCCGCGTTCCCGCGCGGGCGGATTGTCCCAATTGTTTTGGCACGCCTTTTGCAAAAGACTTCGGACAGTTCAAACTTTCAAATTCAATCCATATTCATTCAATCATGAGCAAGGACAAAAAAGAAAAATGCTGCTGCAAATGCGGCGTCAACGTGAAGCCTCTCGGCGACCGCGTGCTTCTGAAGCGCTGCGAAGCCGCGGAAGAAATCAAGGGCGGGATCATCATTCCCGACTCCGCGAAGGAAAAACCGATGGAGGCGAAAGTCATCGCGCTCGGCACGGGCAAGATCGAAGACGGCAAGAAGGTCGATTTCAACGTTGCCGTCGGCGACAAGGTTCTCATCGGCAAGTACACGGGAACGGAAGTCAAGATCGACGACGAGGTCTATCTGCTCGCCCGCGAAGACGAAATCCTCGCGATCATCGGATAAAAAATTTCAACAACCGAAATTCTGAAACATCATGGCAAAAAAACAGATTCTTTTTGACGAAGCCGGACGCCGCAAGATTCTCGTCGGCGTTCAGACGCTCGCGAAGGCCGTCAAGATCACGCTCGGACCGAAGGGCCGCAACGTGATGATCGACAAGAAATACGGCGCGCCGAAAGTGACCAAGGACGGCGTTTCCGTCGCCAAGGAAATCGAACTTTCCGACGCCTTCGAAAACATGGGCGCGCAGATGGTGCGCGAAGTCGCGTCCCGCACGGCGGACAAGGCCGGCGACGGCACGACGACGGCGACCGTGCTCGCGGAAGCCATCTACACGGAAGGCCTCAAGAGCGTTTCCGCCGGCGCGAACCCGATCTTCGTCAAGCGCGGCATCGACGCCGCCTGCGAAACGATCACCAAGGAACTCGCCTCGATCTCCAAGAAGATCAAGAATTCCGACGAGATCAAGCAGGTCGCGACCGTTTCCGCCAACTGGGATTCCGGCATCGGCGAAATCATCGCCGAAGCGATGGAGAAGGTCGGCAAGGACGGCACGATCACGGTCGAAGAAGCCAAGACCATCGAAACGACGCTCGACGTCGTCGAAGGCATGCAGTTCGACAAGGGCTACCTTTCCCCGTATTTCTGCACGAACGCGGAAACGCTGGAATGCACGCTCGACGAGCCCTACATCCTGCTCTTCGAAAAGAAGATCTCCTCGATGAAGGACCTGCTCCCCGTGCTGCAGGAAGTCGCCAAGCAGGGCAAGCCGCTCCTCATCGTCGCCGAAGACATCGACGGCGAAGCGCTCGCGACCCTCGTCGTGAACAAGATCCGCGGCACGATCAACGTCTGCGCGGTCAAGGCGCCGGGCTTCGGCGACCGCCGCAAGGCGATGATGGAAGACATCGCCGTGCTCACGGGCGGCAAGTTCATCACCGAAGACCTCGGCATCAAGCTCGAAAGCGTCACGATCGCCGACCTCGGCAAGGCGAAACGCGTCGCCGTGGACAAGGAGAACACGACGATCATCGAAGGCGCCGGCAAGTCCTCCGACATTCAGGGCCGCGTCAAGCTGATCCGCCGCCAGATCGAAGAGACGACTTCCGACTACGATCGCGAAAAGCTGCAGGAACGCCTCGCGAAGCTCGCGGGCGGCGTCGCCGTCATCCACGTCGGCGCGGCTTCCGAAGCCGAGCTCAAGGAAAAGAAGGACCGCGTCGACGACGCGCTGCACGCCACGCGCGCGGCGGTCGAGGAAGGCATCGTTCCCGGCGGCGGCGTCGCGCTCCTGCGCACCGCGAAGGCCGTGGACAAGCTGATCGAAACTCTCGACGGCGACGCGAAGACGGGCGCGAAGATCGTCCGCCGCGCCATCGAACAGCCGCTGCGCACGCTCTGCGAAAACGCCGGCGTCGAAGGCTCGCTCATCGTCAAGGAAGTCCTCGCCGCCAAGGGCGGGAACGGCTACAACGTCGCGACCGACAAGTACGAGGACCTCGTCGCCGCGGGCGTCGTCGACCCGACCAAGGTCACGCGCACGGCGATCGTCTCCGCGACCTCCGTCGCCTCGATGCTGCTCACCACGGAATGCCTGATCACGGACGTTCCCGAAGAGCCCAAGGCGGCTCCCGCTCCGGGCGCCGGCATGGACGGCATGTACTGAGAAAAAAAGCTTAAAGTTTAAGGCTTAAAGCCTGAAGAAGAGCGTTCCCGCGAAAAATCCGCGGGAACGCTTTTTCCTTTTTTCGGAACGGGCGGACGCGATAAACTGAACTCATGAAGATTCGAGAATTTTTTGCGGCGCGGGAGGCGCGTTCCCGCGGGGAGGCGCTGCGGCGCGGCGCGTGGTTTTTCGTTTTCGCGGCGGCGCTCGCCGCGCTGATTTCGCTGAATTATTTCCGCCAGCTCGACATCGATTTTTCCGGCGAGGGCGGCGTGTACGCGTTCTGCACGATGTTCGGGCATTTCGCGATGTGGGGCGCGGTCGCGTGGATCGCGTGCTGTCTGCCGTGGGCGCTGGCGTTCCCGCGGCGTCCGCTCGCGGCGTGCCTTTCCGTCGCGGCGGGAACGGCGGGGCTGATCGTCGTCGCGCTCGACACCTTCGTCTTCGGGCTGTATCGATTTCATGTATACAACAGCTTCGTTCTGGATCTGCTTTTCGGCGGCGGCGCGGCGGGAATCTTCACGTTCACGGCGGGGCAGATCGCGCTGATGGCGGGCGGGGCGCTCGCGCTCGTCGGGCTCGGGCTCGTCGCGTGGTCCGCGGCGCGGTTTTTCGCTTCGCGCACGGGCGGGAAGGCGCTCGGCGCGGTCGCGGGAACGCTCGCCGTCCTGCTCGTCGCCTCGCACATGATGCACGCGTATTATTCCGCGAACGGGAGCCGTTCCGTCTATCGCATCGCGGAGGTTTACCCGGGGCATTTCCCGCTGACGGCGAACCGTTTTCTGATCCGGTGCGGCTGGGTCGATCCCGAAAAGGTGCGCGAGAAGATCAGGCTCAACGCGGGCTCGGCGCTCGACTATCCGCGCGCGCCGCTCGTTCCCGCGGAGCCGCCGACGAAGAACGTGCTCGTCATCTTCGTCGATTCGTGGAATTTCCGCACCTTCGCGCCGGAAGTGATGCCGAACGTCTGCGCCTTCGCGAAGAACGCGCAGGTCTTCGCCGAGCACTACAGCGGCGACCACGGCACGCGCACGGGCGTGATGTCGTTTTTCCACGGGCTGCCGGGAATGTATTTCGGAGCGATCCGCGACGGCGGCGTCAGCTCGGCGTTCGTGGACGTGTTGTTGAAAAATAATTACGCGACCGCGGTTTACGCGACGGCGGGGCTCTCCAATCCGCCGTTCACGCGCACGATCTTCAGGAACGTTCCCGCCGAGTCGATCCGCGACTACCTTGCGGAGGGCGTTTCGACCGCCGAGGGCGACGAGCGGCTCGCGGACGCGTGGCTCGAGTTCACGAAAAATCACGTGAGCGTTCCCGCCGCCGAGCGCCGCCCGTTCTTCGGCTTCCTGTTCTTCGACGAACTGCACGCGATGACGCTCCCGAAGGACGCCGAGAAGAAATTCCCCACCGACTGGGAAAATCCGAAATACGAGCTGCTCGGCAAAAACACCGACCCGACGCCGTTCTTCAACCTCTACAAGAACGACGCGTTCTGGCTCGACCGCCAGCTCGGGCGCGTGTTCGACGACCTGCGGGAACGCGGGCTGCTCGAAAACACCGTCGTCATTCTCACCGGCGACCACGGGCAGGAATTCAACGAGGACGGCAACAACACGTGGGGCCACGGCTCGCTGTTTTCGACGCACCAGCTCAAGGTGCCGTTCGTGCTCTTCGACGCCGCGCTGCCGCCCAAAACGCACACGCACTGGACGTCGCACTACGACGCGAGCGTCACGCTGCTGCAGAATTATCTGCACGTCGGGAACGCGCCGAGCGACTATTCCGTGGGCAAAAATCTTTTCGACGAGACGCCGCGCGAATGGCTGCTCGTCGGGCATCCGGAGCAGTGGGGCGTGATCGAGCGCGACCGCATCACGCACGTCCGCCTCGGCGACTACGAAATCTTCGACCGCGACTACCGCTATCTCCCCGACGCGAAGCTGAACGTTCCCGTCTTCCGCGCCGCCGTCGATCAGAGCAAGGAGTTTTTCAGGTAGTCGCGGGATTCAGCTCTTGCGGAGCGTTTCCGTGTGGGCCAGAAGATCGTGGAGCTTCGTCAGCAGCGGGCGGCTGAAGATGAAGACGTTGCGCGTGAACTTTTCCCATTTCGCCGCGGCGTTCAGACGCGGGAGCACGTTGCGGGAATCGCCGAATCCGCAGGATCCTTTCGCGGTCGTGAACTGCGCATTGAAACCGAGCGATTTCGCGATTCGGACCGACTCGTCGGAATAGTGCCCCCAGGGCCAAAAAAGCATTTTCGGCGCGCCTCCTGTAATCGTCGTGATTTCGCGGATACAGTTTTCCAGATCCGCCCGAAGAAATTTTTCGAAATCCTTCGGCGAAACTCCGGTCGCGGGCGCGGCGACGGAGCTGATACCGCGGTCGTTTTTCGCGTGGCGGGTGCCGTGAGCCTCGATGCTCCAGCAGCCGGAATCGTGCATCGCCTTCACTTCGGCGCGGGAAAGGTAACAGCGCGTGTCGCCCTTGAGCGCGATCTCTTCCGCGTCGAGATTGCGGCGTTCGACGATTTCGGCGGGGACGTCTTCGGGACGTTCCCGCAGCGGCGCGTCGTGAAGGAACCCGGCGGAAAGCGCGAGCGCGGCCTTCAGCCCTCGCCGTTTCAGAATCGGCGTCGCGAAAAACCAGTTGTCCAGCCAGCCGTCGTCGAACGAGAGCATCGCGAAGCGCGTGTTCGCGGGAAATTTCCTCGTTCCCGCGATGTAGGCGAGCGCGTCGTCGGGCGTCAGAACGGAGAATTTTTTCTGAATGAAATCCAGCTGGCGTTCGAACATTTCCGCATCGAGGGCGTCCGGATGCGGCTTGGGCTGGATTCTGTGATAGGTGAAGACGGTGAGCGGCATGGAGACGAAGAGTAAAATCGATGAGCGGACGGGTCAAATTTCAATTTGGCGAAAATCTCCCGGAGGAAGCGGGAAATATCGTTGCGGGCGTGCGGCGGAAGTGGGATTATCTCTCGCCTCGCCTATGCCAATCCCCGGAATCAATTTCATTTTTCACACAATCGCCCGCGCCGGAGGAATGGAGCGCGCCGTCGTCGACATGATATGCGGTTTCGCTCGGAAAGGCATTCCCGTGCGCGGCGTCGCGATGCGGACGGACGCGTCCGTTTTTCCGGCGGAGCTGCGGGACCGCATCGAGCTGATCCGCGTTCCCGCGCGCTTTCCGTATCTTTTTTCGCAACGTCTGGCGAATTGGGATTTCGAAAACCGCGCGGCGACGTTCTGCCGCAAGGGCTGGAAAACAGTCAGCGCGTCCCGCGTTCCCGCGCCCGTGGACATGGCGATTTCGGGCGGGACGCATCTCGCTCACCTGCTCAAAAAAGGAAAAAGGAAACCTTCGTTCACGGACAGGCTCGTGATGGAGCACGAAGCGGCGCTCTATGCGCAGGCGAAGGTCTGCGTCGCGCATTCCCGCATGACGCGAAGCGAGATTCTCGACCTGAAGGTCGCCGCGCCGGAGAAGGTCGTCTGTCTGTTCCCGCCCGTGGACACCGCGAAGTTCAATCTCGCCGCGCGTTCGTTCCGAAAGGAGGTTCGGGCGGAGTGGGGCGTCTCCGAAGACAAGTTCGTGCTGCTTTTCCCGTCGAACAATCATGCGCTCAAGGGCGCGGATCTGATTCTCGCCGCGCTTGACGAACTGAACGATCCCGACGTCGTGCTCGCGGTGGCGTCGCGGCGACCGATCGAGCATCCGCGCGCGCTCAATCTCGGATTCCGCGCGGACGTCGAAAAATGCTACGCGGCGGCGGACGCGACGATTCTCGCCAGCAAATACGAGGCGTTCGGATTGGTCGCCGTCGAGTCGATTCTTTGCGGCACGCCCGCGCTGCTTTCCGAGTTCTGCGGAGCGACGGACGCGCTCGCTGAGCCGGGCTGCGTCAAGTTCCCGCGAAGCGTCGCGGGCGTTCGTGCCGCGATTGCCGCGGCGCGGGAACGCCATCGCGCGGGAACGCTCGCGCTCTCCGACCCCGAGGCGTCCGTGCGCTACCCGTATTCGCTCGAAAAGCACGTGGACGCGCTTTTGGAACTGCTCGCCTGATTTCACGATATTTCACCCCTGACGATTCTCCGCAATGAAACCGCCGCAGAACGACGATTCGATTTTCTCTTTTTTGCCCGAGGCGCGCGACCTGCGCGGCTGGAGCGCGCGCCTCGATCCCGATTGGGACTCCGACGATCTGCGGGAACTTCTGATTTCGTCGCGGGAACGCGAGGGCACCGTGCTGCTGCAGCAGGGGCGGGAACGCGTCGTGCGGACCCGATGCGAGGTCGGCGGCGTCTTGCGCGACGTCGTCGTGAAGACGTATCGCGCTCCCGGGAAAATCCGCGAATTTTTCGAGCGCGGGAACAAGGGCTCCAAAGCGCTTCGGGCATTCGCGGCGGCTTGGATTCTGCGGGAAAAACAGATCGGCACGCCCGAGCCTGTCGCCGTCGCCGAACGTCGGGACGCGAAAGGGCATCTGCTCGAAAGCCGCCTCGTCACGGCGTTCGTTCCCGCGCTGACGAATTTTCGTGACGAGCTTTACCGCATCTATTCCGAAAATCCGGACTGCGAAACGCTGATGTCGCTGATGCAGAAGGTCGCCGACGCCTGCCGCGCCTTTCACGACAGCGGAATCGTGCACCGCGATCTGGGCAATCAGAACATCGGGCTGAGAAAGCTTAAAGATGAAGGCTTAAAGCTTAAAGAAGGAGAGGCGCCGCTTTACGAAGTCGTGTTCATCGACCTCGACCGCGTGCGGATTTTCCCCGCGGGAACGCTGACGGACGCGCAACGCGGACGCGATCTCGCGCGGCTGGATCTGCCGTCGGATCTGAGACGGGTTTTCCACTCGATGTACTACATGGGCTACGGACCGCCCGGCGAGTTCGTCGTCGCCGAAGCGAAAGAACGCGGCGCTTTCGACCGGCATTCGGCGCTGCGCCCCTGGCGGCATCCGATCCGCGAATGGCGCGTTCGCCGCGAAGAACGCAGGGCGGCGCTCGAGGCGGCTCCCGGAAGCGCGGTGCCGCTCGGCAAGGAGCTTTGGATTTGGGACGAGCGTTCCGTCCAGGCGATTCCCGCCTACATGTCGCGGGAACGCCGAAAATTCCGCTCGGCGGACAATATTTTCCGAATCGCGAAGGAGTTTTTTCTGCGCGGGCGGCGCGTCTGGAAAAATTACGGAAAAATCGCCGAGGGCTCGTTCTCCGGGCCCGTCGATTTCGCGGGAACGCTCGGCATGGCGCTTGAGGCCACGGCGGAGACGAGCTGGGAAACGCAGATTGCGTATTTGGCGGAACTCGAAGACTCTGCGCGCGCGAAGTTGCCGGTGCTGCTTCGTCTTTATCACCACAAGGGCCGCCCGCAGTGGAATTTCGCGATGGAAAAGGCGCGGGAGCTCCGTGAGCGCGGGAACGCGGTCGCGTTCGCTCTCGTGCAGGACCGCGCGGCGGTCCGCGACGCGGGGAGCTGGCGGGAAATGGTGATGCTCGCCGTGGAAAAAACTCACGACTTCGCGGATTTTTACGAAATCGGGCACGCGACGAACCGCGGAAAATGGGGCGTCTGGGATTTCGCGGATTACGACAAATTGCTCGCGCCCGCAATCGAGGCGAAACGCGCGTTCCCGAGAATCCGCCTTACGGGTCCGGCCTGCATCGACTTTGACCTGCACTCTCTGCCCGGACTGCTGTCGCGCGTTCCCGCGAGAACGTTTTCCGCGCTTTCTCAGCACCTTTACGTCGATCGTCGCGGCGCGCCGGAAAATTTTCAGGGGAAATTCGATCTCGTCGGCAAGTGCGCGATTCATCGCGCGTTCGCGGAGACATACGGTTTCGAAGAATCGAAAATCGTCGTTTCGGAAACGAACTGGCCGTTGCTCGGCGCGGGCGTTTACGGCCCAATCGACTCGCCGTTCGTGATGTTCGGTCCGTGGGAAACGCGGCCGGCAGACCCGTGGACGACGGAGCCTCCGCGCGTTTCCGAAGAAGACTACGCGAAATTCATGTGCCGCTATCTGCTCCTGGCGATCGCGAGCGGACACGTTTCACGCGTGTATTGGTGGCGCCTCGTGCATCGAGGATTCGGGCTCGTGGATGATTCGGATCCGGAGAATCCGCGCCCGCGTCCGGCGTTCTTCGCGTTGAAAAATCTGCTCGCGCGGCTTGCGGGCGCGCGTTTTGAACGTCGCGTTTACGACGTTCCCGCGGGAAGTTTCGCGCTGGAGTTTTCCCGCGCGGACGGTTCGCGCTTCACGCTTCGTTGGACGCGCGATTCCTTCCCGGAACTTGCCTGACGCGTTTCGTCCGTTGCGGCGATGCGCGCCGCAAGCAGCTTCGCGAAACGCTTCGCGCCGAACGCGTTGAGATGGTTCACGTCTTCGCGGCAGTCGTCGGGAACGTCGAGATTCATGTAGTCCCACAGCTCGATGTCCGAAAAGCGTTCCCGTAGCGTTTCGTAGTAATGAGAGACGTTCAGGTATTTCTCTGCGGAGTAAATCGGCGTGTTGAGGAAAATCAGTCTTATTCTCCGATTTTCGCAAAGTGCGCGAATCTTTCCGAGATATGTCAGTTCCGCTTCGCACCCCCAAAAGAGCGGTTTTTCGAGCGTTTCCGTCGCAGCGACTGCCTTCGCCAAAGAACGGTTTTCCCGAGGATTGAATCCGCCGAGCTTTTTGAAGTATTTTTTATTGCTCAGCTTGCTTGAGCGCAGGTAGGTCGAGGGCGAGAGAAAAACCGCGCGGAGAAAATCTTTCGGGGCGCGCTCGAGATAGAGCGTCCATTCGTCTTCGCCGAAATGCGGCAGATAATAAGGCACTTTCATGGCCACGAGCGACGGACGGAAGAGCGTCTCGTCCGAGCCGCGGGAAATCGAGTAGGGCGAGACGCCTAGAAATACTGTATCGATCTGCGGATTGTCCCGCAGCAGAAGCCGGAGGCGCAGATAAGCGCTCACGTAAGTGTCCGCGCTGACGGAGGAATTGAATGCGCCGGGAATTTCCGCGTTGTCCACGCCTTGCGCGATGTGAGAGTCGCCGACGAAGAGAATCTTCTTGTCAGGCGGCAAGGCGTACGAATAGGTGCGTATTCTCAGCGCGGCGAGCGCGGGAACAAGAGCCGCGACGATCGCGAAACACGCGAAAAATAAAAGCAGTTTCGCGAAAAAACGGTTTTTTGCGTCGATTTCGGACATTGTTCAGAATTTGAAATAGATGAAGTTTTCCTGCATGCCGTCATTTTGAAAAATGAAGAAGAGGAATAGTCCGTAAAGTACCCAAAGGACGGGGCGCGGGAACGGGAAAACTCGGTAAAGACCATGCGTTCCGCGGCGTTGAATCCATTCGACGACGAGCATCATTCCGATGAAAAGGAACGGCGTTCCGCAGAATCCGAAAGTCTCCGTTCCCGCGGGAACGATGCAGTTTTCGAGAAAGGCGAACGCTTCGCCGATCGTCGGCGCTCTGAAGAATACCCATCCGATCGTGACGGCGATGAACGTGACGACGAGCCGCGTGAGCTCCGCGAGGCTCGGGAGCACCGCGTTTTCGGCGATGACGGTTGTGTTTTTCCGCTTCCGCCCGAAAAGCGTCCGCGGCAAGAAAAGCAACGCGTGAAAAAGCCCCCAACAGACGAACGTCCAGTTCGCTCCGTGCCAAAGTCCGCTCAGACCGAAAACGACGAAGAGATTGCGCAGCGTCCGAAGCTTTCCCGCACGGGAGCCGCCGAGCGGAATGTAAACGAAGTCGCGGAACCATGTGTTGAGCGAAATGTGCCAGCGTCGCCAGAATTCCTGCGGGTCGCGGCTGAAGTACGGGAACAGAAAATTGTCGCCGAGACGGACGCCGAAGAGCTTGGCGGTGCCGATGGCCATGTCGCTGTAGCCGCTGAAGTCGCCGTAAATCTGAAAGGAATAAAGCACGGCGGCGCCGGCGAGCGTCAACGGCGAGGCGTTCCCGACGCCTCCGGTCCAGACGGCGTCGACGACGGCGGCGCAGTTGTCCGCCACGACCGTCTTTTTGAAGAGCCCCCAAAGAATCTGCCGCAGTCCGTCGGTCGCGAGCGCGGAATCAAAAACACGTTTCTCCGTGAATTGCGGGAGCAGACTGCCCGCGCGACCGATGGGGCCGGCGAGGAGCTGCGGGAAGAAACTGATAAAGGTGAAATGCCGCAGGGGACTTTTTTCCGCGGGAACGCGTCCGAGAAAAACATCCGCGCAGTAGCCGATCGCCTGGAACGAATAGAACGAGACGCCGACCGGCAACGCGAGGTTCAGCAACAGCCCGCCGTCGATTCCGCCGAGAAAGGCTTCCGAAAACGAGCGGACGAAGAAGTCGTAATATTTGAATAGCGCGAGCACGCCGAGATTCGTCAGCACGCCGAAGAGAAACCAACCTCGGCGCGCTCTCGTGTTTTCTTCGGAGCGCGCGACGCCGAGTCCTGCGACGAACGACGTCGTGCCCGCGAGAATCAGCAGCCCGAGAAAACGCCAGTCCCACCAGGCGTAGAAAAACCAGCTCGCCGCGAGCAGAAACGCGTTCTGCCGTCGTGCGCTCCCGCTGAACGCGTACCAGTGAAGCGTCAGCGCGACGAGCCCGAACACGAAAAATTCCGCCGAATTGAAGAGCATGGGAGCGATTATTTTTCCAAAATTTTTTCCCACATGGGAAGGATTTTTTCCAGCGAAAAACGAGCGGAATTGATTCTTGCAGCGGCAGAAATTTTTTCCGTCAAGCGTTTGTTCCGGAGCAGTTGCCGCAGGATGTCGGCGTAATGTTCGGTATTGAACGGATGTACCAAAAATCCGTTTTCGCCGGTTTTTATGATGTCTTCCGCAGACAGATAAGAATTGAAGGCGACAGGCACGCATCCGAAGGCGGAGGCTTCCACAAGTACGAGTCCGAAGCCCTCAAAAGAGCTCGTCAGGCAGAAAACCGAGGCGCGTGCGTAATATTTTTCCGGTTTTTGAAATCCTTCAAATGATATGCGGGCTAATTTCAAATCATTGCTCAGCTTCCGGATTTTCTCTTCGTCGCTTCCTCCTCCGACGAGCGTCAAGTGCCATGCCGGGAATTCGTTCTGAATTTTTGCCCAGATTTTGAGCAACAGGTCCACTCGTTTTTCTCCGAGATTCATTCTTCCTACGTAGAGAATCTCATTCTCCTTCGTCAAAGAAACCGACTTCGTCGTCCTTTCCCTCGGATTCGGAATAGCGCATATTTTTTCTTTGTCTTTATTTCGAAGGTATTTCGAAAATACCGGCAAAAATTTCTCCGAGAGGAGTACGACTTTTTCCGCGTCAGCGGCGTTTTTTCGGTAGAGTCGCTTTTGTCTTATTTTCCTCAAAAACACTTTTGCGGCTATAATCGGAGAACAGATTTTTGAGGCAAGAAGACCATATTTCGTTTCGAATTTTCCTCGAACGAGAGCTCGGAAGAATTCAGGAT
>SFEJ01000025.1 GCA_004558035.1 Opitutia bacterium
CGACGAGAAAAAGCGCATTTTCGAGCAACTGAAGAAGACGGACGACTTTCGTTCTCTGCCCGAGATCTGGCAGAAACTGGTCGCCGAAAACGTGGAGAACTTCAGCAGGGATGGAGCAGAAGGGTATGTTTTTTTTCGCTCTTCCGCCTTGGAAATCGGTTGCGGCGGCGTGGGGAAAAGCGGGGGAATAACGTGTTTTTTCGCACGCCCCTCGAATGCGGAACACCTGCTCGGCTGGATCAATCCGCCTAAGAAAAAGACGAAGCAGACGGAGTTCGTCGCCGTTCCCGCAGCGATGCTGAAAGCTCTCGGCGACGAAGAACGACATTACACGGCGAAGCTCGTCGAAGTCGTGAACGAAAATCTGAACTACTTCGCCAACACGCCGTTCCCGAATTTCGAAAAACAGACGAGCTGCTGGGGCAAGGTCGCGCTTCCGCTCGGGTTGACTCTTCCGTCTGCGCTCATCTTCAACGAGGACGCGCTCGACGTTTTCGCCGGCGGCGACGAAGTGAAATTTGAAATTCAGAAACGCCTCGGTGTTCCGCTTTGGGAGCCGGAAAAGGTCGTGCGCAGAGGGCGGCGCCTCGGGGGCAGCGGTTATTCTCCTCAATTCGGATGGTATTTTCCGTTGTCGGCAGGTTCGTTCTACGGATATTCGCCTTATGAACGTTGGCGCGATCTTCCCTATGATTTCTTATACGATTCGACGCCGGGGGCGCTTGAGGCGTTCAAGAAATCTCTCGAAGCGGAGGCGAACCGGCACACGAAGGACGCGCCGGTTCAGGAAGTTTTGAAGCACATCGTCGCTCGCGCGGAAAAGCCGTTGGAAATTCTGATTCGCAACAGCGGGGAAGTCGCAGACGGCTTCCGAAACGGACAAAGATTTTCGGGCACGCTGATGAAGCCCGTTCCCGCCGACGCGCCCGTCGATTGGAAGGCGGAGCTCGACACTTCCGGACAAGGCGAAGGTTCGCTCGACGAGAAAAAGCGCATTTTCGAGCAACTGAAGAAGACGGACGACTTTCGTTCTCTGCCCGAGATCTGGCAGAAACTGGTCGCCGAAAACGTGAACGAGTCTTATACGTTCTTTCATTCTCGCGCCTTGATCGTCCGCGGTGCAATCCTTGCCGGAAGAACGCATTTTTTCGCGCGCCCCTCGAATGCGGAACATCTGTTGGGCTGGATCAATCCGCCCAAGAAAAAGGCGAAGCCGCAGGCGTTCGTCTCCGTTCCCGCCGTGGCGCTGAAGGCTCTCGGCGACGAGGAACGCCATTACGCGGCGAAGCTCCTCGAAGTCGTGAACGAAAATCTGGACTACTTCGCCAACACGCCGTTCCCGAAGTTCGACAAGCGGATGAATTATTGGGGCAAGGTCGCGATTTCGCTCGGGCTGACGAACCCGAAGAACTTTTTCTTCAGGGAGAAAAACGCGTTCGCCGTTTTCGCCGGCGGCGATGAAGTGAAATTTGAAATTCAGAAACGCCTCGGCGCGCCGCTTTGGGAGCCGGAAAAGGTCGTGCGCCGAGGGGTGCATCTCGGCGACGGCGGCACCAACCCCGGATACGGGTGGCATTTCTCTTTGCACGGCAACTACTTATGCTGCGGATATTCGCCTTACGAGCGTTGGCACGACCTTCCTCACGCCTATTTATACGATTCGACGCCGGCGTCTCTCGCGGAGTTCAAGAAAAAACTCGAAGAGGAGGCGAACCGCCACACGGCGGGGTCGCCCGTTCAGGAAGTCGTGAAGCACATCGCCGCTCGCGCGGAAAAACCGTTGGAAATCCTGATCCGCAACGGCGAGGACGTCGCGAACAAATCCCGAGGCGGACAAAAATTTTCGGGTACGCTGATGAAACCGAAGCCCGTCTTGGAGCGCCAGAGCACGGAACGCTACGAAGAAGAGAGCGGCAGTTCCCGCAAGCGTTCCCGCCGCAAGCGCTGAGCCCGCGCCGCGGGAACGCGGGCCTCAGGCGACGCCGAGGCGCTTCAGCGCGTCTTCGCGCGTCAGCCCTTCGACGCGGATCAGCTTGTCGCGCGCGGTCTCGCCCGTCTGCACGGAGACGCCGCCGCGCGGGAGCCCGAGCGCGCCAGCGAGAAATTCCGTCAGCTCGCGGTTCGCGCGCCCGCCCTCGGGAACGGCCTGCACCTTGATCTTCAGCGCCTCGCCCAGAAAGCCGACGACCTGCGTCTTCTTCGCGTTCGGCACGGCGCGCACCTTCAGCAGAAAAAACGTCGCTTCGCTCATCGGCGCGTCCTCAGCGGCGGTTCGGCGCTCCCGCGGCGGGCGAGCCTTCGGGGCGAATCACGATTTCGCCTTCCTCCGAATAGCCGAGGCGCGAGCGGATTTCCGTCTTGAGAAATTCCGGGTCCTTCAGCATCCGGTCGATGTAGGTTTCGAGGTAGGCCTTTTCCGTCTCGAGCTCCTTCAGCCGTTCGGAGCGCCGCGCGGCGATTTTCTCCATCGACGAGCATTCTTCGCGGGCGTCGGCGATCTTGCCGTAAAAGACGACCGCCTCGACCGCGAGCAGCACGAGACAGAACGCGAATATCATCGCGGGGAGACGTTTGTCATCGGAATTCGCCGACATTCTGCGCGCTCCTTTCGGGAATCTCTCACTCGGAAACGAGCGTTTCCGGGTCGTAGCAGTTCCGCAGCGAGGTCGGCGAAAGCCGCGTCGCCTTCGCCGCGTCGCCGCCTTCGGAATCGACGACGACGAGAAACGAGTTCTTGCCGACTTCCTCGACGGCGACCAGGTGCCGCCCGTCCGCGCACCACGTCGGGTTGGAGATCTTGCGGCGCGCGTTCGGCTTGCCCAGGTCGCGCACGGCGCGCGTGTTCACGTCGTACACGCCGACGCCGTCGCGCCCGGAAGCGCGGTAGGAGAACGCGATCTTGTCCGGCGCCGCCTTGCTCCACGCCGGGTCGGTCGCGTAGGAATAGCCGCTCAGCGCGATCCGTTCCTTCTTGCCGCCGCGCGCGGGAACGCGGTAGAGCCCGGGGCGCCCGTTCGGACCGCTCGTGAACACGACCGTCCTGCCGTCGGGAGAAAAGACGGGCGAGGTCTGCACTTCGCCGTCGGAGCAGAGCGCGGTCGCGTTCCCGCCCGTCGCCGGCTTCACGTAAATGTTCATCACGCCGCGCGCCGAAAGCGCGAGCGCGACGCGCCGCCCGTCCGGCGAGAACGCGCCGCCGTTGTTCGTGTTCGGATACGTCGCGAAGGGCGCGTAGCGGCCCGTCTTCAGATCGACGGAATAGACGTCCGCGGCGCCGCTCGCGTGATACGTCGTGTAGAGCAGGCGGCGGCCGTTCGTGTCCCAGTAGGGCATGATCGCGATGCGCCTGTGGCTCGTCGCGCGGCGCACGTCGCGGCAGAGCAGGTCGGAAAAATAGATTTCCCGCGCGCCCGTCGCGTCGGAGGAGAAGGCGAGCCGCGTCTTCGCGAAGAGCGGCTTCAGGTTCCAGCCGTACGTCTTGCCGACGGCGACCACGATCCTGTCGCAGAGCTCGGCGAGCGCCGCGTCGCCCGTTCCCGCGACGGAGAGCGTTCCCGCGAAGGCGCGGCTCGTTCCCGAGCATTGCGCCGAAAGCCCGTTCCCGTCGCGCGAGACGCGGATGACCGCCGCCGAGCGCGAGGCCGCGTTCACGTCGAACGCGCCGTGCAGACCGAGCGCCCGCCGGACGGCTCCGCTCAGCCTGGCGTCCGCCGATTCGACGCGGACGGGAAGAATGCCGCGGCGGATGAGAACCTGAATGTCCGCCTCGACCGAAACTTCGTCGTTCGGCGCGGCGACGGCGCCGAGCGCCGAAAGCGCGGTCAGCCCCGTGACCGCCCAAAAAATCGCAGAAAATGCCTTCATGATGAGAAAGCGCTAATATGCCCCGACCGCGGGAATTTTGTCCATTCCGTTTTTCGGGAACGCCCGCGCGGGCGCCTCACTTGCCGTAGATTTCGGCTTCGATGTAGTGGTTGCCGCCGTCGGAAGTGTTCCCGCGCGAATAAAAACGCACGTAGCGGCCGCGCGCGCCGTTCACGGGAACGAGCTTGCCCGCGCGCGTCTCGACGTAGAGCCGGTCTTCGCCCCTGCCGAATTTCAGCGTGTCGTCGAAGTCGTTGTTGAAGACGACGACCGCACCCTTCGCGAACGCGGGATCGTCGGAAACGAGAATCACGACGTCGTGATAAACGCGCTTCTGCCGGTGGTAGTGCCACAGCGCGATCGCGTGGATTTCGGCGGACTCGCCGAGGTCGATCTGGATCCACTGCGCGCCCGGCGCGAGCTCCACTTCGTAGCCCTCGTCGCCGTCCTTGTCGCCGTCCGTCAGGTAGGCGAGCTCGCCGACGACGGGATTCGGGTCGGAGGCGCTCACGGGCTTCCCGAGCGCGAGATTCGTGCAGCCGCGCGGAATCTTCAGCGTCGGATTCTTCGCGGGTGCGAGCCGTTCGGCGGGAACGCGGATCGGCTGCGGCGTGCCGACGAGCGCCGCCGGCGGCAGTTCGAGCTTCAGCTCGACGAGCGCGTCGTCCGCGGCGAAGAGCGCGCCCGAGCACAGCGCGGCGCAGGAAATCGAGGCGAGAAAAAGATTGCGTTTCATGAGCGCGATTCTCACCCGAGCCTTCCCGCGGAGGCGAGACGATTTTTTTGCGGAGCGCGCGTCCGTCTTTTCGCGCAAGTCGTGGATTCAAAAAATCTGCGGCGATTCGCGAGTTCCGCGGGATATTTTTTCGCGTTCCCGCGCGTTCCCGCCGCGCCGCCGAGCCCGTCGTGCTCTCCCGCGAACCCGGAAACGGCTTCGGCGGAACGCAAGCGGAGAAACATTAAAAAATGTAATGTTTCTCCGCTTGACTCGCGGCGGGAAAACTTCCGCAATAGCGGGCGTTTCGATGAATACGCGTTTCGGAAGACTTTTCGTGGCCGCCGCGCTTTTCGCCGTTTCCGCGGGAACGGCGGCGGGCGTCTTCGCGGCGCTCGACGCCTGCGCGCGGGAGCGCGAGAACGCGGGAACGCTCGTTTCCTCCGATTCGCTTTTCCGGAAAATTCCCGGCGGGAACGCGCTTTTTTCCTCGGTCGAATTTTCGCCGCGCTCGCGCCGCGCCGTGCTGATGCTCGCCCGCGAGCCGGGGAACGACGCCGAATACGCGCGCTGCCGCGCCGCGCTGAAGCGTCTCCGCGAAAGTCTGCCCGAGGGCGACCGCCTCGTGCTCGCCGACGATTCCGGGCGCACGCTGCTCGAACGCGCGCCGACGCGCTCGCGCAAGGTCTTCGACCTCGCCGACGAGCTGAAGATTCTCCGCGTCCGTCTCGGGAGCGTGCCCGTGCATTATTTCCCGAGCGATTCCGCGCGCGGCGCGGCTCGGCTCGACGTGTGGCAGGGCGACGCGGAATTTCCCGCGCCCGCGCCGTCGGCGGCTCCGGCGAAAGGAGGCGCGCGGTGAGGGCGGGAACGCTGCTGCTTTGCGCGGCGCTCGCCGTCTGCGTTTCCGCGGGCTTCGCCGCGCTCGCCTGGCTCGGCGTGAACGTGCGCGAAATCCGCGCGACGCGCGAGGCTGAGATCCGCGCCGCGCGCGTCGTCGAGCTGACGCAGGCGCGCGAGACCGAGATTTTCCGCGAGTGGACGCGCTTCGCGGAGGCGTTCGACGCGATTCCGCCGGAGGATTTTTCCGAGGCGTCGGTGCGCGCCGCCGCTTCGCGCGCGGGCGCGGCTCTGCCCGTGAAGGCGCTCGCGGACGCGCTTCCGCCCTCGGCGGGAACGCCCGCGGAGCTCGGCGAAAAATTTTCCGCGTTCCGCGCGGACGGCGATTATTTTCTGATGCGGAGCGGAGGCGGGAACGGCGGCGCGCAGGGCGTCGTTCTTTCGGCGGACGCGCTTTTCCGCGCGTTCGAGGCGGAGTCGCGGGAACGGCTGGCGCGCACGGAAAACGCCGTGATGCGCGTCGTTCCCGTCGCGGAGGAGCGCGGCTTCGGCGTCGTGCGCGGGCTGCCCGGCGCGAAGCTGGAGTTCGACCTCGCGCCGCGTCCGCACGCGGAATCCGTCGCGGCGGAGCGCGCCGTGCTCCTGGCGCTCGCGGGCGCGGCCGCGATGCTCGCCGCGATTTTCGCGCTTGCCGTGCGCGTGTTTCTGCTGAGCGAAAAACGCCGGCTCTTCGCTTCATCCGTCTCGCACGAGCTGAAGACGCCGCTCGCCGAGCTGCGCCTCTGCGCGGAAACGGCGCACGAACGCTGCGGCGATCCCGCCGTGCGCGGCGAGCTGGACCGCATGCGCCGCAGCGCTTCGGAGCTGAGCGACATCGTCGAAAATCTCCTGTTGTTCTCCCGCATGCGTTCGGGGAAATTCCGCGTTCCCGCGGCGGAGATTTCCGTGGACGCCTTTTTCCGGCGCGTCTCCGACCGCATCGCCGAGCGCCTCTTCGCGGCGGACATGGACGTGATTTTCGACGTCGAGCCCGCCGCGCGGGAACGCCGCCTCTTCGTCAACGCGGAGACGCTCGGCCGTGTGCTCTTCAACCTCGCCGACAACGCCGCGAAGCACGCCCGCCGCGACGACGGCGACAACCTGGTCGCGTTCCGCGCGCGTGTCGCGGGGCGTCGGCTCTTCATCGACGTCGCGGACGAGGGGCCGGGCATTCCGCCCGAGGTCCGCGCGCGGCTCTTCACGCCGTTCGCGGGCGGTTCGGCGTCGCGCGGGCTCGGTCTCGGGCTGGCGATTTCGGCGCGCGCCGCGCGCGCCTTCGGCGGTCGCCTCTCCCTGCTGAAAAGCGATTCCGCGGGAACGACCTTCCGCCTCGAACTGCCTTTGCTCGGCAAATGACGCCGGACCTTCCGGGGCGCGGGGGCGAAGGCGTTCCTGCCTTCGTCCGTGCGGCGTCTGATTTTCCGCGGACGCATTTTCGTCGCGCGGCGTTCCCGCGCTCCCCGCGACGGAGACGCGGACGTCTCCGCCCCCAGGCGTTCCCGCGGCGAATTCGCATGAAATGCGGAACAAAAATAACCCCATGCGGCGGAACGCCGCTTGGGGCAGGGGACTCAAAAAAGAACACGCGCCTGAAAGGCGCAACTGCCCCAGCGGAAACGGAGCAGCGCGCGAGGTCGGACGTTCCCGGGCGGTTGCGCCTTTCAGGCGCGTTCGGTGTGCGGAGCGTCCCCCAAGCGCGCGCTTCGCGGCGCGCATGGGGTTACGTTTGTTCCGCCCCTCCGGGGCGGCTAAAAATCGTCGCAGGGAAATTTTTTCCTCGCGCGGCGGCGCCCGCCGCTCATTATTGACGGCGCTGTCCTTCCGAAAAATGTCTCCAAAAATCCTTTACGTCGAAGACAATTCCGTGATCCGCGAACGCGTCGCGGCGCATCTGCGCGCCGAGGGCTTCGGCGTGATCGAATGCGCGGACGCGACGGACGCCCGCCGCGCCTTCGCCGAGGCGGATTTCGCGCTCGCGCTGCTCGACGTGATGCTGCCCGACGGGAACGGAATCGCGTTGCTGCGCGAACTGCGCGCCGCCGTCGGCGAGAGCGTTCCCGTCGTCATCGTCTCCGCGCTCGGCGAAATCGACGAACGCGTCTCCGGGCTGGACGCGGGCGCGAACGACTACCTCGCCAAGCCGTTCAGCCTGCGCGAGCTTTCCGCACGCATCCGCGCCGCGCTGCGCGTCTCCTCCGCGGCGGGGCGGGGACGGCGCGAACCCGCGGCGCGCCTGCGGATCGGCGACGGGCTGCTGGACTGCGCCCGCGCGTGCGTCCTCCGCGGCGACGGGACGGAGATTGCGCTGAGCCTGCGCGAGTTTTTTCTGCTGCGGCGGCTCGCGGAGGAGGCGGGACTCGTCGTGCCGCTTTCGGAGCTGCTCGCCGCCGTGTGGAAGACGAATCCGGGGAAAACGGTTTCGCAAAGCCCGGCGGTCTTCGTGTCCCGCCTGCGCCGCAAGCTCGCCGGCGTCTGCGAGATCGAAGCCGTCCGCGGTCTCGGCTACCGCCTCGTGCCGCGTTCCCGCGACTGATTCTCCGCCCGCTCGTCCCGCGCGGAGAAACATTGCATTTTTTTTAATGTTCGGCCGCTTGCGTTTCGCCGCGAGAACGTTTTTTCTGAAAGGAAAATATGGAATTCTTGGTTTCGCTGATTCTTGAGTTTTTTCAGGAATGCGCGCTCGGCGCGGTGGAATACCTCACGGAAAACCCGTCGCGGAAACGGACGGCGCTCTGCGTGCTCGCGCTTCTTCTCCTCGCGGCGGCGGGCGCGTTCGTCGTCCTGAAAATTCTCTGAGCGGGAACGCGGCGGTTTCCCGCGTTTCTTTGCTGACAGCGTCGGCGCGGCGGGAATAAGCTCGCGCTTCAACGTATTTTTCCCAGTCATGAACCCGAACGAAACTTCCGTCGCCCGCGCCGCCTGCGGCGTTCCCGCGAAAAAATCCCGCTTCCCGAAATCCGTGTTCTTCATCGTCGGCACGGAGGCGTGCGAGCGTTTCAGCTTCTACGGCATGCGCAGCATTCTCACGCTCTACATCGTGCACGAGCTGCTCAAGGAGCTTTCGGCGAGCGGGGCGGACGGGCTGCGCGCGGCGAACGACTTCGCGACGACCGTCGGCCACCTCTTCACGATGGGCGTGTATTTCATGCCGCTGCTCGGCGCCTGGATTGCGGACAAGTTCTGGGGGCGCTACTGGACGATTCTCGTGATGTCGCTGTTCTACGTGTGCGGGAACGCGACGCTCGCGCTCACCGTCGGCAGCGAGACGGGGCTCGCGGTCGGGCTCGCGCTGATCGCGTTCGGCTCGGGCGGCATCAAGCCCTGCGTGTCCTCGTTCATGGGCGAGCAGTTTTCGCCGGACCAGCGCGACTTCATCGCGCGCGCCTTCGGCATGTTCTATTGGGCGATCAATTTCGGCTCGTTCTTCGCGTTCGGGCTCATTCCCGTGCTGAAGAACGAGATCGGCTACGCGTGGGCGTTCGGTATTCCCGGCATCGCGATGGGGCTGGCGACGCTCGTTTTCGCCGCGGGAACGCCCGGCTACAAACGGACTTTGGGCGAGTGGCTCGCCGAGCCCGCGGGAACGGTCGCGCGGCGCGTGCTGAGTTCCGCCGCGCTCTACGGCGCCGTGCCGGGCTGGTTTTTCTGCGCGCTGATGATGCTCGCGAAGCCGGAAATGCTCGGCGAGGCGGCGACGTCCGCCGACGCGTTCGGCAGGGCGCTCTTCGTCGCGGGCGCGGGCGTCGCGGCGTTCTTCGCGGTCGCGGCGCTGTTCGGACTGGCGGCGTTTCTGCCGCGGGCGCTGATGAAGCTCGCGTGCGAGGCGCATCCGGACGTTCCCGCCGGCGCCGCCGACGCTTCCTCTTCGGAGAAAAAATCTCCCGCCGCCGTTCCCGCGCCGTCGATGACGCTGGGCGAGCGCTTCCGCGCAATCCGCGGAATCCTGCTGCTCTTCGCCGTCATTCCCGTCTTCTGGGCGCTGTTCGACCAGATGGCGACGACGTGGGTGATTCTCGGCGGGCAGATGAGCGCGACCACGCTTTTCTCCTACCCGATCAACACGGAAACGATGCAGAACATCAATCCGATCTTCGTGATGTCGCTCATTCCCGTGCTTTCCTTCTTCATCTATCCCGCGCTGAACCGCACGCGCCTGTTCCGGGCGACGCCCCTGCGCCGCATGACGCTCGGGATGCTGCTCACCGCCGCCTCGTTCGTGATCTGCGCGCTGCTGCAGCGCTCGGTGGACGCCTCGCTCGCGGCGGGAACGCCGACGATTTCCGTGTGGTGGATGGCGCTCCCGTATTTCGTGCTGACGCTGGGCGAAGTGCTCTTTTCGGCGACGGGGCTCGAGTTCGCGTTCTCGCAGGCGCCCGCCGCGATGCGCAGCACGATCACGAGCCTGTGGAACCTGACGACGACGGTGGGCAACTTCCTCGTCGTGCTCGTCGTCGCGCTGGCGCGGGACCTTTCGGCGGCGGAGCGCTTTTACTTCTTCGCGGCGCTGATGGCGGCGGTCGCCGTCGTCTTCGGCGTCTTCTCGTTCTTCTACAAATACAAGGACGGGAACGCGTGAGAGGGTCGCCGCCGGCGGGCGGTCATTCGGCTTTCTTGGCGCGGGAACGCCCGCCGCGGCGTCCGCGACGGCGGCGTTTCTTCGGCGCGTCGGCGTCCGTCGCCGTTTCCGCGTCTTCCTTTTCGGGCTTCTTCTTCCGCGCGTCCTTCTTCGGCGGGGGCGCGGCGCAGATGGAGCCGCGGTCGATTTCCTGCGGCGCGACGCCGAGCTTCTGCAGCTTCAGAAAGAGCTCTCGGCTCGTCCACGCGTCCGTCGCCGCATAAACGATCTGCTGGTCGGAAAGCGTCTTCGCCGCCCAGTTCGAGACCTGCGCGTTCTTGGAGATGCGTCCGCCGAGATAGTGGGCGCAGAGCGCGCGCAGGCCCGTGTTGTCGATGCCCGCCTTGCGCGTGTACACGCTCGCGTCCACGAAGCCGGCGTCGTCGAACGGCGCGCGTTTCTTCAGGTGGAGCACGTCTTCCTTGACGGCGACGCCGACCTTCAGAATCTGCGGATTTTCGAAAATCGGAAACAGCACGGGAACGCCGCCGCAGTAGTCGAGGCGGAACAGGTAGGCGCATTTTCTGCCGCAGAGCTGCACGAGCGAGGTCAGATAGCCGTTCCCGCGGGTGAAGCACGGGCGCGTCTCCGTGTCGAAGCCGAGCACCTTTTCCTTCGCGAGCGCGGCGACGGCCTTGCGCGCGGCCTTTTCGTCGACGATCACTTCGATTTTCCCCTGGTACTGGAGCAACGGCAGGGCGGCGACGAAATCTTTGTCGATGTGGAGCAGACCGTTCCCGGCGGGGCGGGCGGGCTTCGGAGCCGTCGTTTCTTCGGCGGCTTTCTTTTCTTTGTCTGCGGCGGTGCGCGTGGCGGATTTCATGATTCGCCGAAACTAATTTTTCGGCCGCCGCCAGGCAACACTTTAAGCGGCGGCGCGGCGGCGGCTCGAAATTCCCGGCGGGAACGTTCCGGCGCCTTCGCGGGAACGCCCCGTCAGGCGGAGGGGGAGGAGGCGAGGATTTCCAGGGCTTCGGCGTGGAGGCGCGGATTCGCGGCGAGAATCGACGTGGCGCGGAGCGGGTCGTTCCCGCGCCAGTCGGTGACGACGGCGCCCGCGCCCTGCAGAATCGGCAGCAGCGGGTAGAGGTCCCAGGGCGAGAGCTCCGGATCCGCCATGACGTCCGCGCGCCCGGAGGCGACGAGCAGGTAGCCGCAGCAGTCTCCCCAGGTGCGGAAGCGGCGCGCGCGGTGGAGCAGGGCGTTCCAGTTCTCGTTCGGGTGTTTGGTCTCGCAGTCGATGAGGTCGGTCGTGAGCAGCAGGGCGTCGGCGACGCGCCGCGTCTCGGAGACGCGGACGGGAACGCCGTTGAGGCGCGTTTCGCGGCAGTCGCCGACGATGCGTTCCCGCACGATCGGCTGATCGATGACGCCGATGAGCGGGCGCCCTTCGTGGAGCAGACCGAAGAGGACGCCGTAAAGCGCGACGCGCGAGACGAAGGACTTGGTGCCGTCGATCGGATCGAGCGACCAGACGAATTCCGCGTCGGGGTTTTCGTTCCCGAATTCCTCGCCGATGATGCCGTGATTCGGATATTTCGCCTTGATCATCGCGCGCAGGGCGCGTTCGCATTCCTTGTCGGCGACGGTGACGGGCGAGCCGTCGGGCTTGATTTCGATTTCGGTGGAGGCTTTCGCGTGGTAGCCGGCGACGATTTCGCGGGCGGCGTCGGCGAGCGTTTCCGCGAAGGCGCGGAGTTCTTCGAGGTGTTTTTCGGCGATCATGCGGCGCATTTTCGCGCATTCCCGCCGACCGCGCAAAGTCAAAATTCCCCCGGCGGCGGGCGCGGAAGGAGCTCCTGTTCATTGTGCGCGTGCGGGTTTTCCGGGCTCCGGATTTTTGCAAAAGCGCGCCGTGCGGAATGGATCCGCACGGCGCGTTCGGCGTTCTTCAAGGTCGATCCAAAGACATAAAAGAAACGCTTATGCGTATAGGGTCGCGCAAAGCGTCGGAGGTGTCAAGAGCGGCGGCGCCGGGCGCGGTCGTTCCGGCGGCGCGGAAAACGCGTTTTCCCCTTATGAATACTGACGCGGAGGCGGGGCGCGGCGGCAAAAAATCGTTTGCGTTCCCGCGCGTTTTAGAGCATGATGACCCCTTAAAAATGCGCGTTTTCCGACGCGCGGAAAAACCTTTGAAAAATTATGACGAGCGACAGCGAAAATACAGACAAGATCAGCCAGAAAAACGCCGGCAAGGCTTCCTACGGCGCGGCGGACATCAAGCGCCTGAAGGGCCTCAAGGCCGTGCGGGAACGCCCGGGCATGTACATCGGCGACACGAACGAGACGGGGCTCCATCACTGCGTCTATGAGATCGTGGACAATTCCATCGACGAGGCTCTCGCGGGCTTCTGCACCGAAATCTCCGTGACGATTCACGGCGACGGGAGCGTTTCCGTGGAGGACAACGGCCGAGGCATTCCCGTGGCGATTCACCCGGAGGAAAAAATCCCGACGCTCGAGCTCGTGCTGACGAATCTTCACGCGGGCGGCAAGTTCGAGAAGGGCGCGTATCAGGTTTCCGGCGGTCTCAACGGCGTCGGCGCCAAGTGCGTGAACGCGCTCTCGGACCATTTCGTCGCGGAAGTCTGCCGCGAAGGCGAGGTGCACAGCATGGAGTTCTGCCGCGGCGAAGTGACCGTGCCGATTCACGTCCTCGGCAAGACGAAAAAGACGGGCACGAAGATCACGTTTCACCCGGATCCGGAAATCTTCACCGTGCTCGAGTTCAAATACGAGACGCTGCTGCGCCGCATGCGCGAGCTCGCGTTCCTCGTTCCCGGCATCACGATTTCCGTGGCGGACGAGCGCACGGGGCATTCCGACCGCTTTCACTTCCGCGAAGGGCTCGCCGAATACGCGCGCTTCCTCAACCAGAACGAGGAGCTGCTCATGGCGAAGCCGATTCTCATCTCCAACGAAGTGGACATCACGGACCCGAGCGCGCCGCTCGTCATGAACGACAGATACGCGCCGCCTCCGGGCCGCACGCATCCGGTGAAGATGACGGTGGACGTCGCGATTCAGTACAACAAGAAATACACGGAGCTCGTCTTCGCGTACACGAACCTGATCACGAATCCCGAGGGCGGCACGCACCTTTCCGGCTTCCGTTCGGCGCTGACGCGCGTCGTCAACAACTACGCCAAGGCGAACAATCTCATCAAGGACAAGGATCCGAAGCTCACGGGCGACGACATGCGCGAAGGGCTCGTGGCGATCATCTCCGTGAAGCACCCCGACCCGAAATTCCAGTCGCAGAACAAGACGCGCCTGACGAATCCGGAAGTCGAGGGCGTCGTGCAGAAGGTCGTCGGCGAAGGGCTGCAGTACGCGTTCGAGAAGGATCCGAAGATGGCGAAGGCCGTCATCGAGGCGGCGTGCAACGCCGCCAAGGCGCGCGAGGCCGCCCGCAAGGCGCGCGAGACCGTGCGCAAGAGCGTGCTTTCCGGCGGCGGGCTTCCCGGCAAGCTCGCGGACTGCTCGGAAAAGGATCCGGCGTTGTGCGAACTCTACATCGTCGAGGGCGATTCCGCGGGCGGTTCCGCCAAGCAGGGACGCGACCGCAAGTACCAGGCGATTCTCCCGCTGCGCGGCAAGATTCTGAACGTCGAAAAGGCGCGCATCGACAAGATGCTCAATAGCGAAATGATCCGCAACATGATCACCGCGATCGGCACCGGAATCGGCACCGGTCACGAGGAGGGCAAGGACGACGGGAAATTCAATCTCGCGAAGTGCCGCTACCACAAGATCGTCATCATGACGGACGCCGACGTGGACGGCGCGCACATCCGCACGCTGCTCCTCACGTTCTTCTTCCGCCAGATGCGCGGGCTCATCGACGCGGGCTACGTGTACATCGCGCAGCCGCCGCTCTACAAGGTGAAGCGCAAGAAGAAGGAGCAGTACGTGCAGTCCGACGCGGACATGAACCGCATGCTCCTCAAGCTCGGCTCGGAAGACATCTCGCTCTTCCGCAAGCGCGACAGCCACATGTTCGAGCCGGACAAGGTGGACAAGATCGTCGAATGCATGGCGCGCCTGGAACGCCTCGGGAACGGCGTCACGCGCTACGGCTGCACGCTCGCCGACTTCCTCGACCAGCACAGGCCGGAGACGCAGGAGCTCCCGCGCTTCCTCGCCCGCGTCCGCCGCGGGAACGTCGAGACCTACGAATACCTTTTCACCGAAGAGGAAAAGATCAGCTTCTTCATCCGCTACCAGGTGGACGACGTTACGGCGGCGCAGAACATCTCCGAAGTCGAGGTGGACGGCGTGAAGGTGCAGCAGCGCATCAGCGTCTATGAAATCTACGAGGCCGCTCAGCTGACGAAGATTCTGAAGGAAATGTCCGCGCTCGGGCTGGACATCAACCGCTTCGCGGCGACGGAAGAACCGCGCTACGAACTGATCGAAGGCGAGCACCGCGAAGAGGACGCCGCCGCGGGAACGCTCGACGACAAGAAGCGCCACCCGCTGAACTCGATGCTCGAGCTCGTCGGGAAAATCCGCGAACTCGGCCGCCGCGGCCTCACGATCTCCCGATACAAAGGGTTGGGCGAAATGAATCCGGAACAGCTCTTCGAGACGACGATGGATCCCGCGAAGCGCAGCTTCCTGCGCGTCACGATCGAAGACGCCGCGGAAGCCAACCGCGTGTTCACGATGCTGATGGGCGACGACGTCCCGCCGCGCCGCCAGTTTATCGAGGACAACGCGCTCAACACGTCCTATCTCGACGTGTGACGGGGTTTCCCGCAAAGACGCAAAGACGCGAAGAAGGAAGGATTTTTCGAACGATGATGACCGAAAACGAGATTGCGCGAATCGCCGTCGACGCGGCGGTTTTCGTGCATCGCGGTCTCGGCGCCGGCTTGCTCGAATCCGTTTACGAAACGGTTCTCGCGAAACAGCTCGCGAAGCGCGGGCTCGACGTGAAGCGGCAGGTTCCGATTTCGATCCGTTTCGACGGAGAAGTCTTCGAAGAGGGCTTCCGAGCGGACATCGTCCTGAACGATCTCGTGATCATCGAAATCAAGTCCGTGGAAAAAACGCTTCCCGTTCATCTGAAGCAGCTGCAGACGTATCTGAAGCTGACGGGCAAAAAACTCGGGCTTCTGATGAACTTCAATTCCGCCCTCATGAAGGACGGCATCGCGCGCTGCGTCAACGGACTCGACGAGGAAGTCCGCCTCCCGAACTTCGCGTCTTAGCGTCTTTGCGGGAAAAACCGAATTCACAACCGGCAACCAAAACGAAAACGATTTTAAACAATGGAAAACACAGCAGCCAAAGAACGTCTTTCCACGACGAACATCTCCGAAATCATGCAGACGGCCTACATCGATTATTCGATGTCGGTCATCGTCTCCCGCGCGCTCCCGGACGTGCGCGACGGCCTCAAGCCCGTGCAGCGCCGCGTCGTTTACGCGATGCTGCGGGAAGGGCTCCGGCACAACGCCGCGTTCGACAAATGCGCGGGCGTCGTCGGCGAAGTTCTGAAGAACTATCACCCGCACGGCGACGCGTCGGTTTACGACACGCTCGTGCGTCTCGCTCAGGATTGGGTGATGCGCTACCCGCTCGTCATTCCGCAGGGGAACTTCGGCTCCATCGACGGCGACTCTCCCGCCGCCTACCGATACACGGAATGTAAGCTCGCCGAGCTCGCCGAAGAGCTCCTCAAGGACATCGACGAAGACACCGTCGATTTCCAGCCCAACTACAAGGAATCGACGACGGAGCCGACCGTGCTCCCGTGCGCGCTCCCGCACCTGCTGATGAACGGCTCCACCGGCATCGCCGTCGGCATGACGACGAACATTCCGCCGCACAATCTCGGCGAGCTCGTCGAAGTCACCTGCCGCCTCATCGACGACCCGAACACGAGCTTCGAAGAAATCGAGGAAATCCTAAAGGGACCGGACTTCCCGACCGGCGGTGTCATCAACGGCACCGAGGGCATCCGCCAGTATCTGCGCACCGGCCGCGGCATCGTCCGCGTGCGCGGCGTCGCCCACATCGAGGAGATGAAGAACGGGCGCGAGCAGATCGTCATCACCGAGATTCCCTACAACGTCAACCGCGCCAACCTCGTCACGCGCATCGCCGATCTTGTGAAGGACAAGGTCTTCACGGAAATTTCCGACGTGCGCGACGAATCCGACGCGAACACGCGCATCGTGCTCGAGCTCAAGCGCGACGTCGCCGAGCGCGTCGTCGTCAACAAGCTCTTCAAGCACACGGAGCTCGAATCCTCGTTCGGCGTCATCCTGCTCGCGCTCGACAAAAACCGCCCGAAGCAGATGAACATCAAGGAAATGCTCGAATGCTTCATCGAGCACCGCCGCGAAGTCATCACGCGCCGCACGAAGTTCCGTCTGCGCAAGGCGGAAGACCGCGCGCACATTCTCGAAGGCTTCAAGATCGCCTACCGTTTCCTCGACGATTTCGTGCACATCATCCGTTCCTCGAAGGACCGCGACGAGGCGCGTTCCCGCCTCATGGACAAATACGGGATTTCGGAGCGCCAGTGCAACGCCGTGCTCGACATGCGCCTGTATCAGCTCACCGGTCTCGAAATCGACAAGATCGAAGAGGAATACGTCCAGCTGATGGGCTTCATCGAGGAATGCCGCCTCATTCTTTCCAACGAAAAGAAGCTCCTCGGGCTCGTCAAATCCGAGCTGCGCGAGACCGCGAAGAAGTACGATTCGCCGCGCAAGACGCAGATTCAGGCGGCGGAAGGTGAGTTCCGCCCCGAAGACGTGATCCCGAACGAAGGCTGCATGATCTCCGTCTCGCACGAAGGCTTCATCAAGCGCACGCCGATCGATCTCTACCGCACACAGAAGCGCGGCGGCAAGGGGCTCATCGGCTCGGAGACGCACAACGAGGACTTCATCGAATACCTCTTCTCCGCGAAGACGCACGATACGATCATGTTCTTCACGAACAAGGGACGCGTGTATGTGCAGAAGGCATACGAAATTCCGGAAGGTTCCCGCACCTCCAAGGGCCGCTCCATCGCCAACGTCATCGAAATGCAGGAAGGCGAAAAACTCGCGACGCTACTCTGCATTCCCGACTTCACGGACACGAAGAACGTCTTCTTCTGCACGAAGAACGGCGTCGTCAAGAAGACGACGCTTTCGGAGTACAAAAACTGCAACCGCCGCGGCATCATCGCGATCAATCTGCGTGACGGCGACGCGCTCATCTCCGTCAAGCTCACGAACGGGAACGATCAGGTCATTCTCATCACCGAGAACGGCATGACGATCCGCTTCGACGAGACCGACGCGCGCAACCTCGGCCGCTCCGCCGCCGGCGTGACGGGAATGCGCCTGCGCGAAGGCGATTCCGTCGTCGCGATGGAAGTCGTCGATCCCTCCTGCACGCTGCTCATCGCGGGCAAGAACGGCATCGGCAAACGCACGCAGTACGACGACGAGGAAGGCGAAGTCTTCCGCAAGCAGAACCGCGGCGGCGTCGGCGTGATCGGCATCAAGAACAAGTCCGGCGTCGCGGGCGCGCTCAGCGTTCTCGAGACGGATCAGATCATGCTGCTCACGAAGGGCGGGCAGGCGATCCGCATGCCGGTCAAGGGCATCCGCCGCACGGGGCGCGCCGCGCAGGGCGTCAAGCTGATGGACATCGACGTCAAGTCCGGCGAAGAGGTCATCGGCATCTGCAAAGTCATCGAGGGCGACGACGAAGCCGCCGCTGCTCCCGCGGAGTAAGCCTTAGCGCCTTTCTCCGAATCCGAAAAACGCGTTCCCGGTCCTCCTCCGGGAGCGCGTTTTCATTTTGGCGCTCGGCGCAAAAAAAACGTTCCCGCGAAGAGAATCGCGGGAACGCTTTTTTCGTTCTGCGGGAACGGGCTCAGAGCGAGGCGACGAGCGCGTTCATCGCGTCCATCTGCTCCTCGATGCATTCGACGAGGCGGAACTGCGTGCGGCAGCGGTCGAGGTTGTGCTCGGGGCGCGTCGTCTTGAAGTACAGGTCGCCGTCGAGGTAGTCCGTCAGGAAGCGCATGCCGCATTCGAGCGTGAGCAGCTTGCCCGAGAACGGGAGCAGCTCGCGTTCCTTCGCGTTGAGGAAGTCGCCGGCGGAGCTGATGTAGCCCTTCGCGAGCGCTTCGAAGAACTGGAACTGCATCGCGACCTTGGAGAGATCGACTTCGTCCTCCTTCGCGGGCGAGGTCGAGGTACGCACCATGTCGCCGAAGTCGTAGAGCGCCGAGCCCGGCATCGAGGTGTCGAGGTCGATGACGCAGATGCCTTCGAGCGTGTAGTCGTCGATGAGCACGTTGTTCAGCTTCGTGTCCTGGTGCGCGATGCGTTCGGGGATTTCGCCCTTCGCCATCGCGTCGAGCACGACGGAGCAGTCCTTTTCGCGCGCGAGGATGAAGTCGATTTCCTTTTTGACGCCGGCGGCGCGGTTCTTGACGTCCGCCGCGAGCGACTTCTGGAACGTCTCGAAGCGCTTGCGCGTGTTGTGGAAGTCCGGAATCGTCTCGACGAGGCGGCCGCCGGGAATGTCCACGAGAAGCTTCTGGAAATTGCCGAACGCGCGCGCCGCCTGGAACGCCTGTTCGGTGGTCTCGATGACGTCGTAACCGCGGGCGCGCTCGATGAAGATGTAGCAGCGCCAGTAGTTGCCCTCGGCGTCCACGTACCAGTCCGCGCCGGTCTTGGTCGGGATGAGCGTCAGCGTGCGGCGGGAGGCGTCGGGCGCCTTGTTCGCCTTGAGCTTGTCGAACGAATGGCGGCAGATGCGCGCGACGTTCTCCATGAGCCCCTGCGGGTTCTTGAAGATGTAGGAGTTGACGCGCTGGATGATGTAGCGCACGCGCGTCGCGCCCTGGTCGAACACGGCGCAGAACGTGTCGTTGATGTGGCCGCTGCCGTACGGGAACGCGTCCACGAAGTCGCCGTACACGGCGAACTGAGCCGCGATCGCGGGGATATTGTATTTGGAGTCTTTTGCTGAGGACATAAGTCTGAACGAATTTTGGTTTTGTTTTGAAAAAATCGATCCGCGCGGCAACGTCCGCGTTCCCGCACGGCACTCACAGTCTCGCCTTTCTCGCCCCGCGGGGCAAGAAAATTCACTCGTGGGGACGCCGCCGCGCAGGGTTTTGATCTCCCGCGCGAAAATCTTTGTCGCGTTCCGCGGGAAGGTCGCTTAGCCTTTAAGAAAACTTTTTCCTTCGTTCCGCTTTCCGTGAAGACGCTTTCCCGTTATATGTTCGTTCAGCTCGCGAGCGCCGTGGTCATGTCGCTCGGGCTTTTCATTTTCGTGCTGGTCACCGGAAACGTGCTTCGGCGCGTCGTCGGCGAGCTGGCGAACGGGCGCATCTCCATGTCGATGCTGTTCGAGATCGTCGGGCTGATTTCGGTGAGCGTCGTGCCGTACGCGATGCCGCTGGGGATGCTGACGGGCGTGCTGCTGATACTCGGGCGCATGTCGGCTTCGAACGAGATTCTCGCGATGAAGGCGGCGGGCATGAATCTCTGGCGCATCGTCGCGCCGATTTTCTTCATCGCGATCGTCGGCGTCGGCGTTTCCGGCTACATCAACTGCTTTTGGGCGCCGAGCGCGGCGGGCGCCTACCGGTCGATTCTGAAAAGCACGTTCCGCGATTCGCCGACGAAGCTCATCGTGCCGGGAACGCTCTTTTCGGATTTTCCCGGCTACACGATTTACGCGGAGGCGCGCGAAGGCGACAAGCTCAAGAATTTCTGGATCTGGGAGCTCGACGGGCACTCGCGCCCGATCCGCACGACGCACGCGCAGGAGGCGACGATTCTCTTCGTCGAGGCGCAGGACGACGACGGCGAAGATTCGCTCAGCATCGAGCTCTCGCAGGCGGTTTCCGAAGAGCGTTCCCGCCGCGCGCCGGACGACGTCGCCGGCTCTCACCTGAGTTTTTCCAAGGCGGGGCACGCGTCCGTCGTCATTCCGCTGGGCAAGATCCTCAGCCGGGAAATCGTCTCGAAAAAGAACCGCAAGCTGCGCTGGTTCACGCTGCCGGAGCTGCTCGAACTGCGAGAAACCGGCTGGCGCACCGATCCGCAGAAGGACGCGCCCGAAGCCGTCGAGGCGGAGCGCATTCAGATCCAGCTGCAGATTCAGAATTATCTGACGTCCGCGGTGGCGTGCTTCTCGCTCGCGATCCTGGGCATTCCCCTCGGCATCCGCGTCTCGCGCTCGGAGACCTTCGTGAACATCGGCATCGCGCTCGCGCTCGCGCTCACGTTCTACGTGCTGACGACGTTCGTCTCGTGGATCGAGGATCCCGCGTGGCGTCCCGACGTGCTCGTCTGGATTCCGAACATTCTTTACCAGATCGTCGGCTTCGTCCTTCTGCGGCGGGCGGCGAGAAACTGAAGGCATCACCATGGAAAACATCCCGGAACTGAAAAAACTCCTCGAAATCGCCGAACGCGCGGCGCGCGACACGGGCGCGGTTCTGCGCGCCGGCGGCGACCGCAGCGTCTCCCTCAGCACGTCGACGGACGTGAAGCTCGCCGCCGACGTGAACTCGGAAAAGCTCGTGCGGGAACGCCTCGCCGCGACGGGGCTGCCGCTCTTCGGCGAGGAGCTCGGCGGCGATCCCGCGCTCTACGATTCGCCGGGAACGCTCTACTGGGTCGTCGATCCGCTCGACGGCACGTTCAACTATCAGCGCGGACAGCCGCTCACCTGCGTGAGCATCGGCCTGATGCGCGGGAACGAACCCGTGCTCGGCGTGATCTACAATTTCAACGCGGACGAGCTCTTTTCCGGAATCGTCGGCGAAGGCGTCTTTCTCAACGGCGAAAAAATCGTTCCCGCGTGGGCGACGGAGCTTTCGCAGGCGTGCCTGATGACGGGCTTTCCCGCGCTCGCGGACAAGTCGCCGGAGGCGCTCGCGCCCTTCATCGCCGAAGTCGGCAAGTTCAAGAAGATCCGCATGATCGGCACGGCGGCGCTCGCGGTCGCCTACGTCGCTTCCGGCCGCGCGGACGTTTACGACGAGCGCGGCACGAATCTCTGGGACGTCGCGGCGGGAATGGCGCTCGTCCTGGCGGCGGGCGGCTTCGTGCGCCTCACGCCGACGGGTCGGCGCGCGCTGAACTTCGACCTGCGCTGCGCCGCCCGCGAAGAATGGCTCTGAAAACGGAAAGCTGAGAATCGGTAAGAATGAAGGCTCGCGATTTTTTTAAGTCCGGTCTGCGGCTTTTCGTCGCCGCTGCGTTTTCGTTTTTCGCGGGAACGCTTTTCGCCGCCTCGAATCCGGCGGACCTGCCGCTCATTCCCGCGCCGCGGGAAATCGAAGCCGGGCAGGGCAAGGCGCTTTCCGTCGGAAGCATATCCGCTATTCACGCGGACGCGCGTTCGGAGGACGCGGCGCGGTTCCTCCAACGTCTTTTCAGACAGCGCTACAAGCGGACGCTGCCGATTCTCAGAACGAACGGTGTTGCGGCGTCCGGCGCGATCGCGCTGAGTTCCGGCGCGGGCAAAAAAGATTCCGAAGCCTACGCGCTTTCGGTTTCGGCGAACGGCGTCGTCGTCAAGGGCTCCGGGGCGGCGGGAACGTTCTACGGCGTCTGCACGCTCGATCAGCTTTTCGTCGGCGAAGACGGAAAGCCTGCGAAAACCGTCCCGGCGCTGACGGTGCGCGATGCGCCGCGCTTCGCATACAGAGGGCTGATGCTCGATCCCGCGCGCAATTTCATGCCCGTGGAGGACGTCAAGAAATTCGTCGAGACGATGGCCCGCCTCAAATTCAACACGTTGCATTTTCACATCAGCGACGACCAGGGATGGCGCGTCGAAATCAAAAATCCGAAATACAGGCGGCTGATGACCGTCGGCGCGCAGAAAAACAGGCCGAAGGGCACGCGCGGCTATTACACGCAGGACGAGATCCGCGATCTGATCGCGTTCGCGGCGACTCTGAACGTCGAAGTCGTTCCCGAAGTGGACATGCCCGGGCACGGCATGGGCGCGATCGTCGCGTATCCCGAACTCACCTGCGAATACGTCCGAGAAATCAACAAACCGGAAAACGCCGCCGAACTCGCGAAGAATCCGAAGATGAAACTGCGCGTTTGGGAGGAAGCCGGAGTCTCCGAGGCGCTCCTCTGCGCGGGAAATCCGAAGACCTACGCGTTTTACGACGAGCTGCTCGCGGAGCTCTGCAGACTTTTCCCGTCGAAGAAATTTCACCTCGGCGGCGACGAAGCCCCCACGAAATGCTGGAATAAGTGCGGAGATTGTCGCGAGTTCATGAAAAAGAAGGGACTCGGTTCGACGCAGGAGCTGATGGCGTATTTCTTCCAACGCAATTTCGACGCCCTCGGCAAAGCCGGAAAGACCGCGCTCTACTGGTACGAGCTCGACGTTCCGAAATATCCGAAGAACGCGATCATGTATTCCTGGCGCATGGGGCACACGAAGCAGGCGATTGACCGCGCGCTGCGCGAAGGCTACAAGGTGATCTGCTGTCCGGGAGAATACGCGTATCTCGATTATCCGCAGAAACCGGGCGATCCGAATCACGGCTGGATGCCGCTGACGACCCTCGAACGCGTTTATCAGTTCGATCCCGGATACGGGCGCCCCGCGAAAGAAGAGGCGTCGATTCTCGGCTGCGAAGGCACGCTGTGGGCCGAACATATTCCGGACCTGGAGCGCCTGCATTATCAGGCGTTCCCGCGCGCGCTCGCGCTCGTCGAGGCCGGATGGACGCCGATGCGGCGACGCGGCTGGGAGAGCTTCAGAAAACGTCTGCGTCCGGTGCTTCTCGACATGCACGCGCGGGGCGTGCGGACGTATTGGCCGACGGAAGCCGTCGGCGCGAAGTAGTTTCGCGCAAAAAAGGCGTGTTCATTTTCCGCGTAAAGTGTTATTCTGACGAAAACCATTTTTGAATAAAGGCATGAAAAAATACATTTGCTCCATTTGCGGTTACGTTCACGACGGCGACGAGCCGCCCGCGTCCTGTCCCGTCTGCGGCGTTCCCGCGGAAAAATTCAATCTGGTGGAAGAGACCGCTCCCGCCGAAGACTGTTCGGAACTCGCCGCCGCCACGGGGCTGAAGCCCGAAACGCTCGCGAAGGCGGACAAGATCGTCGCGAAGTATCCGGAACGCCGCAGCGCGACGCTCCCGCTGCTCCACCTCGCGCAGGAGGAGCTCGGCTACGTCACGGACGCCGCGATGAAGTGGATCGCCGCCAAGCTCGGCATCGAGCCGATCAACGTGTACGAGGTCGTCACGTTCTACCCGATGTTCCGCCTGGCGCCGATCGGCAGGCGCCACGTCAAGGTCTGCCGCACGCTTTCGTGCGCGCTGCGCGGGAGCTACAAGACGATGGAGGCGCTCGAAAAGGAATTCGGCTGCCGCCGCGGCGAGACGAGCGCGGACGGGAACGTCACGCTCGAGTTCGTCGAATGCATGGCGTGCTGCGGCACGGGACCGATCGTGCAGGTCGATCATCTCTTTTACGAGAAGGTGACGCCGGAGGAAGTTCCCGCGCTTGCGGAAAAGATCCGCGCCTCGCTCGTCGATCCCAATTACGGCAAAAAGGAACCGAATTTCCAGGACCGCACGCAGTGGCTCGGCTGAGGCGTTCCCGCCTTTGTCCGCAAAAACGTTCCCGCGCCTTCCGCACGGGAACGTTTTTTTTGCGTCCGAATTCGGGCTAAAAAAACGGGTTTTCGGCGCGTTCGGCGGCGAGCGTCGTCGCGGGACCGTGGCCGGGCGCGACGAGCGCGGTCGGCGGGAACGCGTCCAGGAGACGCGCGCGCACGTTCGCGAGCGCGGGTTCTAGGTCTCTCGGAAGACAGCCGCCGACGCTCCCGAGAAAAAGCGCGTCGCCCGTGAACGCGACCGGCGGGAAGGGCGCGGGCGGGTTTTCCCAGACGAAGACCGCGGAATCCGGCGTGTGGCCCGGCACGGCGACGACGCGGAGCCGGAAGCCCGCGGGCGCGATTTCCGCGGAAAAACGCTCCGTTCCCGCCGAGCCGAAAATTCCCGCGTGCGCGAAAACCGGCGTTTCAGGAAAGGCGCGGAGCACTTCGCGCGCGCCGTCCGCGTGGTCGAAATGCGCGTGCGTGAGGCAGAGCCCGCGCGGCGTCAGGCGGCGTTCGCGCAGAAAACGGACGAGCGGCGCGCCGTCCATTCCGCAGTCGAAGAGCAGGGCGTTCCCGCGCGCGAAATCGGCGGCGACGTAGGCGCACGCGGTCATCGTCGGCAGGGCGCGTATGCCGCAGGGCATGACGAAGCGGAAAAGATTCGGCGGGAACGGCGGTTCGGGCGGGGCGTCACCGCGCGCTTCCGCCGCGCGTTTTTCGTCGAGCGCGCGCAGGCGGGCGGCGTCCAGACCGAGCGCGGGCGCGAGGCGCTCCCGCGTTTCCGCGTCGGCGCGTCCGCGGCGCAGAAGCCGGATTTTCTCGAAGGGCACGCCCGTGCTTTCGGCGAGCCCGCGAGAGGAGATCCCGCGTCCCAGCATGGCTTTGCGCAGAACCTGCGCCGCGCCGTCTTCAATTTGTATCGACATCGGCGACAATCTCGGTTTCATCGTCATGAAATGCAAGGGTTTATTTCGGAAATCCGGAAAAAGGCGGCGTCGCTCGCCGCGCTTTCGGCGACGGCGTGCGCGGCGCTTCCGCTCTTCGGGGCGGGGCGGCCGGCGAATCACGTCGTCCGCGCCGAGCTGCCGCCGCCGCTCGCGATTTCGCCGGTTTCGCGCGAGACGGAGCCGCTGGCGCTCGTTCCCGCGGCGCGGCATTCGCGGGAGCTCGTGAACGAAAATTCCGGGCTGGAAAACTGCTCGACGGCGCCCGGCGCGTTTTGGACGCTGAACGATTCCGGCGGCGAGCCGCGCCTTTTCGCGATCCGCGCGGACGGCTCGCTCGTCGCGCCCGAAGGCGCCGGCGCGGCTTATCGCGGCGTGCTCCTCACGGGACGCCGCAACGTCGATTGGGAGGCCGTCGCCGCCGACGGCGCGGGCAATCTCGTCGTCGCCGACATCGGCAACAACGAGAGCCGCCGCCGCAATCTCTGCTTTTACGTCGTGCCCGAGCCGAGCCCGCTCGCGGAAAAGACCGCCGCCTCGCGCAAGATTTCCTTTTACTACCCGACGCAGGACGCGTTCCCGGATCCTTCGCTCAACTACGACGCGGAATCGTGCTTCGCGCTCAACGGCTTCATCTACTGGTTCACGAAGCACTGGACGGACACGGGCACCGTGCTCTGGCGCGTCGATCCGACGACGGAGCGCTATCAGGCCGCCGTTCCCGTGGCGCGCTTCGACGTCGGCGGGCTCGTGACGGACGCCGCGCTTTCGCCTTCGCGCTCGCGCCTCGCCGTGCTCACGTATCATTCGATCTGGATCTTCGAGCTCCCGGAAAAGGACGCTTCCGGCGCGCGCGACGAGACGCGCTTCTTCACGGGCGTTTCGCGTCGGCGGAAAATCGCCGCGCCCGTCCGCGACTGGCAGGTCGAAGGCGTCGCCTTCATCGACGAGGACACGCTGCTCGTCTCCGCGGAATCGGGCGCGCTCTTCCGCGTTCCCGTATCCGAAATCAAATGACGATTTTCCGCGCCATCGTCAGCGGCGCGGGAACGCCGGCTTCGCCGAAAATCCGCCGCGGCAGGAGCGCGGTCTGCCCCGCGCGCCCGGCGGAAATCGCGGGAACGGGCTCGCCCGTGAATCCGTCGCGCAGCTCGTCCGCGCGCACGCGCAGCGGCTCGAAGACGCTCGGGCGCAGCAGTTCGAGCTCGTCGCCGACGGAGATCTTGTTGCGCACTTCGAGCGCGACGAAGTCCGCGTCCGCGCGCTGCGTCTCCGCGACCATGCCGACGTTGACGGCGTCGCCGACGCTCGCCGCGCTCGCGAAATTCTGCGCCTCCGCGCCGGGAACGCCGTCGAAGAAACCGCGCGTGTAGCCGCGGTTCGGGATCATTGCGAGCTCGCGCATGAACGGCGCGGCGTCCCACGCGCCGGCGTCCGCGAACCACGCGTCGATCGCGGCGCGATACACGCGCGCGGCCTGCGAGACGTAGTAGTCGCTCTTGTTGCGCCCCTCGATTTTGAGCGAGTCCACGCCCGCCGCGAGAATGCGCGGCAGCTCGGGCAGCAGGCAGAGGTCGCGCGAGTTCATGAAATACGTGCCGCGCGCGTCCTCCTCGACGGCGATCAGCTCGCCCGGGCGCTTTTCCTCTTCGAGAAAAACCTTGTAGTTCCAGCGGCACGACTGCGCGCACGCGCCGCGGTTGGCGCTCCGCCCCGTCATGAACGCCGAGAGCAGGCAGCGACCGGAATAGCTCATGCACATCGCGCCGTGCACGAACATTTCGAGCCGCAGCGCGGGAACGCGCCGGCGGATTTCGAGAATCTCCGCGAAGCTCGTCTCCCGCGAAAGCACGCAGAGCGACGCGCCGAGCCCGCGCCAGAACTCCGCCGTCGCCCACGACGACACGTTCGCCTGCGTCGAGACGTGCAGCGGGATTTCCGGCGCGCGTTCCCGCAGAAACACGAAGATCGCGGGATCGGAGACGATGACGCCGTCCGGGCCGAGCCCGCGCAGCGCGTCGGCGATTTCCGGAAGTTTCTCGACGTCGGAGTTCTTCGAAAAAAGATTGAGCGCGACGTAGATTTTTTTGCCGGCGGCGTGCGCGAGCCGCGTTCCCTCCGCGAGCTCTTCGCGGGAAAGCCCGACCGTCGCCCGCAGCGACAGCGACGGCATGCCGACGTAAACGGCGTCCGCGCCGTGCGCGAGCGCGATTTTCAGGCGGAGCAGCGTTCCCGCGGGCAGCAGCAGTTCGGGCTTTTTTCGCATGGCGCAATGAAAGCGCGTCCGCCGCGCGGCTTCAAGCGCCAAGCGAGCCGCGCGAGAAAAGCATTGACTTGATTTTCGGAAAAGGCTTTAATGCGTTTCACTTTTTTCATCCGCCCAGGTGGTGAAATTGGTAGACACGCAGGTTTCAGGTACCTGTGCCGCGAGGCATAGGGGTTCGACTCCCCTCTTGGGCACCACTTCAAAAAAGCCCGCAATTCCGCATAAACAAAGGGATTGCGGGCTTTTTCGTGAAATTTTTGAAAGGGCGAAAATTGAGACAAAAACGACAAAAACCGCCAAAATACGACAGAAGATTTTACGATTTTCTTACGCGCCCCGAAATTCGCGTTCGCGCCTTTATTTATGCGGCTTCGCGGAGCGAAACGCAAAGAACCTCCATAACCTCATCACTTCATAACTCCATAACTTCATAACGCCGCTCGCGGTGCTCGCTCGCGCCTCACGACCTTCTTCCGCGCTTGACAAGCGCCGCGAAAAGCGAGATTTTCTCGCTTATCGTGCATTTCAAATTCCACAGCCGACTTAGCCTTGAGCTTCTGCTTCTCCCCGCGGGGGAGTGAGCTTTTTTTCGTGCGGACTCGGCGCCGCCTTTCGCCGAAGACCTGCGGGAGCGTTCCCGCGAATCTCCAAAAAATCCCGACGCGCGGCGTTCCCGCAAGGCGTCAGAAAATTCCGAAAACCTTTCAAAGAAAAATCAATGCAACACGAAAAAATCACGAAGTACGCGCCGTTTCCGGCGGTTGAACTGAAGAACCGCCGCTGGCCCGACAACAAGATAACCAAGGCGCCAATCTGGTGCAGCGTCGATCTGCGCGACGGCAATCAGGCGCTCGCGATTCCGATGAACGTCGAGGAGAAGATCGAAATGTTCAAGATGCTCTGCGACATCGGCTTCAAGGAAATCGAAATCGGCTTTCCGTCCGCGTCGGACACCGAGTTCGCGTTCGCGCGCACGCTCGTCGAAAAGAATCTCATTCCCGACGACGTCACGGTGCAGGTGCTCGTGCAGTGCCGCGAACACCTGATCCGCCGCACGTTCGAGGCGCTGCGCGGCATGAAGCGGGCGATCGTGCACATCTACAATTCGACGTCGCCGCTGCAGCGCCGCGTCACTTTCGGGAACGCCTCGAAAGAACAGATCCGCCAGATCGCGATCGACGGCGCGACGCTCGTCAAGTCGCTCCTGCCCGAAGCTGCGGGAACGAAGATCCGCCTCGAATACTCGCCCGAAAGCTTCTCCGACACGGAAGTCGATTTCGCGCTCGAGTGCTGCAGGGCGGTCATGGACGTCTGGGGACCGACGCCGGAGGATCCGATCATTCTGAACCTGCCGGAAACCGTGCAGTGGACGACGCCGAACGTTTACGCGGACATGATCGAGGCCTTCATCAACGGGCTCGAAAACCGCGACGCCGTCATCGTCTCGCTGCACACGCACAACGACCGCGGCACGGGCGTCGCCGCGACTGAGCTCGGGCTGATGGCGGGCGCGGACCGCGTCGAAGGCACGCTCTTCGGCAACGGCGAACGCACGGGCAATCTCGACGTCGTCACCGTCGCGCTGAACATGTACACGCAGGGCATCGAATCCGGTCTGCGCTTCGACGACCTGCCCGCGATCCGCGAAGTCTACGAGCGCTGCACGCGCATGACCGTTCCCGAGCGCCATCCGTACGCGGGCGACCTCGTCTTCACGGCGTTCAGCGGTTCGCACCAGGACGCCATCAAGAAAGGCATGGATCTGCGCCGCGCCGCGGGCCCGGACTCGCCCTGGCGCGTGCCGTATCTGACGATTGACCCGTCCGACGTCGGCGCGAACTACGAGGCGATCATCCGCATCAATTCCCAGAGCGGCAAGGGCGGCATCGCCTACATCCTCGGCCGCGATTTCGGAATCGATCTGCCGAAGCTCATGCATCCCGTCGTCGGCGAAGTCATCGGCGGCATCGCCGACAAGCTCGGCCGCGAGCTCTCGCCGAAGGAGATCAACGACGCGTTCATGGCGAACTTCGTCAACGTCTCCGAGCCGCTCGCGCTCAAGGTCTTCGAAAGCGTTTCGGAAACGAAGCCGCTCGTCTCCTGCCGCGCGAAGGTCGTCTATCTGGGCGCCGAGCACGAGATTTCCGGCAGCGGCAACGGTCCGATCAACGCGTTCGTGAAGGCGATTCACTCGCAGGGCTGGAAGAACTTCACGCTGCGCGACTACCGCTCGCACGCGATCGGCACGGGCTCGGCGACGGAATCCGCCGCCTACGTCTCGATTTCGCGCGACAGCGACGGCAAGGTCTTCTGGGGCTGCGGCATCGACACGAACATCGAGCTCGCGGGCCTGCTCGCGCTTGTCTCCGCCTTCAACCGTTCCCGCCGCATCTGACGGGAACGCCGCCTGCGGACGAAAAAACGCCTCGGGAATTTCCGGGGCGTTTTCCGTTTTCGCGGCGCGCGTTCCCGCGCCTTCAGCCTTCCGCGCGGCAGAGCTTCCGCAGGAGGCGATAAAGCGTTTCGAGGTGCGGCATCGGGACGCCGCGCGCGTTCCCGCGGCGGAGCGGCTCGCCCCAGATGGACTCGATTTCCACGGGCTTTTTCGCGCGGAAGTCGAGCAGGCTCGACGGCAGATAGGCGCCGCATTTCACGGTGACGTCGAGCTGTTTCTGCAGGTGCGCGTCGGGGATTTCGACGCCGTTCGCGCGCGCCGCGCTCTGCAGCTCGCGCATCAGCGCCCAGGAAAGCTCCACGAGATCGGGCGAGGCGACGAGCTCGGCGCAGTCGATGTTCCCGCCCGCGATGCAGAGCCCGTTGAAGGGCACGTTCCAGCAGAGCTTTTTCCAGAGCGTCTCGTCGAGCGAATCCTTCGCCTCCGCGGCGAGGTCGGCGGCGGAGAAGAGCGCGGCGAGCTCGCGCGTGCGTTCCCGCGCCGGGCCGACGGATTCCGCGAGCCAGAGCAGCGTGCGCCCGGACGTGCGCACGACGCCCGGTGCCGTGCGGTTGATCGTCGCGTAGCACACGCCGCCGAGGACGTTTTCCGCGCCGAAGAGCCCGCCGAGCCGCTCCGTGTTCCCGAGCCCGTTCTGCACCGTGAGCACGCGCGTTCTCGCGCCGACGAGCGGCGAGACGAGCTCCGCGTAGCGCGCGTTCGCCGTCGTCTTGAGCGCGATGAACACGAGCTCGCACGGCCCGATTTCTTCCGGAGACCGGTGCCCGCTCACGCGCACGCGCGAGACGTTCCCGCGGTCGTGAATCTCGAAGCCGCGCTCGCGCACGACGTCGTAGTCGCCGCGAAGCAGGAAGCGGACGTCGTGCCCGGCCTGCGCGAGCTTCACTCCGTAAAACGCGCCGATGGCTCCGGCGCCGACAATTGCGATTTTCATGAGAGGAAGAATTGAAAGGTTTTCGTCGAAGCGGCGCCGCGCGCGTCATTTTTTCTCCGCGGGCGGGGCGAAGGGCGTTCCCGCGCGGAAACGGACGTCGGAGAGCGCCGCGCGCGCGATCCACGCCGCGCCGAGATCGCCGAAGACGATTTTGTCGCGGTGCGCGGAAAAGCGCGCGTCGCCGCTCAGCGCCTCGCCGACGAGGACGTCGCCGAGCCACACGTAAAAGCCGCCCGGCACGCCGGCGCGCGCGTTCCCGTCGAGCCACGCGACGCGGAACGCGGCGGCGGTCTTCGTCGTCGAAAAGGAATTGTGCGCCTTGTCGCCGAGCACGTCCGCGCCGTAGAGCAGCGCGTCGTTCCAGAAGACGCCTTCCTCGCGCACGGAGAGCGCTCCCGCCTCCGCGCCGTTGCCGACGATCACGCCGAGCGCGTTGTCCGCGCGCGCGGTCGCGTCGAGCTTCGCGGTGAAGGCGAGCGTGAACTCGCGCGCCTTGCCGCTTTTGTTCCATGTCCGGGAAAGCGTGCTTTCGCCGTCGCCGGAGGCGAAGACCGCGCGGTCGCCGGTCGCCGTGACTCCCGCGCCCTTGCGGGAAAATTTTCCCGAGGCGAGATTTTCCGCGGAGGCCGAAAGCTCGGCGTTCCCGCGGCGCTCCAGCCCCGCGCTGCGCTGCGGCAGCCCGAGCGCGCGCGCGGCGTTGCCGGCGACGATCAGCTCGCCCTGTCGGTTCGGATGCGCGCCGCGCGCCGTGTCGATCATCGCGCCGCTTTCCGCGTAGAAGCCGTCGGAAACGCGGTCGAGCGTGACCTTCGACGACGCCGTGCTCCACTTGCGGACGACGCCGCGCAGGTGCGCGTTGTAGGGAATGTAATTGTTTTTTCCCGACGTTCCCGTGCCGTTGTCCCTGCCGGTCGGGAGCAGCTCGAAGACGTGGACGCGGATTTTCGGATTGTGCTTCTGGTACGCCTTCACGATGCCGTGCACGTGCTCGGCGATCGCGGCGTCGCCCTCGCGCGCGTCGTAGAGGTCGTTGATGCCGATGAGGACGCAGAGCGTGTCCGGCCTGCGCGCGCCGTAGCGGGAACGGTAGGTTTCGCCGACGTATTTTTTGCGCGTCGCGCCGTCGAAAAATTCGTCCGCCGTTCCCGTGAAGGGATTTTTCTGCCCGAGCTTGATTGTCACGGGACCGCGGTTTTCCGGCGGGAACGCGGAGCCGGGATCGGCGCGGAATTTCCCGTCCGCCGCGTGCCCGGCGTACTGGTAGGCGCGCGCGCTCGCGGCGGCTTCGGAGACGTTCGTGAACGCGACGCCGCGATACGGCGGGCAAAGCGCGGAGACGTCCGTGTTCCCGCGCGCGCCGAGCGTCGTGCCCATCGGGAAAAATTCCTCGCCGGCGTCCACGAAATGCTTGAACAGCGCGTAGCGCCAGCTCGCCACGGGGCCGGCGAGATAGGCGCCGCCCTGCGTGATGGAGTCGCCGACGAAGACGATGTTGCGCGCGTCCGCCGACGGCGGGAACGCGACCGAAAGCGCGAGCGCCGCGACGCCCGCGGCGAATGACGGGAATTTTTCGAGCATGGTAAATCTTTGAACGATGCCCGAACAATAACGGATAACGTCGCGCGGGAAAATTGAAATTTATCCGCAGAGAACGGGACGCGGGAAGGACGCGAAGAAAAACCGCGAAGTCAAAGGAAGTTAAAGAAAGTTTTTTTTGGGGGGGGGTGAAGCGGCATGGCTCCACGCTTCGCTTACCTGCCGCTTCACCGAAAATCTCCCGCACAAACTTCTTTCCCGCCAAGCCCCAAAGGCGCAAAGATTTTACTGGAAGTCTCAGAAGTCCTCTTTTGGGGAAGCGATCTTTCCAGTCGCTTCACCGAAATCCGCAGGTACAAACTTTTAACACAGAGCGCACGGAGAAACACAGAGGAACTGAGGTCTGCGGGAACGCAAAGGAGGGTAAGCGTCTCGCTTGCCCTCCGAAATCCGCCCGCACGACCTTTCCTCTAGCTTTTAGCGGAGATTCGCGGGAACGCTTTTGGGGGCGAAGGCATTCCTGCCTTCGTTCCCGTGGCGTGCGATTCTCAAAGAGTGCATTTTCGCCCCGACGGGGCGAGATTGCCCAGCGTAGGGTTTCAACCCTACGTAAACGGACAAAACACGAATGCGTCCTGTAGGGACGCGATTGCCGGCGAAAACGCTCACGCCCCACGACGAAGACGTGGACGTCTTCGCCCCCAGGCGTTCTCGTGACGAATCCGCAATCCCCAAAAAGAAACCTTTCTTTCACTTTCTTTAACTTCGCGGTTTTCTTTTCGTCACACGGGAGCGCCGAGATCCGAAGGGACGAGATTGTCCAGCAGAGGGGGTCGACCCTGCGTAAACTTTCGGCGAAAAAACTTGCGCGGCGGCGCGTTCTCGGAAAAAATGTCGCCATACTTTGACCGCGGGAACGCGACCGCGTTTCCGCTCCCTCTCACCCCGAAAAACGAAATTTCCATGAAGTCGAAAATCGCTTTGATTCTGATGGCGCTCGCGTGCGCGTTCGCCGCCGTTCCCGCGTATGCGGAGGAAGAGTTCAATCCTACTCCGCAGCAGGTGCGGGAATGGCGCGCGGCGCAGATTCGCGAGTGGCGCGCGGCGGCGGATCAGGGAGATGCGGACGCGCAGCGCGAGCTCGGCTTCTGCTACTACAACGGGAACGGCGTGGAGAAGGACTTACGTGAGGCTGTGCGCTGGTTCCGCAAAGCCGCGGATCAGGGAGATGCCCTCGCGCAGTTCTTCCTCGGCTTCTGCTACTACTACGGGGAGGGCGTGCCTCAGGACTATCGCGAGGCTGTGCGTTGGTACCGCAAAGCTGCGGATCAGGGAGATGCCCTCGCGCAGCGCGAGCTCGGCTTCAGCTACAAATTCGGGGTGGGTGTGGAGAAGGACTATCGCGAGGCTGTGCGTTGGTACCGCAAAGCTGCGGATCAGGGAGATGCGGACGCGCAGTGCAACCTCGGCTATTGCTACGCGAAGGGGGACGGCGTTGAGAAGGACTCCCGCGAGGCAGTGCGCTGGTTCCGCAAATCCGCGGAACAGGGAGATGCGGACTCGCAGAGCAACCTCGGCGTCTGCTATGAATTCGGGAACGGCGTGGAGAAGGACTTACGCGAGGCGGTGCGCTGGTTCCGCAAAGCGGCGGATCAGGGACTTGCCAGCGCGCAGTACAACCTCGGCCTCTGCTACGCGAAGGGGGACGGCGTTGAGAAGGACTCCCGCGAGGCAGTGCGTTGGTACCGCAAGGCTGCGGAGCAGGGGGTTGCGCGCGCGCAGTACAACCTCGGCCTCTGCTACGCGAAGGGGGACGGCGTTGAGAAGGACTCCCGCGAGGCAGTGCGCTGGTTCCGCAAATCCGCGGAACAGGGAGATGCGGGCGCGCGCAGTGCAACCTCGGCGTCTGCTATGAATTCGGGAACGGCGTGGAGAAGGACTTGCGCGAGGCTGTGCGCTGGTTCCGCAAATCCGCGGAGCAGGGACATGCGCGCGCGCAG
>SFEJ01000026.1 GCA_004558035.1 Opitutia bacterium
AGCCGCGCGGCGATTCCGCGAAGACGCGGTGCAGCAGCCCTTCTTCCGCGTTCTTGTAGCTCGGGTTGGAGCCCAGCAGCGAGACGACGCCCATTTCGCGGTCGTTGAAGGACGCGCCGTCGATCACCGCGCGCACGCGCTTCTGCAGGCGCGCCGCGACGAAGGCCCGCTGCAGCGCGCCCGCCAGCCGGCTCTTGCCGCAGCCGTGCTCGCCGACGAGAATCAGGCTCAACGGCCGGTTGTCGCCCTTCGGGCGCGTCCAGAAATCGCGCAGCTGCAGCGAGATCTCCCGAATCGCGCGCGCCTGATTCGGCAGCTCGCGCAGCAGGGCCTCCTCCACGAATTTCGCCGTGCGGACGGCGTTCTCGAGCCGCGTCGCCGCGTCGCGGTACGCTTCGGACAGGAAGCGGTCCCGCAGGTCTTCGCGAAACAGCTCGAAATCCCGCACGCCGTTCATGCGCAGAATCCGCATCACGCTTTCTTCCGGATCGGCGGCGACGGCGTAGGCGACGGCGTGCGCGGAAAGCGCGCCGAAGATCTCCACGCCGGGCGAGTTCGGCTCGTTTTCGTCGAAGAGGTCGATCAGCGCGTCTTCGAGCGGCGGGAGCTTCGCGGCGCCGTTCGGGAGCTTCGCGGGGAAGCGGACCGCGCGGGCGCGCTCGACGAGGCGCTTCGGCAGCCGCGCGACGCGGAACCCGTAGAGGCTTTCCGCGACGTCCGGCATGAAGAGCGCCAGCGCGGCGAAAAGCGTCTCCTGCGAAATTTTTCCCGCGCCGCCGCCTTCCCGCTTCGCGTCCCTGCCGGCGGGAACGAGCGCCGCCGCGGCCTTGAAAAGGCGCATCGCGTCTCCGTCGAGCTCCCGTCCCAGCCGCGGGAGGCGGAAGCGCGGCTCGGCGTCTTTTTCGGGAAACCCGTTCCCGCGTCTTCGAGTGTCTTCTGTGTCGTGTTCATTTTACGGTTCTCCGTTTTCAGTTTTTTCGGAATTCGCCGCCGCGTCGCCGTCGCGGGAACGAAAGGACGAAAACGCGGACGCGCGACGACGCGCGCTTCGGGCGCGAAAAAAGGGCGCGACGAAGCGACGGCGCTCCCGCGGCATTTTCGTGGAATCAGAAAGTGTTTTCTGCCTTGCGGACACGTCACCGCGCGGACTTGCGAAAACGGGCGGGCGCGAAACGTTTTCCGCGCCCCGGAACCGGCTTGTCAGAGAATCCGCACCTGCGGAAGCCGCGTTCCTTTTCGACGAAGGAAATTTCTGATGCGCGCAGTTTCCGCGCAAGCCCCCTCCCTGTCAAACTTTTTTTCGAGGCGGCGTCTCCGCGCCTCGGGGCGTCCGCGCCGCGCGCTTTCGCGGAAAATGATTCGCGTTCCCGGCGGGAACGCGTTTTTATTTGCGCACATGAGCAACGAGACCTCAATCGACTTCGGGCTGGTGAAAATCGCGGCGGCGTCGCCCGTGCTGCACCTGGCGAACGTTCCCGCGAACGTGCGCGAAATCGGCACGCTGATGAGCCGCGCGGCGGAGCAGGGCGCGGCGGTCGTCGCGTTCCCGGAACTCTCGCTCACGGGGCATTCCTGCGGCGATCTCTTTTACCAGACGGAGCTGCTGCGCGAGGTCGAAAAGGGGCTGCTCGCGCTCGCGAAGCTCACGGCGGAGCTCGACGTCACGGCGATCGTCGGCGCGCCGCTGCTCATCCGTCAGCACATCTACAACTGCGCGGTCGTGCTCGGCGGCGGCAAGGCGCTCGGCGTCGTGCCGAAATCGCATCTGCCGAACACGCACGAATTTTACGAAAAGCGTTGGTTCGCGCCCGCGGACAAGCTCCCCGTCGCCGAAATCGAGCTCGGCGCGTGCGGCTATTCCGTTCCCGCGGGAACGGACATCATTTTCGAAAACGAGTTTTTCCGCTCCTGCTCCTTCGGCGTCGAGCTCTGCGAGGACCTGTGGGTCACGGAGCCGCCGAGCGGCAGGCTCGCGCTCGCGGGCGCGTCGATGATCTTCAACCTTTCCGCGAGCGACGAAGTCGTCGGCAAGACGCAGTTCCGCCGCGACCTCGTGCGCATGCAGTCCGCGCGCTGTCTCGCCGCCTACGCCTACGCGGGCGCGGGCATGGGCGAATCGACGACGGACATCGTCTACGCGGGCGAGTGCTTCATCGCGCAGAACGGCGAAATGCTTGCGGCGTCGGAAAAGTTTCCCGCCGCGGGAACGCTCGTCTTCGCGCAGGCGGACGTCGATCTGCTCGCGCATCAGCGGCGCACGAACGCGGAATTTCTCGCGTCGGACACGGCGGGAACGCGCCGCGAGTTCCGCCGCGTGCATTTCCCGCTGCCCGCCTCGCACACGGAGCTTCCGGCGGAAGTCTTCGGCAGAGTCTCCTGCACGCCGTTCGTGCCCGGCGACGAGGTCGTGCGGGAACGCCACTGCCGCGAGGCGTTCGACATTCAGGTCGCGGGGCTGATGCGCCGCCTTGCGCACACGCGGACGAAGGACGTCGTGATCGGCGTTTCCGGCGGGCTGGATTCGACGCTCGCGATTCTCGTCGTGAAGGAGGCGTTCGCTCGGCTCGGGCTCGATCCCGCGGGGATTCACGGCTTCTCGCTGCCGGGGCCGGGAACGTCCGAGCGCACGCGCCGCAACGCGCTCGACCTGATGACGCGTCTCGGCATCGAGGCGAAGGAAATCTCCATCGTTCCCGCCGTCGAGCAGCACCTGCGCGACATCGGGCACCCGGCGGACTGCTTCGACGCCGCCTACGAAAACGCGCAGGCGCGGGAACGCACGCAGATTCTGATGGACATGGCGAACCGCCGCGGCGGATTCGTCGTCGGCACGGGAGATCTTTCCGAGGCGGCGCTGGGCTGGTGCACCTTCAACGGCGACCACATGTCCATGTATCACGTGAACATCGGCGTGCCCAAGACGCTCATCCGCCACATCATCGCGTGGTTCGCCGCCGAGCGCCGCAGCGAGGAAATCGCGCGCACGCTCGCGGACATCGTGGACACGCCGATTTCGCCCGAACTGAAGCCGCCCACGGCGGAAGGCGAAATCGCGCAGAAGACGGAAGACCTCGTCGGCCCCTACGAGCTGCACGACTTCTTCCTGTTCCATTTCTGCGGGAACGCGTTCACGCCGCGCAAGATTTTCTTCCTCGCGGAAAAGGCGTTCGCGGGCGTTTACGATTCGGAAACGATCCGCAAGTGGCTCGGCGTTTTCCTGCGCCGGTTCTTCTCGCAGCAGTTCAAGCGCTCGGCGTGCCCGGACGGCCCGAAGGTCATCTCCATCGGACTTTCGCCGCGCGGCGACTGGCGCATGCCCTCCGACGCCGAATCCGCCATGTGGCTGGCGGAAGTTGAGGAGTTGAAGGGTTGAAGAGTTTAGGAGTTGAAAAGGTAATTACTCCTGAACTCCTCCACGGGAGAGACGAAAACGGGCGCCCCCTTTCGGAGGCGCCCGTCCAATCATCTACTAACACTAACTGTATGACTTAACTCTATCTCTAACACTCTAAACTAACACTCAAAACTGCAAACAAAGCGAGCGCGGGCGCCCGTTTTGTCTGAAAATCTTCACATCGCCTCGATTTTCGCGATGAACTTCTTCACGCGGGAAAGCGTGCGTTCCTTGCCGAGGAGCTCGAGCATCTCGTGCAGGCCGGGGCCGCCGGGCTGTCCGGAGACGGCGAAGCGCATCGGCGCGAAGTAGTCCGTGGGCTTCACGCCGTGTTCGGCGCCGAGCTTCGCGAAGATCGCGTCCACGGTCGCGGGGGCGACGTCCGGCGCGGCTTCGAGCGCGGGAACGAGCTCGCGGCAGCGCGCCGCGGGATCGCTTTTCTTGCGCAGCTTCGCGAAGCCTTTTTCGTCGAGCGGGAAGTCTTCCGTGAAGAAGTAGCCGACGAAGTTCGGAAGCGTTTCGAGCGCGTTCATCTTCGGCTTGCACAGCGCGAGCACCTTTTGCAGGTAGTCCTCGTCGGTCTTTTCGTCGATGACCTTCGCCTCGCCGAGCACGGGCGCGGCGAGCCACGCGAAGGACTCGTCCGGGAGCGCGCGCAGGTATTCCTGATTGAAGAACGCCATCTTGCGCTCGTCGAAGCGCGCGTTCGCCTGGTGCACGTCGCAGAGGTCGAACTGCGCGACGATGTCCTCGATGGGCAGGATCTCGCGGCCGTCTTTCGGCGTCCAGCCGAGCATGCACAGGAAGTTGCGCACGGCGGCGGGCAGGAAGTGGCGCGACTGGTATTCCTCGATGAGGGCGCCGCGGTCGCGCTTCGACATTTTGCCGGAGCCTTCCGTCTTCAGAATCAGCGGAATGTGCGCGAACTTCGGCGGCTCGACGCCGAACGCCTTGTAGAGCTCGACGTGCTTGCTCGTGTTCGAAAGGTGGTCTTCGCCGCGGATCACGTGCGTGATCTTCATCGCGATGTCGTCCACGACGTTCACGAGGTGGAAGACGGGCTCGCCGTTCCCGCGCACGATGACGAAGTCGCGGTCTTCGGCGCGTTCGACGCGCCCGCGGATGATGTCGTCGATGACGACGGGAGCGGCGTGCACGCGCTCGATCTCCTTCTTCAGAAAATCGTCGTAAACGGTCTCGCGCTCGCCTTCGAGGCGGAACCAGATCGCGCCGTCCTTTTCGTAGGCGCGGCCCTTGTCCATGAGCTCGCGGACCTTCTGCTTATAAAAATCGCCGCGCTGCGACTGGAAATACGGGCCGTAGTCGCCGCCGACCTGCGGGCCTTCGTCCCAGTCCATGCCGAGCCAGCGCATGGACTCGAGAATGACGTCGAGAAATTCCTGCGTGTTGCGTTCCTTGTCGGTGTCCTCGATGCGGAGCACGAAGGTGCCGCCCGTGTGGCGCGCGTAAAGCCAGTTGAAAAGCGCGGTGCGGGCGCTTCCGATGTGAAAGAAGCCGGTCGGGCTTGGTGCGAAACGTGTGCGAACTTCACTCATGATGACTCGAAAAATAGCGTTTCCGCAAAGAAACGCTTTTCCCGCCCGCTTTGCAAACGGAAAACACGCGCGCGGCAAAAGGAAGGCTTCCTCCTCACAAATCTTTCTCCGCAGATCCCGCGGATTTCCGCAGATTTTTGGAACCGCGAATTCCCGCGAATGAACGCGAATTCTTACAGGAGGGAAGCGTCCCGCTTGCCCTCCAAATCCGCGGGGCGTCTTCAGCGCGTCGGCGGAATGGCGCGTTCGAGCGCGAAGGCGCGCGAGCCCTTGATCATCGCGTTCCCGCGGAAGGCGGCGACGCATTCGCGCAGCGCGTCGATGTCCGAAAACACGCGCACGCGTTCCCGCGGAAATCCGCGCGCGACGGCGCCCTCGCCGATGCGCGGCGCGTTCCCGCCGAAGAGCGCGAGCATGTCCGTCGCGGCGTCGAGCGGAAGAGATTCGCCGACTTCGCGGTGCAGGCGTTCGGAGTCCGCGCCGAGCTCGCCCATGCCGCCGAGCACGAAGAGCCGCGGCGTTCCCGCGCACGCCGGAAAGCGCTTCGCGAACGCGCGCGCGGAATCGAGCATCGACGCGGGCGAGGCGTTGTAGCAGTCGACGAAGATTTCGCCGGCGCCGTCCGCGCGTTCCCGCACTTCGCCGCGGTTCGCGGAGGGCTTCCAGGCGTCGAGCGCCTCGCAGATTTTTTCCGCGGGAACGCGGTCCGCGACGGCGCAGACCGCGAGCGCGGCGTTTTCCGCGAGCCCGCGCGAGACTCCGCGCGCGAAGAACGTCCCGCCGGGAACGCCGATTTCAAAACCGTCCGCGCGCTCGCGGAGGCTCACGGGAACGCCCTCGCCGGAGAAATTTCTTTTGCCGGAATCTTCAGAAAGCGACAGAACCGTCGCGTCCCCGGAAGCGGAAAGCGCGCGGAAACTTTCGTAGCGGAGCAGATCCGCCCAGAAGAACGCGCGGCCGCCGAGCGCGCGACGCGCCGGAAGCTCCGCCTTTTCGCGCGCGATGTTTTCCATCGAGCCGAGCCCTTCGAGGTGCGCGGGCTTCACGTTGGTGACGAGAGCGACGTCGGGCGCGATCATCTCCGCCGAACGCCCGAGCTCGCCGGGAACGCTCATGCCCGCTTCGATCACGGCGAAATCGTGCGCCGCCGGATCGATCTTCAGCAGCGTCAGCGGCACGCCGAGCGTGTTGTTCAGATTCTTTTCCGTCGCGAGCGTCGCTCCCGCGCGCGAGAGAAGCCGCGCGAGCAGGTCCTTCGTCGAAGTCTTGCCGACGCTTCCCGTCACGCCGAAGACGCGCACGTTCCCGCAGTTGCGGCGGCGATGCTCCGCCGCGAGCCGCTGCAGCGCCGCGACCGTGTCGGGCACGACGAGCTGCGGGAGCGCGACCTCCGGCACGAAACGCGAGACGAGCGCGCCCGCCGCGCCGCGTTCCCGCGCCGCCGCGAGAAAATCGTGCCCGTCGCGGCTCTCCGTCCGTATCGCGACGAAGATTTCCCCCGCCGCGATTCTGCGCGTGTCGATCGCCGCGCCCGCGATTCCTTCGGGCGCGTTCCCGCCGCGCCATTCCGCGCCGAGCGTCTCCGCGACGAATTTTCCGGTCAAAAGCGTTTCGTTTTTCATGGTCCGTTCCCGCGCGTTTCAGCCGTTCGCTCCGCCCTGCGCGCGCGCCTTCTTGCGCGCCAGAAAGCCTTCGCCGGGCTTTTTCGTCTTCGCGCCGAACCAGGGCAGCAGGTGCGTCGCGATTTCCGCGGGCGTGAAGCGGAACGCGGCGTCCGCGGGCTCGGCGACGTGCAGCAGGTAGTCGCAGCGCGAAATCAGATCCGCGGGCACGCCGTTCGCGTCGCCGCTCACGCAGAGCGCGACCGTGCGCCCCGGGAACGCGATCGGCTTCGCGTAATCGACGCGGCGGCCGCCCTCGCGCACCGCGCCGACGATGAAGAATTTTTCGCGCATCATGCGCAGCAGCCCCGCCATGGATTCCGTCGAATAAAGCTTCAGCGCGTCCATCGCGCCCCCGGCGAGACTCCACGCGTCCGCGCTCATCAGCGCGGGAACGTCTTCCTCGGACACGACGAAGCGCGACACGCCGCAGACCGCCGCGACGTGCGCGAGCCGCGCGAGCTCGAACGCGTCGCCGACGCCGTGCGCGAAGAGCGCTTTTTCGCCCGCCGCGTGCCATTCGTCGCGCATGATCGGACGAATCGACGCGGGAACGGGGCGGCGCGTGAGCGCGACGACGCCTTCGTGCCGCGACGTGCCGACCATGCGCGCGAGCGCGCCCGCGTCCAGCGTCTCGTAGGGACGCCGCTCGCCCGCGAGCCACGAGCAGAGTTCCGCGAATTCCTTGTGATTTTCCGCGCTCAGAAAAAGCCTCTCGATCGAAGCGCGGCGAAAGCGGAAAGCCGCGCGTACGGCCGCCTTGCCGTAGAGAAAAACGTCTTTGAAGTTCCCGTGATTTTCTTGCATGTCGGAAATCTTAAAAACGGAAAACGGAAAATGGAAAGCCAAATGGAAGTGACGGAGTCATGAAGTTACGAGGTTATGAGGCTGATTGCCGGAATTTTTTGAAAATCCTTTCGGCGAAGCCGAACGCAATGAACCTTCATGACTTCACGACCTCGTCACTTCGTCACCTTTCCAAGGAAACCTGAATGAGCCCCTGGAAAAGCCCGTTGCAGTAGGGGCGTTCCCGCGTCGAGACGCCCATGTCGCGCAGCAGCGCGGGAACGTTGCCGGGCGCGTCGCCGAGAAACCAGTGGAACCACCACGCCGAAAGATCCGCGGCGCCGGACGCGCTCGCCAGCGGCAGAAACGCGTCCACGAGCAGCGTGTCGAGGCGCGTTCCGCCGAGCGTTCCCGCGAAGATTCCGTCGGCGATTTCCCGACGCAGGGCGCGCATTTTTCCGCGCGCGCGGAAGTTTTTGGAGCCGAGCCCGGCGTTGAATTTTTCCGTTCCCGGGAGCGCCGCGAGCGTCTTCCGCAACTGCCGCGCCCAGGCGGGATTTTTTTCGAGCAGCGTCAGATACTGTTCGAGCCGCCGCGCGGGCAGATTCGCCGGGCGCGTTCCCGCGAGGCGCCAATGCCCCGCCTCCGCCGCGTAAAGCTTTTCCGCGCCCATCAGCAGCATCGTGCTCGGCGAAAAGCGCGTCGCGAGCCGCGACATCGCCTCGCGGTTGCGCCGCAGCCCGAGCGTCTCGAGCGCGATCCGGTGCGCGAGCGTGCCCCAGTCCGGCGCGTCCTCGAGCCGCCGCGCCATGAAGCGCACCTTCTGCGTCCAGCGCGAAAACGCCGCCGCGCGCAGCCGCGGGAAGCGCTCGTCTTCGGGCACGGCGAAGAGCTTCGCGCGCAGGTCCTCGGCGCCGTCGCCGCGCCCCTCAATTTCCGCGAGCGCCTCTTCCGACGCGTATTCCTCGATGTCGCGCTTCAGATGCGGCAGCAGCAGAAACGTCTCCATCGTCCCGCCCGAGGAGTTTTCGCGCGGGAACGCGCCCGCAGCCGGCGGGAACGCGAGCACGTGCAGCACGACGTTGCCGTAGAGCGGATTCGCCGCGTGGCCGTGCGCCTTCCAGTCTTCCGCGTAAAAATGGATCTCCACGTCGCCGCGCACGCGCACGCCGTCGATCAGCAGCTCCGCGCCGAGAAAATCGGGACCGTCGAGCCGGTTCCACGTTCCCGCGGAAACGATTTCGAGCGGCTTTCCGCCGAGCGTCGTCAGCCCGTCGCGCCGGAAATCGCCGCGGCGCCAGATGCTCTGCACGACGCGCTCGGGAACGCTGACCGGTCCGAAAAGCCCCTGCATTTCGGCGACGCGGTCGGGCGCGTTCCCGCCGCCGACGGACTTCGCGTAATCGGCTTCGGCGCGCGGCGCGGATCCGGAATTTCGCGTTTCGGGCGTCATCGTCGCGGGGATTTTTCGGAACGTCGCGGCGAAGCGCGCGTCAGCGGCGGCGCATCGCGTCGATGAGCTCGGCGTTGCGTTCCCGCGCCTTCGTGTCCATCACGACGAGAATCGCGTGAATCATGCCCGGCACGTAGAAGAACAGGCAGAGAATCAGGTTCAGAAAAGCCTGAAAGGGCTTGCCGCAAAGCAGCACGGCGACGGGAGGAAGCAGAATGGCGACCAGATAAAGCATGGCGAAAACGAAGATTTACGGGAACGCTATCCGTTCGCGCGCGCGCAATCAAGCGAGAATCCGAAGCGCGCCCGTTCCCGCGGCGGCTCAGTCTTTCGCGTTCCCGCGTTTCCGCGCGGCTTCGCCCGCCTCGTAGCGCGCGCACCATTCGCGCGACCACGGCGTGAAGTCGCCCGCCTCGATGTGTTCCCGCGCCTGCCGCATCAGGTCCTGGAAGAAGTGGATGTTGTGGATGCTCAGCAGCGTCGAGGAAAGCATTTCGCCCGAGACGTAAAGATGGCGCAGATACGCGCGCGAGAAGCGGCGGCACGTGTAGTTGTCCAGCCCTTCGACGAGCGGGGATTCGTCGAGCCTGTATTTTTCGTTCTTGATGTTGATCGTGCCGTCCGGCGTGAACGCCGTGCCGTGGCGCGCGAGTCGTGTCGGCATCACGCAGTCGAACATGTCCGCGCCGAGCGCGATCATCTTCAGCAGCTGCGGCGGCGTGCCCACGCCCATGACGTAGCGCGGCCTGAAATGCGGGAGAAACGGCGTGCTCGCTGCGACCTGCTGCAGCATCTCCGGCTCGGGCTCGCCGACGGAGACGCCACCGATCGCGTAGCCGGGAAAATCCGCCTGCGCGAGCGCCTCGGCGCATTCCCGCCGCAAGTCGTCGTACACGCCGCCCTGCACGATGCCGAAGACGTGGTGCCCGGCGGCGATGAAGCCGTCGTCGATCGCGTGGCCGAGAAATTCCCGCGCCCAGCGCAGCGTCGTGCGGTTCGCGTCGGCGACGTCGCGTTTCGTCGCCGGGAACGGCGGGCAGATGTCGAGCACCATCGCGACGTCGCTCCCGAGCGCGCTCTGGATGTCGAGGCAGCTGCGCGGCGTGAGCGTGATGCGCGAGCCGTCCAGGTGCGACGCGAACGTGATGCCCGCGTCGGTGATCTTGCGCAGCTTGGAGAGCGAAAAGACCTGGAACCCGCCGGAATCGGTGAGAATCGGGCCGTCCCAGTCCATGAATTTATGCAGCCCGCCGAGCGCGCGCACCGTCTGCGGCCCCGGGCGCAGATTGAGGTGATACGTGTTGCCGAGAATGATCTGCGCGCCCGTCTCCTTCACCTGTGCGGGCGTGAGCGACTTGACCGTCCCCTGCGTGCCGACGGGCATGAACACGGGCGTCTGCACGACGCCGTGAAGCGTGCGCAGTTCGCATCGCCGCGCCGCGCTCGCGGGATCCGTCTTCAGAACGGTGAAATGGCTTTCGGAAGTCTGCATGTCGAAAGCGCAGCATCGTAGCAAAACCGCGCCCGCGCGGGAAGCGCGGAATTGCCGCGGGAACGCGCGGGAGATTTTTGATTTTTTCAAAACCTTCCGTCGGCTCGGCGGTTTTCTTCGCGTCCGAAAGCAATCCGCGCTTAGGAGATCTTCAGCGCGCGGGCGAGAGCGTCGCGGTCGAGCTTGCCCTTGGCGTCGAGCGGGAGCGCGGGAACGGCGACGAAGCGCTTCGGCAGCATGAACGCGGGAAGGCGTTCCCGCAGGCGCGCCGCGAGATCGTCCGGGAACGGCGGCACGACGAGCGCGACGACGCGCGCGCCCCATTCCGCGTCGGGCTCGCCGACGACCATCGCCGCCGCCGCGCCGCAGGCCCGCAGCGCGTCCTCCACGATGAGCGGGTCGATTTTTTCGCCGCCGGAATTGACGTGCCGGTCCGCGCGCCCGCGCACGAGCAGACGCCCGTCGGGGAGCAGCTCGCCTTCGTCGTTCGTGAGAAAGACGCCGCCCGGATTCGGCGCGAGCGCGCCGTCGTCGAGCAGCGTTTCGCCGAGCGATTCCGCGGCGAGCGCGATGCGCGCGTCCGCGCTGTTCAGCGCAATCTTTGCGTGCGGCAGCGGCGTTCCCGCCAGGCGCGGCGGCGCGTCGCCGAGCCGCCAAAGCGCGACGAGCGAAGCCGTCTCCGTCATGCCGTAGCCGACACCGAGCGGCAGCTTTTCGCGCTCCGCAGCGTCGAGCAGATCGGCGGGAACGGCGGCGCCGCCGAGCAGAATGAAATCGAATCCGCGCAGCCACGCCGCGCCGTCGCTCCGCGCGAGCAGACGCCGCAGCTGCGTCGGCACGAGCGAGTTCATCCAGAATTCCGACGCGCCGCCGCGGAATTTCGGGAGCGCGTCGCCCTCGTGAAAACCGAAGCTTTCCGCGACGAAGAGCTTTCCGCCCGAAACGCGGGAGCGCACGAACGGCATCAGCCCGCCGACGTGCCACGGCGGCAGACACGCGAAGCAGTGGAGCGGTGTTCCCGCGGGAAGCTTCAACGCGCGGATCAGCGCGCGCGCGCTCGCCTCGAACGTCCGCGGCGCGTGCGCGACGAAGCGGATTTTCCCGCCGCTGCCGCCGCTCGCGACGAAGACGCGCCCCGATCCGCCGTCGCGGGAACGCGCCGCGAACGCCGCCGCGAGCCGTTCCGCCTCGCGCCGCTGGTCGGCGCTCCACTGCGGGTTCATCAGAAAAACGTCGCGCGTCCCGCCGTAGATTTCGGCGAAACGCGCGAAGAAGGCGCGCGGCGAAGATTCGGAAAGCAGCATGGCGCGGCGACGGGAACGTCACTCCGCGGCGGAGAAGACGCGGCGGAGGATTTCGACGCTTTCGTCCAGCTCGGCGACGCTCGCGTTCAGCGGCGGCAGGAGGCGGATCACGTTGTTGCCCGCGCCGACGCAGAGCAGCCCGGCTTCGCGCAGCTTCGCGATCCACGGCGCGGGTGCTTCGCGGAACTTCAGCCCGCTCATGTAGCCGACGCCGCGCACTTCGACGAGAATTTCCGGGAAGTCGCGCACGAGCCCGGCGAGCCGTTCCCGCCACGCGGGAGCGCGCTCGGCGACGCGTTCGACGAGCTTTTCCGCGTCGAGCGTCTCGAACACCGCGAGCGCCGCCGCGCACGCCATCGGGTTGCCGCCGAACGTCGTGCCGTGCGAGCCCGCGTGAAAGAGCGCGGCGAGCTCGTCGCGCATCCACACGGCGCCGATCGGGAAGCCGCCGCCGAGCCCCTTCGCCATCGAAAAGCAGTCGGGAACGACGCCCGAAAGCTCGAAGCCGAAGAGCTTGCCCGTGCGCCCGACGCCGCACTGAATCTCGTCGCACATGAGGAGCACGCCGCGCTCGTCGCAGAGTTCCCGCAGCGCGCGCATGAACTCGGGCGTCGCGGGCGTGAGGCCGCTTTCGCCCTGCACGGGCTCGAGCAGCACGGCGGCGGTCTCGCCGTCGATCGCCGCGCGGAAGCTCTCGATGTCGTTGAGCCTGGCGACGACGACGCCCGGCGTCAGCGGGCGGAATCCGTTCTGAATCTTTTCCTGCGGCGTCGCCGCCATCGTGCCGAAAAGCCGCCCGTGAAACGCGTTTTCGCAGACGACGACCTTGTAGATTTTTCCTTCCTCGCCGCCCGCGCGGGAACGCCCGAAAAGGCGCGAGACCTTGAGCTGGCACTCGTTCGCCTCGGCGCCGCTGTTGCAGAAAAACACCTTGCCGCCGCCCATGTGGCGCACGATGCGCTCGGCGACGCGCGGCGCGTTCTCGTTCACGAAAAGATTGCTGCAGTGCGCGAGCTTCGCGGCCTGCTCCTGCACGCGCTTCACCCAGTGCGGATGCGCGTGCCCGAGCGCGAGCACGGCGATGCCCGACGAAAAGTCGAGGTATTCCTTGCCGTCTTCGTCCCAGACGCGGGAACCCTGCCCGCGCGCGAGCGCGACGGGCGGAAGCCCGTAGTTGCCGAGCATGTTTTCTTTCCAAAGTTCGATGGAGTGCGACATGATGCGCTTCATCAAACTCCGTTCCCGCGCGCTTGGCAAAGCCATATTTGCGCGCCCGCGCTCAGCGCGGATTCCTTTCGGCGAACGAGCGGCGCAGAAGGCGCGCGACGGCGGCGAGGGCGAAGAACCCCGCGCCGACGAAGACGAGCCAGTCGCCGTGCAGCGCGTAAAACGTCGGCGACGCCGCGCGGCGCCCGTAGACGTCGAAACGCCCGACGCCGCGGAAATAGATGCTCCCGGCCGCGTCGGTCATCGGCTGAATCTGCCCGATCGGCGAAATCACGCCGCTCCAGCCCGCGTTCCCGCAGCGCACGACGGGAACGCCGAGCGAAACCGCCTGCATCACGGAATGCGCCATGTGCTGGTGCGCGCCCGCCTCGCGGCCGTACCACGCGTCGTTCGTGACGACGACGAGCGCCTCCGCGCCCGCCGCGACGCACTCGCGCCCGAGCTCCGGGAAGACGTCCTCGTAGCACACGAGCGCGCCGAGCCGCAGCACGCGGTTTTCGCGGGAACGCACGAGAAGCGGCTCCGCCGACGCGCCCGGCACGCAGTCGCTCGCCACGGGAACGACCTTGCGCAGCGGCAGCACGTCCGCGAGCGGCACGTATTCGCCGAACGGCACGAGATGGCGCTTCGCCGCGAACGCGTCCGCGAGCCCGAAGCGCGGATCGACGACGTGCACGGAATTGTGATACGCGTCCGCCGGGGCGCCGCCCGCCGTTTCCGCGGGCGCGACGGCGCCGACGACGAGCGCCGTTCCCGCCTCGCGCGCGAGCCCTTTCAGAAACGCCGCGAAGCCGTTTGCGTCGCTTTTTTCCAGGGGAAAGACGGGCATCGCCGCCTCCGGCCAGAGCACGAAATCCAAATCCGTCGCGAGGCGTTTTCCGCCCTCGGCGCGGCGCTTCCGTTCCGCCGCGAGCGCGCTTTCCGCCTGCGGAAACGTCGCGACGGGGCGTTCCCGCGAAAGCGTCGGCGCGGCGAGCGTCAGCGTCTCGAGCACGCGCAGATTTTCGGAGACGCGGCGCGCGTCCCACTTCGCGTTCGGGTCGAAATCCGTCTGCACGGCGGCGAAGGAGAATTTCTTCTCCGCGCCGCGGTCGTATTCGACGCATGAATACGCGAACACGACGACGGAGGCGAACACGGGCGCGAGCGCGAGATAAAATTCCGGGCAGAACGTCCGCAGAAATCCGAAGGGCGACGGCGACGCGGGCGCGACGCGCGCCTCGATGAACTGCCGCCGCAGGTAGCGCGCCAGTCCGAGATTGAAGAAGATCACCGTCGCGCTCGCGGCGGGCGTTCCCGCGAAACGGCACAGCGCCAGCGCCGCCGGGAAATCCCACTGCGTCGCGCCGATCGGCATCCACGGAAAACCCGTCAGAAACCACGTCAGCATCCATTCGAGCACGAGCCACAGCCCCGTCAGCCCGAGCAGATCGACGACGCGCGACGGGAACGCGCGCTCGCCCGTGCAGCGCGGCATCACGAAACGCAGCGCGACGAACCACAGCCACGGGAACGCCGTGTAGGCGAGCGGCAGCAGCAGCAGCGCGACCCAGCCCAGCGGCGGATACAGGTGACGCAGCCAGACCAGATTCACGACGCCGGCGAGAAAGCACGCCGCCCAGCTCGCGGCGAGCCAAGTCTTCCACGCCGGACGGCGCGCCGCCCACAGCGCGAACGGCACGGCGAAGAACCACGCCGCGCCGGAAAGATTCGGCCCCGGCATCGAAAGCGTCCAGAGCGCGACGGTCAGCGCGACCAGCGCGGGAACGCGCAGCGCGCGCGGAAAAAATTTCGTCGGATTCATCGGCGGCTCCTTTCTCAGAATTCCTCGCCGTCCACGAAGAGGCGCTTCAGGACGGGCGCGCCGTCGTCGCGCAGGAAAAGCTCGGCGGAGACGACGCGCGCGGCGTTCCCGCGGACTTCGGCGTCGAAGCGCTTCGCCTTTTTCTCGGAAAGGTAGAAGCGTCTGTTCGGAAGTTCGAAGTCGTAGGAGTGCATCGTCACGCCGAACGCGGAATCGAAGACGTCGTCGAAGGTCTTCGGCGCGGGCGCGTCTTCCGGCCTCCGGAAACGCAGCCACAGCGCGCCGGACCACTTGAGGCGCAGGGCGGCGCGCCCGTTTTCGGGGTGCGCGTTGAAGTCGATTTTCGGGTCGTCGAAGGTCGCGCGCTCGACTTCCCAGAATCCCGTTCCCGCGTTCGGCGCGAGCACGAGCCAGAATCCGTCGAGGTTCATCATGAGCGAAGCTTCGCGTTCTTCGGTGAGCCGGTTTATTTCGTCGGCGTGTTTTTCGCGGAGGCGTTCCCGCGCGGCGGCGTCGAGCTTCGACGCGGGAACGTCGCGCAGGATTTTGAAATCCAACGGCAGGTAGTGTCCGCGCAGAAGGTCGCGCGGATCGTAGGAGGCGCATTCGAGGCGGAACGTCGGGTTGTTCGCGCGCTCGCGTTCCCGCGCGGCGGAAACGCAGAAGAGGCCGACGAGCTGCGCGGCGAGAATCAGGACTACGAGAAAAAGGGCGAAACGGGTTTTCATGGAAAAACGGATGCGGAGTTTCTGAAAATTTCTCTTCGGCTTTTAAGCTCTTGGGCTTTCAAGCTCTGTCGCGGCTTTCCGGATGCTCCGCGTGAGGCGGCGGCGCTGGCGTTCGAGGAAAAATCCGAAGGCGAGCAGAAGCGTTCCCGCGAGAACCAGCGCGAGCCCGCTGCTCGTCAGCGAGCCGACGACCTCCACGGTCAGCGCGAGCGCGGCGAGCAGAATCATCAGCGTTCCCGCGTTCACGAAAAACCTGCGCGAGACGATCGCGCCGAGCCCCATCGCCGCCGCGCCGCAGACGAAGAGCGAGAGCATCATCGTCGCGTGAATCTCCGCGTCGAAGTCCGAATTGCAGGTCCGGAATCCCAGCGCGAGCGGCACGAACGGGAACACGCCGACGAGCGTCGCGAGCACGACGCCCGCCGCGCCGAGTTTTTTGCGGAACGTGAACAGCAGCGAGGCGACGAACAAAACGCCCGCGGGAACGAGCGCCCATGCGGCGCCCGCGGACGCCTTCGCTTCGTCGTAGCAGAAAGTCTGCGCGAGCAGAATCAGCGCCGGGAACGCCGTCCACAGCGCGATCGGGCCGTAGCCGCGCACGCATTCCCGCGCCTTTTCGCCGAGCCCGCCGAGAAAAACGCCGAGCGCGGAGACGCCCGCGAAGAACGCGATGAAATAATGGAACGCCGCGCCGCCGACGTGCGCTTCGTCCAAAAGGCAGGCGATCCAGACCGCCGCCGCGACGAGCGACATCGCGAAGACGCCGCGCAGGCGCACGCACCACGGCAGCAGAAAAATCCCCAGAAACCACGCGCCGAACGCGCGGGAAGGCTCCGAGGAAATCTGATAAATCTGCCCGTAGAGCGCGATGTTCGCGAGCCACGTTCCCGCGCCGACGAAGCAGAGCGTCTCGCCGACGAACGGACGCGGATTTTTCCCGAGCAGAAAACGCAGCCCCGCCGCCCAGAACGCGAGCATCAGCGCGGCGCAGGAAATCTGCTTCGCGAGCGGCGGGATCGCCTCCCAGTTCGCGGAGACGAGCAGCACGACGCCCGCGAGCACGAGCAGCCCGCCGAGCGCGGAAAACGCGATGAGCAGATAATTGCGCGGCTCGCGCGGCGAAAGCCGGAAATGCGCGGCGACGGCGTCCGCCTGTTCGGACGTGATGAGCCCGAGCTCGGCGAGTTTTCGTATTTCGGAGTATTTCATCGGGGAAAAGCTTACGCGGGAACGCTCGGCGTGCCGAGGCGAAATTCCGCCGTTCCCGCGCGCGGGAACGCTTCACCCGCGAAGCTTCCGGAAAAGCTCTTCGGCGCGGCGGGCGAGCTCGGCGCGGCAGGAGACGGCCTCGCGTTCCCGCGCGGAAAGATTTTCGTTCGCGATTTCCGCGAGATCTTCGAGCCCGTAGATCCAAAGCTCGTCGGCCTCCACGCCCGAGGGAAAATTCCGCGGCATGCCCAGATCGACGAGAAAGAGCGGGCGCCCGCCGCGCGCGCGCAGAATCCCGCGCAGCGCCTCCGCCGAAATCAGCGGCTCGGCGACGTTCGCGCAGCCGACGACGACGTCCGCCCGCACCGCGCGCGAGGCGACGGAATCCAGCTCGACCGCGCCCGCGCCCACAGTGGACGCGAACGCGCGCGCTCTCTCGAAGTTCCGGCTCGCGACGAGCACGTTGCCCGCGCCGCGCGAAACGAACGACTGCGCCGTCTTGCGCCCCGCTTCGCCCGTCCCGACGACGAGCACGGAGCAGCGCGACAGCTCGCCGAACACGCGCGCCGCGAGCTCCACGGCGACGTTCCCGACGCTCACCTGCCCCTGCGAAATCCCCGTGTTCGCGCGCGCCCATTTCGCCGCGTGAAAGCTTTTCTGAAAGACGCGGTTGAGCGCCGCGCCCGCCGTTCCCGCCGCGAGCGCGGCGTCGTACGCCTGCTTCGTCTGCCCGAGAATCTCCGCCTCGCCGACCATGCGCGAGTCCAGGCCGGAAGCGACTTCGAAGAGGTGGCGCACGGCGTCCGCGTCCGCGAAGATTTCCGCGTTCTTCAGAATTTCCTCCGCGGGAACGCCGGAAATCCCGGCGAGCGTCTCCGCGATTTTTTCCGCGCCGGCGGGCGTTCCCGCGGCGTAGAGCTCCACGCGGTTGCAGGTCGAGAGCACGACGCATTCCGGAAATGCGGCGAACGCGCGCGCGGCGTAGAGCGCGGCGAGGCGTTCCCGCGGGAGCGCGAGCCGCTCCAGCACGGAAAGTTCCGCCGTGCGGAAATTGCAGGAAAGCGCGAGCAGGCGCGCGCGCGCGGCATCGACGGGAACGCCGTTCATCGCGCGGCGGCCTCCTCCGCCTTCGGCGAGTCCGCGGCGGCGGCGTCCGTCGCGTTCTTCACGCACGCGGAACCGCCGAGAAAGACGAGCGCCGCGACGAAAATTCCCAGCCCGACGCGCGCGAACTTCAGCGCGGAAAGCCGCCCGAGCCGCCGCAGCGCCGTCGCCGCGGAAAATCCGAAAAACATCGCGACCGCGAGCGACGCCTTGTAGAGCGCGAACACGGAGGCGAGCCGCCCGCCGCCCGCGAGCACCGCGATGCCGAGCGCCGCGCCGACGCCGAAAATCACCGTTCCCGCGGCGCACAGGCGCCCGCCGATGCGATCCAGCGAAGCCAGGTCCGGCAGACGCGAAAAAAACGCGCCCGTCCGCCGCGTCCGCAGCGCGCGGTTCTGAATCAGGTAGATGAGCCAGACCATCGCCGCCGCCGAAAAGCACGCGTAGCCGACCGTGACGAATCCCGCGTGCACGCCCGCCCAGGGCGACGCCGCCGCGAGCGTTTCCGCGGGAACGGGCGCCGCGTCCCAGCCGCTCCCGCCGGCGAAGCCCGCCGCGCAGAGCGTTCCCGCCGCCGCCGTCCCGAAGACCGTCGGCACGCGCAGCGTCCACACGACGCGCAGGAACACGACGAAGAAGACCGCGAACCAGCCCAGGCACTGGAAAATCTCGAAGACGTCCGAAACCGGAAACGCGCCGCGCGCCGTCCCGCGCGCGAAAAGCGCCCAGCTCAGCGCCGCCCACGCGGCGCCGGCGAGAATCCTTTCCGCCCACGCCCGCCCGCGGAGACGCGTCGGCGCGACGAGGGCGCACAGCACGGAGCCGAAAAACAGCGCCGCCGCGAGCGCGAAGAATTCCCTGTTCTCGAAAATCTCGTTCATGGCGCGCCATTATGCGCCCGAGCCCGCCGCTTGGAAAGATTTTACGAGCGTCCCGCCCGGGCGCCGCGCGATCTCGACTTTTTGCGCTCGCGTGGGCGGGCGCTTCGCGCGTAATATCGGTTCTCCTATGAACAACGAACAGCTCCCCGCTCACAAACGTCTTCCCGACGCCAAAGGATTTTTCGGAAAATTCGGCGGCTCCTTCATCCCGCCGGAACTTCAGCGCGAAATGGACAAGATCGCCCACGCGTATCACACCATCTGCCGCTCGCACGACTTCATCCAGGAGCTGCGCGGCATCCGCAAGCACTTCCAGGGCCGCCCGACGCCCGTCTATTACTGCAAGAACCTGACGGAAAAAATCGGCGGCGCGCGCATTTATCTCAAGCGCGAAGACCTGAACCACACCGGCGCGCACAAGCTCAACCACTGCATGGGCGAGGCGCTGCTCGCGAAGTATCTCGGCAAGAAAAAGCTCATCGCCGAGACGGGAGCGGGTCAGCACGGCGTCGCGCTCGCCACGGCGGGCGCCTACTTCGGCATTCCCGTGGAAATCCACATGGGCGAAGTGGACATCAAAAAAGAATACCCGAACGTGGTGCGCATGAAGGTGCTCGGCGCGAAGGTCGTCTCCGTGACGCGCGGCGACAAGACGCTGAAGGAGGCCGTCGATTCCGCGTTCGAGGCGTATCTCGCCGATCCCGTGAACTCGATCTACTGCATCGGCTCGGTCGTCGGACCGCATCCGTTCCCGCTGATGGTGCGCGAATTCCAGCGCGTCGTCGGCATCGAGGCGCGCGAACAGTTTCTGGAAATGACGGGCGAACTGCCCGACAACGTCTGCGCGTGCGTCGGCGGCGGCTCGAACGCGGCGGGCTTCTTCCACGGCTTCGTGGACGATCCCGTGGAAATCTACGGCGTGGAGCCGCTCGGCCGCGGCGCGAAGCTCGGCGACCACGCGTGCTCGCTCGCCTACGGCTCCGAGGGCATCATGCACGGCTTCAACTCGATCATGCTCAAGGACGCGAAGGGCGAACCCGCACCCGTCTATTCGGCGGCGAGCGGGCTGGACTATCCGTCCGTCGGCCCCGAGCACGCGTTCTGGCACGAGACGGGACGCGAAAAGGCGGTGCAGGTCGACGACGACGAGGCGATCACGGCGTTCTTCCGCCTCTCGCGCCTCGAAGGCATCATTCCCGCGCTCGAAAGCGCGCACGCCGTGGCGTTCGCGACGAAGCTCGCGCGGGAACGCCCGACGGACTCCATTCTCGTGAATCTCTCCGGCCGCGGCGACAAGGATCTCGACTACGTCATGGAACGCTTCGGCGAGTACGCCGAACGCGAGTACTGAGCGCGTCTGCGGGAGGCGCGGCGGGAACGCGAAAGCGCGAATTTCCGCGAATTTTTTGGAGGGCGATCGTTTCGGTCGCCCTCCGAGTTTTTTTACGGAAAATTTTTGTAGGGGAGACATTCTTGTCGCTTCATCGAACTCCGCAGGCACAAAATTTTTTCCCGCCGAGCCCCAAAAGCGCAAAGATTTTTACTGGAAGTCTCAGAAGTCGAAAGAAGTTTTCTTTTTGGGGAAGCGACTTTCTAGTCGCTTGGTGAAATCCCTCCGAAGGAAATTTCCTTGAAGAAGGTTTCCGAAAAGCGACTGGAAAGTCGCTTCCCCGGAAGGGAGACGTTTTTGGGGAAGCGACTCGGCTCCACGCTTCGCTCACCTGTCGCTTTTTTGAAATCCTCCCCACACAGATTTCCCTTAACCTTCTACCCTTTTAACCTTTAACTTTTTTCCCCCAACCTTTTTCAAAAAACCCTCGCGGATTTCTCCGCGAGGGCACCCTATAACACACACTATGAAAAGAGCTCAAAGCCGGACGCGCGCGCCGAAACGAAAGCTTGGGTTTGTCCGAGTCCGCCGCGGACGCCCGGCCTTGAGCCCAAAATTTCTCACGGCTTTTTGCGTCGTCGGCGGCTCGACATCGAGAAACCGAGCGCCGTCGCGCCCGCGAGCAGCCCGAACAGCGACGGCTCCGGAATCGCGACGAGCGCGTAGACGCCTTCTTGGCCCACGACCGCCTCCAGCTTCCAAAGCCGCTCAAGCGAATCGCTCAGCTTGATCGTCACGCCGTTCGCCAACGTGCCGTCGTAAATTCTGTAGGAATCCTGCGCTGCTTCCGCCGCGACGTTCATCGCCTCGTTCTCGAGGGAAAGCGTGATCGTCGTTCCCGACGCCAGCTTGTTCGCGCCGGAAATCGCCGCGACGGCGGCGCCGTTCGTCGTTTTGTACGCGTCGCCCAAGGCGATTTCGATGTTCGTCTGCGCGAGCTTCACGCCCTCCGCGATCGCAAGCTGTCCGCCGGCGATCTTCACGACGTTCGTGTCCGCGCCCGTGCCGAGCGCGTTCGCGCTGCCCGCGACGAGCTTGCCTTCCGCAATCGTTACGCTTCCGGTGAAATTGTTGGCGCCGTCGTTCGGCTTGAGCTCGAGCGTTCCCGCGCCCGTCTTCTTCAGCGCGCCGTCCGTCTCCCTCGAAGACAAGCTCGTGTCCGCGACGACTTTGGTCACTTCCAGCGTCGCGCCCGCTTCGACGACCTCGAAAATCAGCGTCGAGTTCTTCCCGTCCGCGAGCCCGATATGCTGCCCGGAGTCCGTGTTGTGCGTCACGTAGCTTGCTTCCGTTCCCGAGTATCTGTACGTTCCCTCGCCGCCGGTGATGGAAAAGCCGCGCTTGGACGCGTATTCCCCTTCATTTTTCTGCGCGAGCGTCACTTCGAGGGTTCCGCCGTTTGAAATCTGCAGCTGAGATTGGGCATACGCGGTTCCCAGGCTGGTGCCTTTTTCCCATGTTCCCGTGGAAATTTTCACGGTGCTCTTTTCTCCGTCGATCATAAGAATCGAGCTTGAGCCCCATACTCCCGTTCGTTTGTTCTTGTTGTTCGTCAGATCCAGCACGGTGCCGTTGGTCACTTTCACCGTACCGCCGTTGAGATTCAGTTTGGTTATGGTCGTTTCTCCGGCGAACACCGTGACGCCGGCGTCCGCCGAGAACGCACCGAGATTCACCGTGTTCGTGAACGTCAGCGTGCCGCGGTCGGTGTGCGCAAGCGTTCCCGTGCCGGAAACTTTGTTCGAGATCGTGACGTTTCCGTTCTCGTAAAGACGAATCGCTCCTCCGTTTTTACCGACGGAAATCGCCTTGTCGAAAGTTCCGCTTGCATTGCGGAATTGAATTCCTCCGCCGTTGAGCTCAATCTGCGCCGTACCGCCGAGACGGCTTGTGTCGATGGCGCTGGAACTCGCCTCGTCCGAGTTCCAGCCGTCGTCTTTAGTCCCTTGTTTCGAGAGCATGTCCACAACGCCGCTCGTAATCGAGAGCGTTCCCGTGAAATTCTCGGAGAGCTTCACCCAGCTGAAGCTCGCGTTGTATGCGGGCGTATTGTTATTGTCGTTGTTAGTTCCGGGAGTCGTATGTCCTACCGCCGCGAACTCGATTCTCCCGGCGCCCGCGACGTTGCCGAAATCTGTGCAGCCGGCGGCGGAATTGTTTCCGCCCGCAATGGCGACGGTCGTCGAGTCCGAAAGTTTGATTGTCCCCGAATTCTGAATTGACGACGAAATCGTGACGTTCCCGCCGGAAAGGTCGAGCGTCGCGCCGGCGCCGACGGAAACCGTCGAGAAGTAGCTCGTTCCCTTGAACGCCTGCGTGCCCGTCCCCGTGAGCGAGAGCGCGACGCCCTTGCCGGGAGCCCCGACCGTTCCCGCGAAGGACGAGCCGTCCTTCGCGTTCGCGATGTTCAGCTTCGAGCCCGCCGCGACGGAGCCGTCCCCGCTCAAGCCGCCGAAGGTCGAATCCGTGCTCCAGTTCAGCTCTACGGCGGAGTTGAGCGTGATTTTTCCGGTGAAATTCGACGCGCCAGAAATGTTCAGTTTGTTCGCGCCGGCGTTGTTGTAGGAGCTCGTATTAAGATCGCCGCTTCCCGCGAGCGTGCTGATGTTCAGGATGCCGCTTTTCTGAAACGCGATCGTCGTACCTCCGGAAAGAATGGTGGTCGTTCTCGTGAGGTTCACGGTGCGATTCTCACTATCCCAAACACCGACACGGATTGCGGTATTGGAAAGCCCGACGTCCTTCTCAAAGCTCTTCGTGGATGCGCCGAGGAAGACATTGTTAGAAAGGTTGAACTCCTTCTCACTCCCGAATTGGACATGCGAATCGCCGAGGAAATAGAGATCGCCGGCGTCGGAAAACGCGCTTGCCGTCGCCTGCCAGTAGCCGGAATTGATCCAGACCGCGCCGCCGCCCGTGATCAGACCAAGTTTCATTTCTTTAGAAGCATTGAGTTGAAGACTGTACCCATTCGTATTGATGTCCGCGATTGCCGTCGTATCACTCCCCGTCGTGAAGGTCACAATGGAGTTTTTCGCGAGTGATGTAGTGTTGTCCTCAGGTGTCGCAAAATCCGTCGTCTTCGGCATCCCCTTCTCGTCGAAAGTCGGCCACGGCTTTCTGCTCGTCGTTTCGGCGGAGGCGGCGGCGACGCCGGAAGAGCTTGCGAGGGAGTAGGAGGCGGTCGCCGCGGGAACGGCGGCGAAAACGCCGCGCGTGCTGAAGAAGGCGGCGGGAAGAATCGCGCTCGCACCGGAAGAGGAAGTCGTCGTCGCGACGGCGGCGGGCGTTCCCGCGTCGGAGGCGCTCGCCGAGCCGAGGGAGACGTCGGCGGCGATGGAAGCGCGCGTGAGCGTGTCCGCGAGCGAGACCGTTCCCGCGGCGGGAACGGAGACGGAAGGCGTCGGCGTCGCGGCGGGAACGGCGAGCTCGGCGCCCGCGGTCGCGAGCGCGCCGCCGGAGGAGAGCCCTCCGCCCGTGCCCTTGACGGCGCGGATTCCCGCGAAGCGCGCGGCGGCGGCGTAGCGCGCGATCCACTCGCGCATCATGGTTTCGGTGGAAAGTTCGTCCGGCGCCGCGGCTTCGTCGAGCTCGACGAGGGCGTCGTCGGCGAGGAGGAGTTCGAGCGCGTCGGCCTCGTCCTGCGTTTCCTCGGCGGCGGGCGCGTCGGCGAGCGGGAGCGCGTTTTTCGTGTCGGCAGGAAGTTCCTGGTCGTTCAGGAGCGGCTTCGTTTCGGCGCGAAGAGAGAGGCTCGTCGCCGCGGCGGCGATGAGCGTAGAGATCAAGATGTGCTTCATTTGCATTGCAGTTATAGATTTCCTTAAATCGAAAACTTCGGTCAAATATGTACGGTTAGAAATACCGAGGGGGAAACGCCGTCCGAGCCGCATGAACAAAAGGATTTCCGTCTCGACGAGATTTCGCGTTTTCGCGCGCGGGGCGTTCCCGCGAGTCTTCGCCGGGCGCAACCTTCCGCGCTTTTCCGTGGGCAAAACTTTGCGCTTGCCTCGGTATTTCTAACCGGAAGGTGCGGTCGGACTGTTTTTTCGAAAGGTTCATGCACCTACATTCGCGGGTCGTGAGAAAAAATCACGCGGCGCGGCGGGAACGCCGGGCGGGCGGAGCGGGGCGCTTCGTGAGATTCGCGTGAGAAACGCGTCTGAATCGCGTGAGAAGGCAGGGGGAACTTGACTTTCGCGGGAACGCGGGCGTAGATTGCGAAACAAATTTTATCCTTTTTCCGCTTAATTATTCCTTATGCATACAGACATCATCGATCAGCCCATTTTCTGGGCAATTCCCGCGGCTTCGGTCGTGGCTCTCGCGTTCGCGGCGCATTTCTACCGCAGCATGATGAAGAGCGACGAAGGGACGCCGAAAATGAGAGAAATCGCGCGGCACGTGCGTTCCGGCGCGATGGCGTATCTGAAGCAGCAGTACAAGATCGTCGCGCTCGTGTTCGCGGCGCTCGCCGTGCTGTTCGCCGTGCTCGCCGTGAACGGGCTGCAGAATCCCGTCGTTCCCGTGGCGTTTCTGACGGGCGGGTTCTTCTCCGGGCTCGCCGGATTCTTCGGCATGAAGACGGCGACCTACGCGAGCGCGCGCACCGCGAACGCCGCGCGGGAATCGCTCGACTCGGGGCTTAAGGTCGCCTTCCGCTCGGGCGCCGTGATGGGGCTCGTCGTCGTCGGGCTCGGGCTGCTCGACATTTCCCTGTGGGCGGTCATTCTCGACTGCTGCGCGCATTGGATCGACTCGACGGCGACGGGAACGCACAAGATGATCTTCATCACGACGACGATGCTCACCTTCGGCATGGGCGCTTCGACGCAGGCGCTCTTCGCGCGCGTCGGCGGCGGCATCTACACCAAGGCGGCGGACGTCGGCGCGGACCTCGTCGGCAAGGTCGAGGCGGGCATTCCCGAGGACGATCCGCGCAATCCCGCCACGATCGCGGACAACGTGGGCGACAACGTGGGCGACGTCGCCGGCATGGGCGCGGACCTTTATGAATCCTACTGCGGGTCGATTCTCGCGACGGCGGCGCTCGGCGCGGCGGCGTTCGTGGGCTTCGGCGACGCTCCCGTGGCGATGCAGATCAAGGCGATTCTCGCGCCGATGCTCATCGCGGCGGTCGGCATCGTGCTTTCGATCTTCGGCATCTATCTCGTGCGCGCGCAGGAAGGCGCGACGATGAAGAATCTGCTTTCGGCGCTCGGCCGCGGCGTGAACGTCTCTTCCGCGCTGATCGTCGCGGCGACGTTCGCGATTCTTTACCTGCTGGGCATTCCGAACTGGGTCGGCGTCTCGCTTTCGGTCGTCGTCGGGCTGCTCGCGGGCATCATCATCGGGCAGGCGACGGAATACTACACGTCGCACAGCTACAAGCCCACGCAGCGCATCGCGGAATCCGCCAAGACCGGTCCCGCGACGGTGATCATTTCCGGCATCGGCACGGGCATGCTTTCGACGTGCATTCCCGTGGTGACGATCGTCGTCGCCATCGTGCTTTCGTTCATCTTCGCCGCGGGCGGTTTCGGGCTGAAGGAAGGCGTGACGCTCGCGAACGTGTTTTCCGCGGACAGCCTCGGCTTCGGGCTCTACGGCATCGGCATCGCGGCGGTCGGCATGCTCTCGACGCTGGGCATCACGCTCGCGACGGACGCCTACGGCCCCATCGCCGACAACGCCGGCGGGAACGCCGAAATGTCCGGCCTCGAGCCGCAGGTGCGCAGGCGCACGGACGCGCTCGACGCGCTCGGCAACACGACCGCCGCGACCGGCAAGGGTTTCGCGATCGGTTCCGCCGCGCTCACCGCGCTCGCGCTGCTCGCCTCCTACATCGAGGAAATCCGCATCGCGCTGCTGCGCATCGTCAACGGCGGCGATCTCGCCGCGCTCCCGGCGGGGCTGCGTCGCCTCGTCGAAGCCGACAACGGCGTGACCGCGCAGAATCTCGCCGAAAAGATTCAGACGGGAACGTTCGTCGATTTCATGACGTGGTACGACGTCACGCTGATGAATCCGCGCGTGCTCGCGGGCATGTTCGTCGGCTCGATGATGGCGTTTCTCTTCTGCGGGCTGACGATGAACGCCGTCGGCCGCGCCGCGCAGAGCATGGTGGTCGAGGTGCGCCGCCAGTTCCGCGAAATTCCCGGCATTCTCGAAGGCACGGGAACGCCCGATTACGCGCGCTGCGTCGCGATCTCGACGAAGGGCGCGCAGCGCGAAATGCTCGTGCCTTCGCTCATCGCGATCGTGGTGCCGATCGTCACGGGCGTCGTGCTCGGCATCTCCGGCGTGATGGGGCTGCTCGTCGGCGGCCTCGCGGCGGGCTTCGTGCTCGCGGTGTTCATGGCGAACTCCGGCGGCGCGTGGGACAACGCCAAGAAATTCATCGAAGAGGGCAACTTCGGCGGCAAGCGCTCCGAGTGCCACAAGGCGACCGTCGTCGGCGACACCGTGGGCGACCCGTTCAAGGACACTTCGGGCCCGAGTCTGAACATCCTCATCAAGCTGATGAGCATGGTCTCGATCGTCGTCGCCGGCCTCACCGCCGCCTGGTCGATCTTCTGAGCAAGACGCCGGACGGCTATCGGACGGCGGGCGACCGAGGGTTTTCGGTCGCTCGCCGTTTTTCGTTGTTTCCTTACGAATCGCCGTCGGTTATCGTTCCCGCCCTCATGAAAGATACATTCCTCAGCCTGCTGTTCTGCGCGTTCGCCGCGTGCGTTCCCGCGACGCTTTCCGCCGCGGAGGAAATTCCCGACGACGCCGTTCCCGCGCGGGAAGTCTTCGACGCGAAGAACGCCGCGGTTCTCGGCGTCGTCGAAGGGCTCACGGAATACCTGCCCGTGTCCTCGACGGGGCACCTCATTCTCGCCAACAGCGCGCTCGGGCTGGACTCGGACGCGCCGCTCGTGAGCCGCGACGGCGTCGGGCTCGTGCGCGCCCGCGACGGCTCGGAATTTTCCGTCAAGGAGGCGGCGGACGCGTATTCCATCATCATCCAGTTCGGCGCGATCGTCGCCGTGCTCTTCGCGTATTGGGGGCGGTGCACGGGAACGCTCGTCGGCGTGCTGCGCGGCGACGCGGCGAGCTGGCGCCTCTCGCGCAATCTGCTCGTCGCGTTCGTTCCCGCGGCGGGGCTGGGCTTTCTTTTTTCCGACAAGATCGAGGAGTTCCTGTTCAATCCCGCGACGGTGGCGGTCGCGCTCGTGGTCGGCGGCGTGCTGATGCTCGTCGTCGATCGCCGGCAGAAGACGCGCGCGGCGGGAACGCCTCCCGGCGCTCTTGAGGCGGGTCCCGACCTGCAGGAGCTTTCCGTGCGGCAGTCGCTGACGATCGGCGCGATGCAGTGCCTGGCGCTCTGGCCGGGCATGAGCCGTTCGATGGCGACGATTGTCGGCGGCTACGTCGCCGGGCTTTCGCCGCGCCGCGCGACGGAATTTTCGTTCCTGCTCGGGCTGATCACGCTTTCGGCGGCGTCGATCTACAAGACGCTGAAATGCGCGGAACAGATGCTCGATTCGTTCGGCGCGGGCGTTTCCGCGATCGGGCTCGCGGTGGCGTTCGTCGCGGCGTTTGCGTCGGTGAAATGGATGGTCGAATGGATTTCCCGGCACGGGCTTTCGGCGTTCGCGTGGTACCGCTTCGCGCTCGCCGCCTGCGTGCTCGCGTGGACGTTCCTCCGCTGAAAAAAAAAGATCGCGCCGAGCCCGTCCGCGCGGGCTTGCGGCGCGGGAACGCGCGGCGTAAAATGCGCGCCATGTATTTCAAAAACGAATCCGGACGTTTCGCGGAACTGCTCAAAAAACTCGACGGAAAGCGCGTCGCCGTGCTCGGGCACGTGCGCCCCGACGGCGACTGCATCGGCGCCCAGCTCGCGCTCTGCCGCATTCTGCGCGCGCGCGGCGCGGACGCCGTCTGCGTGAACCATCACGCCGTGCCCTACAATCTCAAGGGCTTCGTGCGCGACACGCCGTTCTTCCGCGAAGAGGAATTCGAAAACGACGGGCGCGTCGCCGTCGCCGTCGATTGCGGCAGCCTTTCCCGCCTCGGGAAGTCGCTGCTCGAAAAGGCGTTCCCGCAGGGCGTCTTCGCCTCGATCGACCACCACGAATCGAACGAGCGCTACGCGACGGAGGAGAACATCGTCGTCACGGACGCGGCCGCGACCTGCCACATTCTCGCCGGATTCTGCGCGGATCTCGGCGTCGAGATCGACGCGCCGCTCGCCGAGGCGCTCTACGTCGGCATCTGCACGGACACGGGCAATTTCCAGTACCCGCGCACGACGGGCGAGGTGATGGAGCTGGCGGCGCGGCTCGTGCGCGCGGGCGCGTCTCCGGCGGCGATTTCGCACGAGCTCTACGAGCAGGAAAAATTCTCCAAGCTCGCGCTGCTGCAGCGCTATCTGGCGACGGCGACGCTGCTCGCCGACGGCAAGGTCGCCGTCGCGTGGATTCCCAAGGACGCGTTCGCGGCGACGGGAACGACGCGCGAGGACGCGGAAAATTTCGTCAACTACCTGCGCAACGTCGCGGGCGTGAAGATCGCCTGCCAGCTCGAACAGTCGCACACGGGCGTGAAGGGAAGCATCCGCGTGAGCGACGACGCGCTGCGCGCGGACCTGCTCGCCGCGAAGCTCAACGGCGGCGGGCACGTCCGCGCGGCGGGCTTCAATCTGGACGGCGCGGACGTGGACCGCGACCGCGGGCGGATCGTCGCCGTGCTGCTCGAGCATCTGCGGGAACGCGAAGCCGCGGCGTGAGCGCGTCGGAGAGGGCGTCGCGCCAGCGCGCGAGCTTTTCGTCGAAGGAAAGGCGCGCGGCGGCGGGGCTCGTCGAGGGCGCGCGGAGGATTTCGAGCGCGGGAACGGCGAAGAGCCGCGGGTGATGCCGCTTCAGCAGCCGGAACGCGGCGTCGCCGTTGCAGACGATTTTCCGGATTTCGGGAAAGGCGGCGAGCAGGGCGGGGACGTCGTTCGGCTCCACGTCGCGGATGGCGGAGTCGAGACTGCCCGGATGCGTTCCCGCGCCGACGACGTCCCAGAGCCCGACGCCCGCGCGCTTGAGCGCGGCGACGCGCGCGGCGTAGTCCGCTTCCGGAGAAAACCCGCAGAGCGCCCCCGCGATTTTCCAAAAGGCGTTGCGCGGGAACGCGTAGTATTGCCCGCGGGCGAGCGAGACTTCGCCGGGCAGCGAGCCGAGAATCAGCACGCGCGCTCCCGCGGCGACCGCCGGCGGAAAGGAGAATTTTTTCGCGGGAAGGGAATCCATCGACCCGCCATTTTTCGGCGCCGCGCCGCCCCGGGCAAGCGCGATTTTCGGAATCTTCGAAAAAAAGCTTTTCAGACGCGGGCGCGTGCGTATGATTTCCGTTCATGGAAAATAATGAAACGCCGAAGGCTCTCGGTTTCCGCATGCCCGCGGAATGGGAGAAACACGCCGCGATCTGGCTGACTTGGCCGACGAATCCCGCGCTCTGGCCGGGACATTTCGAAGCGCTGCTCGAACAATACGCCGCGTTCGTCGCGACGATCACGCGTTTCGAGCCCGTGCGCCTCAACTGCGCCTCGGGAGCGCTCGAAGCCCAGGCGCGCAGATATCTCGAAGCCGCGAAAGCGGACTTTTCCGTTTTGGAATTTTTCGACCACCCGGCGAACGACGTCTGGTGCCGCGACCACGGACCGCTTTTCGTCAAAAACGACGTGACCGGCGAAGTCGCCGTGACGGACTGGATCTTCAACGGCTGGGGCGGGAAATTCACCGCGAATCTCGACAACGAAATTCCCGCCCGCGTCGCGGAATCGCTCGGCATGCGGCGTTTCGCGTTCCCGTTCGAGCTCGAAGGCGGCGCGATCGAGCTGAGCGGCGACGGCCTGCTGCTCACGACCGAATGCGTCCAGAAAAACCCGAACCGCGCCGCCGGCCGCGACGACGCCGCTTTCGAGGCCGCGCTCAAAAACGGGCTCGGCGTGAACGAGATTCTGTGGATTTCCGAAGGGCTCGCGGACGACGACACCGACGGGCACATCGACAATCTCGCGCGCTTCGTCGCGCCGCGCGCGATACTTGCCGTTTCGGACAAGAACGACGGACACGCGAACGCGGCGCCGCTCCGCCGCAATCTCGAACAGCTCCGCGCCATGAAGACGCCCGAAGGCGGACGCTTCGACGTCATCGAACTCCCGATGCCGGAACCGTTCTCGCGCGCCGGGCGCGACCTGCCGCCGAGCTATGCGAATTTTCTGATCCTGAACGACGCGGTCATCGTTCCCGCCTACGGACAGAGCGGCGACGCGCGCGCGCAGGGCATCATCGCCGAGGCTTTCCCGGGACGGAAAGTCATCGGGCTCGATTCGAGCATCATTCTCATCGAAGGCGGCTCGTTCCACTGCCTTTCGCAGCAGGAACCGGCGAGCGGGAAATAGAGTTTTCAAAAACGGAAAGGAAAGATTTTATGACGGCTGAACAGATTTTCAGAATTCTCGGCAACAAAATCCGGCTGCGCCTGCTTTGCCTTCTGCGGGAACGCGATCTGCGCGTCGGCGACCTGCAGGCGATCACGGGGCTGCCGACGGCGATGGTCTCCAAGGATCTGATGCGGCTGCGCGCGCGCGGGCTCGTCTCCGCTGTGCGGCGCGGCGTCTCGATCACGTATTCGATTCCGAAGACGGCGGAGACCGACGCGCTGCGGGCGCTGCTCGCCGACGCTGCGGCGCTGATGCCTCCGGAAATCGCCGAGGACGCGGCGAAGCTGAGCCGCCACGTTCCCGCCGAGGCGCCGCGCACCGACGCGCCGGAAAAATCCTTCGTCGGGAACGCGCCCCGCGCGGAAAAACGTCGCGCGCCCGCGGCGAAGGCGGTGCCGCACGTTCCCGCGGAGCCGGAAGGGCATTTCGCGGGCCTTCCGCCGAATCTGCTCTGACGCCGCGCGCGCCCGGCGCAAAAAAACGTTCCCGCGGGAGTTTCCCCACGGGAACGTTTTTTTTCGTCGGAAAAATCCGAACCGCACTCAGTCGACGGTGCCGTCGAAGGTGCGCGGGCCGCGGCTGAAGCCGCCCGGACGCTTCGCGCCGAAGGGGCGCTTCTTGAATCCGCCTTCGCGGCGCGGGCCGCCGAAAGCCGGACGTTCGCCGCCGAAACCGCCTTCGCGACGCGGACCGCCGAACGCGGGGCGCTTGGCGCCGAATCCGCCCGGACGCTTCGCGCCGAATTTGCCGGCGCCGCCGAAGCCGCGGCGTTCCCGCGGGGCGGGAGCGTTTTCTTCGCGCGGGCGCGCCACGTTCACCTTGAGCGGGCGCCCCATGAATTCGACGCCTTCCGTATTCTTGATGGCGACCTGCGCCTCTTCCGGCGTGGACATCACGACGAAGCCGAAGCCCCGCGCGCGTCCCGTAAATTTGTCGCGCATCACTTCCGCGGATTCCACCGTGCCGAATCGGCTGAAGTGCTGTTTGAGGTCGTCCTCGCTGGTCTCCCAGGCGAGATTGCCGACGAATAACTTATTGTCCATTTATAACTTGCTGTCTGACTTTTTACGTCGCTTCAGCGTTCCCGACCGTCGGGTTTCGAGAGCTCCGGAAATCTCCGGGCGCGCTCACCATCTGAAACAACGGGTTTTCATGAAAAAACCGGCGCGCAGTCTCGCGATTTCTCGCGCCGGACGCAACGCCAAAAAAAAGCGTTCCCGCGAAAGGAACGCTTTTTTCGGAAAGAAGGAAAACGCGGATCACGCGCGGCCGAGATAGGCCTTGTTTTCCGTGCTGATGCGGATGACTTCGCCTTCCGCGATGAAGAGCGGAACCATGACCGTGAGACCGGATTCGATCTTGACCGCTTTCTGCGCGTTGCCCGAAGTGTTGCCCTTGACGGCGGGCGGCGCTTCGACGACCTTCACGTTCACCGACGCCGGAAGATTCACCGAAACCGGCTTTTCTTCGACGAAGAGCACGTCGTAGGTCTGACCTTCGATCAGGAAGCCCGCGGAATCCTTCAGCGACGCCGCCGGAATCGGAAATTCTTCGAACGTCTCCGCGTCCGAGAACACGTAGTTGCCGTCCGCCTGGTAAAGAAGTTCGAGCTGCTTGATCGAATTGTCGAGCACGTCGAAGGAGGCGCCGATGTTCGTGCGGACCGGAATGACGCGACCCGAAGCGAGCGAACGCAGTTCCATCTGGCAGTAGGAAGCGTTGTTCGGAGGCGTGCGGACCTGGCACTCCAGCACGAGGCAGAGATCGTTGTTGTAGCGGATGATGTTTTTGCGCTTGATGTTGTTGACGGTGGTATTTGCCATAAGTCGTGAAAAAATCTCAAAACCGCTTTTCCGCGTCAAGCGCGATTTTGCGGAGCCCCGCTTTTCCGCCGCGGGAACGCGGACCTCAGGCGACGCCGAGGCGCGACATTTCTCTTGACAGTTGTGGTGCACATCTGTTGATTGTAGTCATAAAAATCGAAGCGTTTCCGTCGCGGGCGGGCGTTTCGTTCGTTTCTTCTCCCGCACCCAAAAATTCTTCCGCCCATGAAAAACGTTCGATTTCCTCTCGCTTTTTTGAGTTTCGCCGCGCTCGCGCTCGCCTGCGCGCGTCCGTGCCTTCGCGCCGACGAACCCGTCGATTGGAAGGCGGGGCTCGACGCTTCCGGACAAGGCGAATTCTCGCTCGACGAGAAAAAGCGCATTTTCGAGCAACTGAAGAAGACGGACGACTTTCGTTCTCTGCCCGAGATCTGGCAGAAACTGGTCGCCGAAAACGTG
>SFEJ01000027.1 GCA_004558035.1 Opitutia bacterium
ACGGCTCTTTTTCTTTTCAAAGTCGCCAGAACGGTCGCTTTTTGGGTTTTTGGAATTCCCTTCATTCTGCTCATGCTGTTCTTCAATCATTGGCTCCTCATCCCGGTTGCCTTAATTGTGGTCGCGACAATTTTGTACTCCATCTTCACGCGCATTTCCAAATAGACCCTTCCTTTATTTCCATTTCGCTTAAAGGTAAAGACGATGATGGCGTCCTTTTCTGCAGCGCGGCATCATCTCAAAATTTTCCTCGCGCTTTGCACCGTCGTAATCGTCGTCACGAAGATTGTTTCAGTTTTCCGGAGAATCAGAGCTGAGCGATGCCGGTGAAGCTCCACGCGTGGGAAATGCGCCCGTCAGCGTCCGCTTCCGCCTCGGAGGTCCCGCCCCACTCGATTGAATAAAATTTCACGGGCGCGACGGCGGCGCGGCTCATCGTCTCCAGCTCCGTTCCAGAAAGCGGGTTCCGGTTCGTCTCCGCAGGCGCCGCGTCCGGAGAGGCGAATACGGCAGAAACGGCGTCCTTCGCCCAGCTGAAAAGCTTGTACGCGGGGCTGCTTTCGACGACTTTCCAGAGCGACCCGGAAATCCATTTCCAAGCGGCGGCGAAGGCGTTCTTGACCGTTCCCGCGACGGCGGCGACGCCTCGCCGATGCGCGAGAAAAACCCGCTTATCCTTTCCCACGCGGCTGGAATGCCCCCGGCGATGCCATCCCAGACTTCGGAGAAAAACCCGCAGATCGGCTCCCAATAGGCGTAGATGAGCGCGGCGGCGCCGGCGAGAGCGAGCGCGATCAGCCCGATGGGATTCGCCGCGATCGCCGCGTTCCATGACCACTGAACCGCGGTCGCCGCTACCGTGATGCCTTTCCAGATGCCCAGCGCGACCGCATACGCCTTCTGCGCGAGCGCAGAAAGATTCAGCGTCTGCGTGAACGCCGCGACCGACTTCGTCGCGTCGACGACTGCCGAGCCGGTTTTCCACACATCGACGGCGAACTTTCCTATCTTGAAAGCCGTGAATGTGCCTGCGCATTTCACGACGACAGAAAACAGCGTGTCCAAGTTTCCGCACAACCATGAAACGACGGGAATCGCGACACCGGAAATCTTCTGCGCTAACGCGTAGATTTCTCCTTTGTTTTCAGCGATGACGACGGAAAGTTTTTTCATCGTCTCTGTGATCTTCGGCATGACTTCCATGACCGCGCCTCGGAACACGCTGTTCCAGGTCGCGCGCAGCTGTTTCATCGCCGTGTCCCACGCGCCGGCGTTATCGACGATGCGCTTGTTGCCCGTGACGATGCGAGACGTCGCGCCGTCCATGTCCGCGGCGATGGTCTCCCAGCCGCGAGCCACGAGATTCTGCATGCCTACGGCTCCGCGTCCCCAGATCTGCTGCACGAGGCGCGCGCGCTCGCTCGCGCTCGTCACGCCCTCGAGCTTTTTGACGATGAGCTCGAACTGCCGGTCCGCGCCCATGCCGGAAAGGGTTTTCGCCGAAAGCCCGAGCCGCTCGAACGCCTTGGCGGTCTCGCCGCCCTGCAGCGCCGCTTGTCCGATGACCTGGTTCATCTTGTCGAGCGCGTCGGTGAAGGCTTCGTTTTCGATGTTCCGCCCACTGCATGCGCTGCAGGCGCTCGACGTTTTCCGTTCCCGCGGCGTCGAACATGTTCAGGCGCTGCGCCGTCTTCGCCATCGTGTCGCCCCAGTCGGAGACGCTCGCCGTAGCCGACGTCAGCGCGCCGACGTATCCGGAAACAGAGTAAAACGCGTTTTTGAAGACGGCGGAGACTCCGGACAGTTTTTTGGAGACTTCGCCGAGCGCGGCGGAAAGACCGGAAAGTTTTCTCCGCGAGCTCAGCAGCAACGTCGCCTTTTCGACGTCGACGTTGGCTTCGCGCAGTTTGTTTTTCCATTCGTCGAGCTTGCGCTTGTCCTTGTCGCGCGCGCGCTGCGCGGCATCGACGGCGGCGGTCAGCCGCGCGGCCTCCCGCGTCTGCGATTCCGTCGGCGTCTTGTCGTTCAATTGCGCCTGGTATCTTTCCAGTTCCCGGCGGGCGGGCTCGAGCTTTTCCTCGGAGTCCGCGAGGTTGTCGAAAAGCGGCGTCTTGCGCGCGCCGATGCGCGTCAGCGTCTCGTCGATATTCTCGCCCGCGGCGGAAAGCACGTTCATGGATGCCGCGCCGTCGGAAAACGTCTTGACCCAACCGGCGCCGAGAACGGCGCCGAGCGTGAGCGTGATTGCTGTTGCTGATGTTGACATTTTTTAACGGAGATTGTTTGCTTCTCGATTCATGACGGAAAAGGAAAAAGAATGTACCGTATGGGAAAAATATCAGCGCGCGAATCTTCGCGCGACGGCGTGTCTCGTTTTTTTCTTTTTTTCTTTCTGTTGCAATCTCTGTTGCATGGATTCGTATCCCGTCGTTTCCGCCGCCGCGGGCGTCGCGGCGGTGCTTTCTAGTTTTTCAGGCTTGTGGCATGCCGTCAAAGGGCTTGTCATCCGCATCAGATACGGGTCGGCGGCGTGCCTGTGCGCGCCTGTCTCTGCTTCCGCGGAGCCGAAGCCCGCGAAAAAGCCGCGGAGCATTCTCGTTCCCGTCGCGCTCGCGTGTTTTGTCGGTTTTCTCATCGGCAGAAACGAAAAGTGATTTCGCCGATGGCCTTAAGTTCCTCCATCGAGCGCGAAAGCCCGGAGACGTCTTTCCCCGCCTTGGAGAAAGCCTCCGTCCAGCCGCCCGCGATGAACGCGCCGAGGGATAAGGCGATTGACGTGCTTTCCATGTTTTATTGATTTCTTGGATTGTTTGTGAGATGTTTTTGGAAATGGAAGTCCGTAAGAACAGTTTCGCGGAATTGTGGTCGTTCGTTTGCGAAAACAGAGCGTATTTTGTGAAGCCTCTCGTTTTCTCGGCGGCGTGCGTCGCGCTGTATTTCGTGGCGCCGGTTTTCGCCTGGATCGCGGCTGCAGGCAGTTTCGGAGCGTGTGATTTTCAGGAAATGAAGCTTGTCGTATGGATCGGCTGCTTGTTGTGGATTCTTTACAAGCTTTGGAACTGGGAGCTCTGATTTTCCCGCTCATGCCCGTTCCCGCGCCTCTTTGATGAGGAGCAGGTAGTTGACGAAGTCGGAGACGTCGAGCGCGTCGAGCTCGCTCGGCTGCCATCCCGTGGCGTCCGCGAGGATCAGGTAGCCTCTGCGGAGCTCGGTTGCGGAAAACCCGGCGCGCCGGCGTTCACGCGTTTCGCGATCTCCATGAAGTCGGGCAGGGAGAGCTCTTCGACTTCGCGCGGCGAGAGGTCCGTGACGCAGCGGCGAACGAGCGCGAACGCGCTGTTTATGGTTTGGGGTTTGGGAGTGGGAGAGTAATCGCCTTTCAACTCCTCAACTTCTTTCCCCTCCTCCTTCACTTCTCCTCTTTTAAGGTTTGCGTTCCCGCGCGCGGCGGAATTTCCTTTTGCGTCATGTTCATCGATGAAGCGAGAGTCTTTTTGCGCGCCGGCAACGGCGGGAACGGCTGTCTGAGTTTCCGCCGCGAAAAATACCTGCCCAAAGGCGGACCGGACGGCGGCGACGGCGGCAAGGGCGGCGACGTCGTGCTGCTCTGCAACGAAAACCTGAACGACCTGCGCGAATACAAATTCCAGCCGCACCGCAACGCCAGGAACGGGCGTCCCGGCGAAGGCCGCAACAAGCACGGCGCGGACGGCGACGACGTCGTGCTCGAAGTGCCTCCGGGAACGCAGGTCTTCGAGGCGGAATCGGAGCTGCTCGTCGCCGAGCTGCTCGACGACGGCGAGCGCGTCGTCCTGCTCAAAGGCGGCCGGGGAGGTCTCGGGAACAACCAGTTCAAGAATTCCGTCAACCAGGCTCCGCGCAAGACGACGCCCGGCAAGGAAGGCGCTTCGGGCGAATACGTCTTCAAGCTGAAGACGATCGCGGACGTTGGCCTCGTCGGCTTTCCCAACGCGGGAAAATCGTCGCTGACCAACGCGTTCACGAACGCGCGCCCGAAATGCGCGCCCTACCCGTTCACGACGAAGACGCCGAGCGTCGGCGTGATCGAATACGACGACTTCGCGCGGATTTCGATGGCGGACGTTCCCGGACTCATCGAAGGCGCGAGCGAAAACCGCGGCCTCGGGCACCGTTTTCTCAAGCACATCGAGCGCTGCAAGCTGCTCGTCTTCATCATCGACATGGCGGGAACGGACAACCGCAAGCCCGCGGACGACTACGCGCAGCTGCTCGTCGAGCTCGAAAATTTCGATCCCGCGCTCGCGGCGAAACCGCGGCTCGTCGTCGCCAACAAAATGGACTGCGAGGCTTCGGCGAAGAATCTGACCGCGTTCCGCCGCAAGTGGAAAGGCGTCGAAATCGCGAAAGTCTCCTGCCTGACGGGCGAAGGGCTCGACGCGCTGAAGGCGCTCGTGCGGGAACGCGTCGAAGCCGCCGAACGCGCCGCCGACGCGGATTCCGAGAACGCCGCCTGAAATCGCCCTGCTCCGTTTTTCGACCGCGCAGTTTTCCTTTTCTTCCCATGAAAAAAATCCCGACCGACGGAAAAGCTTCCGCCGAAACCTCCATCAACAACGCGTTCGACGCGCTCCACATCGCGGATCTGCCGCAATACGCGGAACCCGCCGCGACGAAGCGCAAGTCCGCGGACTCCAAGCCCGAGCGCGCCGAGCGCCTCGGCCGCGTCCACATGAACATCGAGAAGTCCGGACGTTCCGGCAAGACGGTGACGGTGCTCGGCGGCCCCGGCATCCGGGCGCTGACGGCGGAACGCCGCGACGACCTGCTCGCCTCGCTGAAGCGGAAATTCGCCGCCGGCGGCGCGATCGTCGAAGACACGATCGAAATCCAGGGCGACGTCCGCGACCGCGCGAAGTTCTTTCTGCAGATGCTCGGCTTCGACGCGTGAAGCGCGCGCGTTTCGCGGGAACGCGGGGCGGGCGACGTTGCGTCCGCTTTTTTCGGCGCGTTTTTCCGGGCACTTGGCACGGAATCCGCAAGAAACGCGTCAGCGCGTTTTTTTTCCGGCGTTCCCGCGGCGGCTTTACGCTTGCGGGGAGCCGCGATTAAGACGATGCTTGAGCCTTTAAATTTTCAGCAGACACAGACCATGGGCATTTCCTCCATCTTCAAGATTTTCGCGGGCCGCAGCCACCGGAAGTTCGTCAAAAAGTGCAGACCGATCGTCGCCAGGATCAACAAGCTCGAAGAGAGCTACCGGATGCTGAGCGACGACGCTCTGAAGGCGAAGACTCAGGAGTTCATGGAGCGCGTCAAAAACGGGGAGTCGCTCGACAAGATTCTGCCGGAGGCGTTCGCGGTCGTGAAGAACGCGGCGCGGCGGCTCTGCGGCAGCAAGGTCGTCGTCTGCGACCACGAGCTGACGTGGGACATGGTGCATTTCGACGTGCAGCTCATCGGCGGGATCGCGCTTCACCAGAACAAGATCGCGGAAATGGCGACGGGCGAAGGCAAGACGCTCGTCGCGACGCTCCCGCTCTACCTGAACGCGCTGACGGGGCGCAACTGCCAGCTCGTGACGGTCAACGACTACCTCGCGCGGCGCGACTCGGAATGGATGGGGCATCTTTACAACTATCTCGGGCTCACGGTCGGCTGCATCCAGAATTCCATGCCGCCGCACGAACGGCGCGCCGCCTACGCCTGCAACATCACCTACGGCACGGCGTCGGAATTCGGCTTCGACTACCTGCGCGACAACGGCATGGCAGGCTCGAAGCAGGACCAGGTGCAGAGCGACTACTATTACTGCATCGTGGACGAGATCGACTCGATTCTCATCGACGAGGCGCGCACGCCGCTGATCATTTCCGGTCCCGTGAACGACGACCACGAGCCACCCTTCATGCAGTTCAAGCCGGGCGTCGCCGCGCTCGTGGAAAAGCAGACGAAGCTCTGCGACCGCCTCGTCGAGCGCGCGCGCAAGATGCTCGAAAAGGCGAAGCCGGGCTCAGAGGAAGAGCTCGACGCGATGGTGCCGCTGCTCCAGGTGAAGCTGGGCGCGCCGCGCAACAGGCAGTTCCTGCGCATGATGGAGAACGGCCATTGGCGCAAGGCGCTCGACGCCTTCGACGCGGAGATGATGAACGCCTTCAACCGCCAGCGCCGCTTCGAAATCAAGGAGGCGCTCTATTACGCGATCGACGAAAAACGCCGCGAGTCCGACCTGACGCAGCTCGGCCGCGACACGCTCCGCCCGGACAATCCGGACGCGTTCGTGCTCCCGGACCTGCCGACGAAGTTCATCGAAATCGACGCGCGGGAAGACCTCGACGCCGAACAGCGCGCCGCGCTCAAGTCCGCCGCCGAAAACGAGTTCATCGTCACGAGCGAGACGATCCACAGCATCTCCCAGCTGCTCCGCGCCTACGCGCTCTTCGAAAAGGACGTGCAGTACGTCGTCAAGGACGGCAAGGTGCTGATCGTGGACGAGAACACCGGCCGCATCATGCCCGGCCGCCGCTGGAGCGACGGGCTCCACCAGGCGATCGAGGCGAAGGAAGGCGTCGAAATCGAAAAGGAGACGAAGACCTACGCGACGATCACGATCCAGAATTATTTCCGCATGTACGAAAAGCTCGCGGGCATGACGGGAACGGCGGAGACGGAAGCCGGCGAATTTTACGACATCTACCGCCTCGGCGTCGTCGCGATCCCGACGAACAAGCCGTGCATCCGCATCGACGAGGACGACATGATCTTCAAGACCGCGCGCGAAAAATACGCCGAGGCGGTGAGGGAGATCGAGGCGGCGCACGCGAAGGGCCAGCCGGTGCTCGTCGGCACGGCGAGCGTCGAAGCCTCCGAATACCTTTCCAACCTGCTCAAGCGCGAAGGCATTCCGCACAACGTCCTCAACGCGAAGGAGCACGAGCGCGAAGCCGAAATCGTCGCCAACGCCGGTCAGCGCGGCGCCGTGACGATCGCCACGAACATGGCGGGGCGCGGCACCGACATCAAGCTCGGCGAGGGCGTGCGCGAGCTCGGCGGTCTCTTCGTGCTCGGCACGGAGCGCCACGAATCCCGCCGCGTCGACCGCCAGCTGCGCGGCCGCTGTTCCCGCCAGGGCGACCCCGGCCGCTCGAAATTCCTCGTCTCGCTCGAGGACAATCTGATGCGCCTCTTCACGAACGCGGGCATGATCTCCAAAGTCCTCCAGCGCTCCTTCGTCGAAGGCCAGCCGCTCCAGCACCCGCTGCTGAACCGCTCCGTCGAGACCGCGCAGCGTCGCGTCGAGGCGGTGCACTTCATGTACCGCAAGAACACGCTGCAGTACGACGACGTCTTCAACAAACAGCGCGAAATCATCTACGGCATCCGCAATCAGGCGCTGACGACCGACGCGCCGCGCGAGCTCCTCTTCGCGCTCGTCGAAGAGGAGATCACCGACCGCGTGGACGCCGCGCTCCCGCCGGACGAAAAGGGCGAGATCAACCGCGTCGCCGTCGAGGACTTCGTCCGCTGGCTGAACACGACGTTCCCGCTCACGTTCACGGAAGAGGAAATCCTCGCCGCGGGCGACGAAGGCACGGCGGGGCTCGTCGTGAAGCGCGTCCGCGAAGCCTACGAAAAGCGCGACGCCGTCGAAGGCGCCGAAGCGCTCAAGGGCATGGAGCGCCACATCATTCTCCGCGCCATCGACGCGAACTGGCAGGACCACCTCGCCGAAATGAACGATCTGCGCCAGAGCATCGGCCTGCGCAGCTACGGTCAGCGCAACCCGCTCGTCGAATACAAGAACGAGGCGTTCGTCTGCTTCAAGACGATGCTCGGACGCTGTCGCTCGGCGGTCTGCTCCGGGCTCTTCCGCACGGCGACGAGCCGCGAGGGCTTCGAGGAGCTCATCCGCCGCCTGCAGGAAATGCGCGGCGTGCTCAAGGATTCCTCCGAAAACAACACGGGCGAATCCGTCGCCGACGTCGATCCCGACGCGCTGCGCATCGCCGTGCGCCAGGCGGACGCCGAGCTCGAGGAAGCGCGGAACCCTGGCGTCGTTCCCGAAAACATCGGGCGCAACGAAGTCGTCGTGCTCCGCCGCGGCGACGAGGAAATTTCCGTGAAGTGGAAAAAGGCGAAGGAGCTGCTCGAGACCGGCGAAGGCTGGACGTATTTCGGGCGCGCCAAAATCGGCTGAACTCCGCCGCGGGAACGCCGCCATGAAGAACGCCTGCGCCGGAACCGCCCTGCTCTGTGCCGCCCTGCTTTTCGGCGCGTGCGCGGGAACGCCGGGCGTGCCCGCCGCCGACCCGCTCTTCGGAGCCTGGACGGCGAGCGGACCGAACGGCGCCCTGCCGGCGGGCGCGGAAGCGCTCTTCGCCTTCTGGGCGGACGGCTCCTACGAGCTCTCGACGCGCTTCGGCGGGAACGATTCCCGCGCGCGCGGCGCCTTCCGGCGCGGACGCGACGAGATCGTCTTCGACGGGAAGACGGCGTATAAGTATTTTTTGGATGCGGACGCGGGAACGCTCGACCTGATCGCGCCCGACGGTTCGCGCACGCGCTACGGGCGCGTCCGCTTCGAGGCCGAACCCGCGGACTGAACTCCCGCGCTTCCGCGCCTTCCCGCGAGAGATTTGCGTTTCCATCCGCGGGTTTTGCGGCTAAGCTTGTGCACATCTTATGAAAACGCCCATTCTCCCCTCTTTGGTCGCGAGTCTCGCGCTCGCCGCCTTCGTCAACGCCGCGCCGACGGACAAGATTCCGGCGTCGAACGTCATCTGGTTCGATTCGGAAGCGCAGACCTTCAAGTCCGAAAACGGCGCGTGGACGGTGCTTCAGGATTCCTCCCGCGCGCAGGGCAAGGGCTGGGAGTTCGAAGGGCTGCCCGTCGGCAACGGCCGCATCGGCGCGATGGTGCTCGAAAGCGCCGCGCGGGAACGCGTCGCGCTGAACGAGTCCACGTTCTGGACGGGCGGCGAAAACCCCGGCGGCAACTGCTCGGGCTACGAATACGGCCCGCTCGCGGGGCGCGACAAGTTCGGCAGCTTTCAGCCGTTCGGCGAACTGCTCGCCGAATTTCCCGGTCTGGAAAATCCGCAGGACTTCGTCCGCAAGCTCAATCTCGAAACCGGCGTCGCCGAAACGAGCTTCCGCGCCATGGGCGTGAAGTATTCCCGCAAAGTCTTCGCGAGTCAGGCGCACAACGTGATCGCCGTCGTCTATACGGCGGACAAGAAGGGCGCGCTCTCGGGCACGTTCTCGCTGGCGCCGAATCACACCGCCAAGTTCTTCGCGCAGAACAACCGCATGGGCATGACGGGCAAGCTCGTCAACGACCTGAGCTTCGCCGCGCGCGCGGCGGTCGTCGCCAAGGGCGGCAAGACCGTCCCCGTCGGCTCCTCTCCCGCCGAAATCAAGGTTTCCTACTCCGGCAAGGGCGACAATCAGTACGCGACCTACGCCGCCGCCTCGATTCCCAAAATCCGGGTCGAAGGCGCCGACCAGATCGTCGTCCTCGTCGCGATGGCGACGGACTACGCCATGGACCACAAGAAGAACTGGAAGGGCGGCGATCCCGCGCAGAAGGCGGAAAAGACGCTGAAGGAGGCGCTCTCGCACGCCGACAAGCCGACCGAGCTGCTCGCCGCGCACGTCCGCATTCACAAAGGCATGTTCTCGCGCGTGGAGCTCGACCTCGGCAAGACCGACGCCGAGACCGCCAAACTGCCGACGCCCGCCCGCGTGAAGAAATACGCGAGCACGAAGGACGACCCTGATCTCGAAGAGACGCTCTTCCAGTTCGGCCGCTACTGCCTCATCGGTTCGTCGCGCGGCTCCGCTCCCGCGACGCTGCAGGGCATCTGGAATCACAAGGTGCACGCGCCCTGGGCGTGCGACTATCACAACAACATCAATATCCAGGAAGCCTACTGGCCGGCGGAAGTGACCAACCTTTCCGAGTGCCACATGCCCCTGCTCGACTACATCACCGAAAGCGCTCCCGCCTCCCGCGCGATGACGAAGAAGCAGTTCGGCGACAATCACCGCGGCTGGACGACGCGCATCTCGCAGAATCCCTGGGGCGCGGGCGGATGGACGATGTGGAACGTGCCGATCAACGCCTGGTACGCGCTCCACATGTGGGAGCATTTCCAGTTCACGCAGGACAAGAAATTCCTCAAGGAACAGGGCTACCCGATGATGAAGGAGGCCTGCCAGTTCTGGGAAGACCACCTGAAGGAGCTCGGCAAGGACGGCAAGGGCTTCGAGTCCAGCGACAAAAGCGTCGACGCCGGCCAGCTGAAGGGCATTCCCGCGGGAACGCTCGTCGCGCCGAAGGGCTGGTCGCACGAATGGGGACCGACGGAAGACGGCGTCGCGCACGACCAGCAGCTCGTCCGCGACCTGTTCACGAACACGATCGAGGCGGCGAAGATTCTCGGCACGGACAAGAAATGGGCGGACTCGCTCGCGAAGAAGCGCGACCGCCTCGCGCCCGACAAGATCGCGCCCGGCGGCTACCTGCAGGAATGGCTCGTCGATCGCCCGAACATGGTTTCCGGACACCGCCACACCTCGCACCTTTTCGCGGTCTATCCCGGCAGCGGCATTTCCTACGCGAAGACGCCGAAGCTCGCCGACGCGGCGAAGAAATCGCTCGAACTGCGCGGCACCGCCGGCGACTCCCGCCGCTCGTGGTCGTGGCCGTGGCGCACCGCGCTCTGGGCGCGCCTGCGCGAAGGCGAAAAGGCGCACGAGATGGTCGAAGGCCTGCTCACGCACAACACGCTTCCGAATCTGCTCACGACGCACGAGCCCTTCCAGATGGACGGCAACTTCGCGTTCCCGGCGGCGGTTTCCGAAATGCTCCTGCAGTCGCACGCGGGCGAAATCGAGCTGCTCCCCGCGCCCTGCAAGGCGTGGAAGAAAGGCAAGGTCTCCGGACTGAAGGCGCGCGGGAACGTCACCGTCTCCTTCGAATGGGACAACGGCAAAGTGAAGAACGTGAAGCTCGTCTCGCCGACGCCGCAGAAGGTCAACCTCACCATTCACGGCAAGACGAAGGTCGTCGAGACCTCGACGCCGAAAAAGTGAGCCTCCGCGAAAACGAACCCGCTCGCGCCATGCTTCCGGAAAACTTCGTTCCCGTTCCGCTCCCGAAAGCCTATCGGCTGCTGAACCTCGGCGGCGTCGTCATCGTCTCCGCGCAGGACGGCGAGACCGCCGACGCCATGCCCGCCGCGTGGTCGTGCCCGCTGGACGTCGCCCCCTTCAAGGCCGCCGTCGTCGTGGACGCGTCGCACTTCACGCGCGGGCTGATCGAGCGCGGCGGGCTTTTCGCGCTGCAGCTGCCCACCGTCGGCGTGCTGCGGGAGACGCTCGCGCTCGGCGAAGTCAGCAGGAACGACGTTCCCGACAAGCTCGAAAAAAGCGGCGCGAAGTTCTTCCGCGCGGACGGCTTCGCGCTCCCGCTCGTCGAAGGCTGCGCGGCGTGGATGATTTTCCGCCTCGTTCCCGAGGCGCGCATGCAGCGGGATTACGACCTGATCGTCGGCGAATGCGTCGCCGCCTGGGCGGATCCGCGCGTGTTCCGCGACGGGCATTGGATTTTCGAAGACGCCCCGCCCGCCCTGCGCACGATCCACTACGTCGCCGGCGGCAAATTCTACGCGATCGGCGAAGGCTTCGCCCTCCCCTCGACCCGGGCCTGAAAGATTTTTTTCAAACGCAAAAAACGCGAAGAAAGACCGCGAAGTTAAAGGAAGTTAAAGAAAAGTTTTAGAGGAGAGGCGACATTCCTGTCGCTTCATTGAAATCTGCAGACACAAATTTCTTCCCGCGGATCTCGCGGATTCCCGCAGATTTTTATAACCGCGAATTCCCGCAAATGAACGCGAATTCACGGGAGGTTAAGTTTTAAAGGGGAGTTTCTGTGAGGAGGATTTCGGGGGCAAGTTAGGGGCGAAGAAACGCCGCACGGCGAAAATACGTCTGCGGGAAATCGAATACCGCACGGACGAAGGCAGAAATGCTTTCGCCCCCAAAGAGAAATTCCTCAAAATCCCCGCAATCCCTGTTGAAAAAGAAAAGTTTGCGCATGCGGATTCCGAGGAAGCGGCAGGTAAGCGAAGCGTGGAGCCATGCCGCCTCTCCACTAAAACTTTTCTTTAACTTTATTTGACTTTGCGGTTATTTTGGGCGGGCAAGCGGGGACGCTCACCCTCCTGTAGGAATTTGTGGTTCGCAACTGCGCGCTTGCGCCGGGAGCGACGGAGCGCGTATTTTTTTCGCCATGGAAAACGAAAAAGACAGCGTTCCCGCCGTTCCCGAAATGCCCTACGCCCGCTGCGGCGCTTCCGGGCTGCGCCTGCCGAAAATCTCGCTCGGGCTCTGGCACAACTTCGGCGGAATCGACGATTTCGCGAACGCGGAGCAAATCCTGCTCACGGCGTTCGAGCGCGGCGTCACGCACTTCGACCTGGCGAACAACTACGGCCCGCCGCCCGGTTCCGCCGAAGAAAATTTCGGAAAGATGCTGCGCCGCAATCTCGCCGCGCACCGCGACGAAATCGTCGTCTCGTCCAAGGCGGGACACCGCATGTGGCCCGGTCCCTACGGCGACGGCACGTCGCGCAAGAGCCTCGTCGCGAGCTGCGACCAAAGTCTGCGCCGCACGGGACTGGACTATTTCGACATTTTCTACGCGCACCGCTACGATGCGGAAACGCCCGTGGAGGAAACCGTCGGCGCCCTTTCCGACCTCGTCCGCGCGGGCAAGGCGCTCTACGTCGGGCTGTCGAAATTTCCCGCCGACGTCGCGGCGCGCGCCTGCGCCCTGCTCCGCGGGAACGGCACGCCCTGCCTGATTTTCCAGGACCGCTACAATCTTTTCGAGCGTTCGCCCGAAGCGGAAAAGCTCGAGACCGCGCGCCGCGAAGGCGCGGGCTTCATCGCGTTTTCGCCGCTCGCGCAGGGGCTGCTCACCGACAAATATCTGAACGGCGTTCCCGAAAATTCCCGCGCCGCCAAGCCGAGCGGTTTTCTCCGGCGCGAGCAGGTCACGCCGGAAAAAATCGCCGAAGCCCGCCGCCTCGACGCGCTCGCGCGGGAACGCGGGCAGACGCTCGCGCAGTACGCGATCGCGTGGCTGCTGGAAAATCCGCTCGTGACGAGCGTTCTCGTCGGCGCGAGCACGCCCGCGCAGCTCGTCGATTCGCTCGGCGCGCTGCGCGGCGGGAACGCCTGAGGCGCGCCGCGAAGGCGCAAAAAAAAACGTTCCCGCGGGAAGGCGCGGGAACGTTCTTCTTTTCTTTTGCGGCGGAGCGCTTATTTCGCCGTGGAGATGGACCACTCGACGTCGTTCTGCTCGACCTTGAGCGGTTCGAGCTTCCAGATGTCCTTCGCGTATTCCGCGATCGTGCGGTCGGAAGAGAACTTGCCGACGCGCGCGGTGTTGAGAATCGCCATCTTCGCCCAGCGGTTCTTGTCGCGGAAGGCTTCGCCGACGCGTTCCTGGCATTCGACGTAGGAGCGGTAGTCCGCGAGGACGAGGAAGGGATCGCCGCCTTCGAGGAGGCTGCGGACGACGGGCGCGAGCGAGCCCGGCTGCTGCGGCGTGAAGTAGTCGCTCGTGAGCCAGCCGAGAATCGCCTTGAGCTCTTCGTCGCGGTTGTAGTAATCCCAGGGATTGTAGCCGCGGCGGCGGAGTTCCTTCACTTCATCGACGGTGAGACCGAAGATGAAGATGTTGTCGTCGCCGACTTCCTCGCCGATTTCGACGTTCGCGCCGTCGAGCGTGCCGATCGTGAGCGCGCCGTTGAGGGCGAGCTTCATGTTGCCCGTTCCCGACGCCTCCTTGCCGGCGGTGGAAATCTGCTCGGAGAGGTCCGCCGCGGGAATGATCTTTTCCGCGAGCGAGACGCGGTAGTCCGGCAGGAACGCCACCTTGATCTTGCCGTTCACGCGCGGGTCGTTGTTGATCTTTTCGGCGACGGCGTTGATCGCGTGGATGATGTGCTTGGCGAGATCGTAGCCCGGAGCCGCCTTCGCGCCGAAGACGAACACGCGCGGCGTGACGTCGAGCGACGGATTGTTCAGAATGCGGTGGTAAAGCGTGAGGATGTGCAGCAGGTTGAGGTGCTGGCGCTTGTATTCGTGCAGGCGCTTGATCTGAACGTCGAAGAGCGCGTCCGGCGAGACTTCGATGCCGCAGAGCTTTTTGATGATGCGGGCGAGCTCGACCTTGTTCTCGTGCTTGACCGCCATGTAGCGCTTGCGGAAGTCCGCGTCGTCGGCGAATTTTTCGAGCCCGCGCAGCAGGTCGAGATCCTTCGGCCAGTCGCCGGAGATCTTTTCGTCGATGAGGGCGGAAAGCCCCTTGTTGCAGGCGAGCAGCCAGCGGCGCGGCGTGATGCCGTTCGTCTTGTTGTTGAAGCGGTCCGGATAGAGCTCGTGCAGGTCGTGGAAGAGCGTCTGCTTGAGCAGTTCCGTGTGGAGCGCGGCGACGCCGTTCGTCGAGTGGCTGGTGATGACGGCGAGATACGCCATGCGCACCTGCTTGACGGCGCCTTCCTCGATGATCGAGAGCTCGCGCTTCTTGCCTTCGTCGCCCGGCCACTTCTTTTCGACTTCGAGGAGGAAGCGGCGGTTGATTTCGTAAATAATCTGCAGGTGACGCGGGAGCACCTTTTCGAACAGCGGCACGCTCCACTTTTCGAGCGCTTCCGGGAGCAGCGTGTGGTTCGTGTAGGCGAACACCTTGGTCGCCGTCGCCCACGCCTTGTCCCAGGAGAAGCCTTCGACGTCCATGAGCAGGCGCATCAGTTCCGGAATCGCGATCGTCGGGTGCGTGTCGTTGAGCTGGATCGCCGCCTTTTCGGCGAGCGTGTCGAGCGAACCGTTTTCCTTCTTGTGGCGGCGGATGATGTCCTGCAGCGAGCAGGAAACGAAGAAGATCTGCTGCACGAGGCGGAGCTGGCGGCCGACGGCGGTCTTGTCGTTCGGGTAGAGCACCTTGGAGACGGTCTCGCTGTTCGCCTTTTCGCGGATGGCGTCGATGTAGCCGCCTTCGTTGAACTTGTGGAAGTCGAACTCGCGCGTCGCCTTGGCTTCCCAGAGGCGGAGGAAGTTGATCGTCTTCGCCTTGTAGCCGACGATCGGAATGTCCCACGGCACGCCGATGATCGGCGTCGTGTTCACCCAGCGCGGCTTGAGGTTGCCGTTTTCGTCGTAGGAGAGCTCGACGTTCCCGTAGAGCGGGACTTCGACGCGGCGCGTCGCGCGGCGGACGTGCCACGGATTGCCGGAGAAGAGCCAGTTGTCGGCGTTCTCGACCTGATAGCCGTTCGAGAACGTCTGACGGAAGAGGCCGAATTCATAGTGGATGCCGTAGCCGATCGCCGGCAGGTCGAGCGTCGCGAGCGAATCGAGGAAGCACGCGGCGAGACGACCGAGACCGCCGTTGCCGAGACCCATGTCCTTTTCCTCTTCGAAAATCGTTTCCGGATCGAGCCCGAGTTCGCGCATCGCGGCTTCCGCGGTTTCGAGCAGACCGGCGCTCGAAAGATTGTTGCGCAGCAGGCGGCCCATCAGGTATTCGACCGAAAGATAGTAGCAGCGGCGCGTCTTCGCGGAGACGTGCGCGGCCTGCGTGTTGATGAAGCGGTGGTGAATCAGGTCGCGGACCGCGCAGCTCACGGCAAAGAGCCAATCGTGCGTCGTCGCCGTGTTCTTGTTGCAGGCGAGCGTGCAGCGCAGATGGTAGAGAATCCATTGCTTGAACGAATCGACGTCCGCCTGAGAGGCGATCGCCGGAAGTTCCGGCTGGGCCGGATGCGCCGTCGGCGCCGTTTTTTTGGTCTTAGATACTTTTGCCATTATGTTCTGTTTACGTTTACGGTGTTACTGAAATTCAAATGAAGTAGCGAGCATAGCAGAAAGCGGGCGGCGCGCAAATCCAAATTTCGCGGGGCGCATTTTCGCGCGGCGCGAGAATGAGGGCAAAAGTTTGTCAAAGCTTAGAGGTTAAGGGTTAAAGCTTAAAGAGAAGTTTGCTGGCGAGCGGGACGCTTACCCTCCCGTAAAAATTCGCGTTCATTCGCGGGAATTCGCGGTTCCGAAAAATCTGCGGAAATCTGCGAGATCCGCGGGAAGTTGCGCCTTTCAGGCGCGTGTTTTTTTTCGTGCCCTGCCCCAAGCGGCGTCGCGCCGCATGGGGTTATTTTTGTTCCGCATTTCATGCGGAGTGAAGAGCCTTAGAGAAAGCCCCGCACCGAAAAGAAATCCCTCAAAATCCCCGCAATCCCTGTTGAAAAAAGGGGGCAAGCGGGACGCGTACCCTCCTTTAAGAATTCGCGGTTCCCGAATTTCCCGAAAAAAAACGTTCCCGCGAGTGATTCGCGGGAACGTCCCTTTTTGAAATTCGCTTGTCGTTTGAGGTTCAGGCGATCGCGGCCTTCGCTTTTTCGACGATCGCGGCGAACGCGGCGGCGTCGTTGATGGCGAGCTCGCTGAGGTTCTTGCGGTCGATGACGATTTCCGCCTTCTTCAGACCCGCGACGAGGCGGCTGTAAGTGATGCCGAGAGGACGGCAGGCGGCGTTGATGCGCACGATCCAAAGCTGACGGAAGTCATGCTTTTTCAGGCGGCGGTGCGCATACGCGTACTTCTGAGCGCGGTTGACCGCGTCGTTCGCGTGCGTGTAAGCGCGGGATTTGAGCCCGAAGTAGCCTTTCGCCTGTTTCAGGACGCGTTTGCGGCGCGCGCGCGTTGCGGGAGAGTTGGTGACACGTGACATGTTGCTGTTGCTTTCTTTCTTTTTGTGACCGCCGGGTCGTCAATTTCACCCGGCAAGTGCGGTTTTCGGTTGCGGTCCGTAATTCCTTCTTCGAGAGATTACGCGAACGGCATCGCGGACTTGAACGTCTTTTCGAAGCCCTCGTCGACACGCTTGTCCGCACCGGAGCGACGACGAGACTTCGTGCTCTTGTTGCGGAGAAGGTGACGCGTGTTGGGCGAGCGACGCATCAGTTTGCCGCTGCCGGTCACTTTAAACCGTTTTGCGATGGATTTCTTAGTTTTTTGCATAAGAAGATGTTTAGAAAAACGTTTTTCGCGGGAATTGTAAAGGGGAAAACGAAGGAAAAGGGAAATTTTTTGCAGCGAAAGGTTATGAGGTTATGGAAGTTGATTGCTTTTCGCTTCGCGAAGGAGATTTTTTGAAATCCTTTCGGCGAAGCCGATCGCAATGAACTTCATAACCACCATAACTTCATAACCTCATCACCTTTTCCGCGATCACGCTCTGCCGGAGATTTCGACGAGCTCGCGCAGGCGCGGCACGACGTCGGCGCGGAAGCGCGCGAAGTCGGCGTCGGAAACGCGCCAGCGCCAGTTCTTCAGCTCCGTTCCCGGCTCGTTGAAGCGCGCTTCGGCGCCGAGCCCGAGCAGGTCCTGCACGGAAATCACGGCGAGGCGCGCGTGCGACTTCATCGCGGCGTTGACGAGCGCCCAGTGCGGCGCGTTCCCGTCCGTCCACAGGTAGCGGCGGAAGAAATCGCGCTCGTGCTCGGCGGCGGACGCGTACCAGCCGACGACGGTATTGTTGTCGTGAGTTCCCGGATACACGATCGTGTTCGCGCCGATGTTGTGCGGCAGGTAAAGATTTTTCGGATCTCCGCCGAAGGCGAACTGCAGCACCGCCATGCCGGGCAGCCCCGTGTCCGCGAGCAGCTTGCGCACGCCGTCGTTCATGTCGCCGAGATCCTCCGCGATCAGCTGCGCGTTTCCGAGGGCGCGGCGCACGCGTTCGAAAAATTCCAGTCCGGGCCCGAGCACCCATTCGCCCGTGCGCGCGTCCGGCGAGCCCGCGGGAATGCGCCAGTAATCGTAGAACGCGCGGAAATGGTCGATGCGCACGACGTCGTAGAGCGCGAAGCACGCGCGCAGGCGCGCGATCCACCACGCGTAGTCGGTCTTCTTGAGCGCCGCCCAGTCGTAGAGCGGATTGCCCCAGAGCTGGCCCGTCGCGGAAAAATAGTCCGGCGGCACGCCCGCGACGGCGAGCGGCGCGGCGGTCTTTCTGTCGATTTGGAAAATGCCCGGATTCTGCCAGACGTCCGCGCTGTCGAGCGCGGTGAAGATCGGCACGTCGCCGACGATCTTCACGCCGCGGGAACGCGCGTGCCCGCGCAGCTCTCGCCACTGCGAGAAGAAGATGAACTGCACGATCTCCGTCTTTTCCTTTTCCGCGAGCACGTCCGCGCCCCATTTCGCCTTCACGGCGGATTCGAAGCGGCGCGCGTTCGCCGGCCATTCGTACCACGGAGCGCCGCCGAAATGCTTTTTCAGCGCCGTGTAGAGCGCGTAGCCTTCGAGCCAGTACGCGTTGTCCCGGCGGAAGGTCGCGAAGTCTCCGAGCCGCGTCAGCAGCGCGGGATTCTTTTTGACGTTCCCGTAGAGCTTGTCGGCGCAGGCGTGAAAGACGCTCCACAGCGCGCCGTATTCCACGTGGTCGCGCGGGAGCGCCGCGAAGGGCTCCAGGTCCGCGGCGTCGAGAAAGCCCTGCTCCGCCAGACTCTCGAAATCGACGAGAAAGGGATTTCCCGCGAACGAGGAAAAGCACTGATACGGCGAATCGCCGAAGCCCGTCGGCCCGAGCGGGCAGACCTGCCAATAGCCGACGCGCGCGTCCGCCAGCGCGTCCGCGAACTGACGCGCGGAAGCGCCGAGCGTGCCGATGCCCTGGCGGGAAGGCAGCATGGTCGGATGAAGAAGAACGCCGCTCGAGCGGCTTTTGAGCCAATTGAACATGGGAATAAAGCTTAAAAGGTTAAAGAGGTTATGAAAGTGACGAGGTTATGAAGGTTATGAAGTTCATTGCGCTCGGCTTCGCCGAAACTAGAGCTCCTTCGGAGCTGTTTAAGATTTATCGTTTAAAGTTTATTCTCTCTAAACCTTACACCTTAAACCATAAACAGCGCGAAGCGCTTCCATCAAACTTCCGTAACCTTCATAACCTCATAACTTCACAACCTTTTTCTTCAGATTTCGTCCGGGGTGAGCCAGCGGAACGACACGATCTTGAAGCGGCGGCCGAAGAGGCGGTTCACCGCCTTCAGCTGCGTGTTGCGTTCGAACTTCTCGAAGAAATGCTCGTCGTTCCCGAGCGACTGCGAGCGGTAGTTCTTACGCACCTGCAGCGAATCGAAAATCGTCTTGTCCGCGCTTTCCAACACTTCGTCCTCCTCGTCGGCGACCCAGTCCGGCAGACGCTGCACGACGGCTTCGCAGTAGGCGCGCGCCTCCGCGTTCCCGCTCAGTCCGAAGACGTCGCCGTAGGCACGGATCGTGAACGTGTCCGAGCGCACCGTCATGCCCGCGCCGAGGCTCGAAAGCACGTCGCCCTGCGTCAGGTAGCCCGTCGCGCCCGCTTTCTTGGACGCCTTGCCCGTCGAGGGAATCAGGTTCGGGAACTGCGTCGAGTCCGGCGTGTTCTTCGCGTCGCCCATCGATTTGTTGATCGCGCTCGTCTTGTCGATCGCCGCCTGCAACGTTCCCGAGCGCGCCGTGTCGTCCTTCGCGTTGTAGCGGCGGTTCACGAAGTCCGCCATCGACATGAACGGTCCGCGCAGACGCACTTCTTCGACGATCTTTTCCGCGAGCGACTGCAGCTCGCTGTCCTTCAGCGAGCGGTACCAGCGCCAGCCGCTGCCCTCGTCGCCGTCGCTGTCGCCGACGCCGCTGTTGTTCTTGCCTTCGCCGCCGGCGTCCTTGCCGATGAGCTTCATGAAGCGCACTATCGGGAAATCTTCCGCCTCGGAATAATCGCCGTCGATCTTCAGATACTGCTTGTGCAGACTCGCGAGCTGCGCCTTCCACGCCTCCACGGACGTAGAATTGACGTTGAACGCGCCTTCGTAGAGGAAATTGCGCGCGACCTTGTTCGGGTCCTTCAGCTCTTCGGTCACGACGTCGTCCGTGCGGTCCGGATCGGAGCGGTCGCGGATCAGCGACACGCGCGGGTTCGCGAGCGGGTTCGCCGCCTCGTCGTCGAGCAGCTTGCGCGCGAACGCGGAGACGTTTTTCTGCTGTCCGTCGAGATCGCCGAAATTGACGCCGGAGAAGAAATAGCGGTCGAAGAGCGCGAGATTCGCCGCGAAGGGCGTGTCCGCGCGCGGCTGCTGCGGCGGCTTATTGCCCTTGTGCTCCGGCCAGTCGAAGAGCGTCGAAAGATCCTTGTTGCCGATCGGCGGATACGAGTTCGCCACGACGTAGCTCGGCTCGTAGTCCAGAACCGAGCAGTCGACGCTCTGGAACTGCCCGAGCGAGGTCATCGGGCGCGTCGGCACTTCGTAGAGCACGACGTTCGTCTGCCCGGCGGCGCCCGTGCTGTCGCCCCAATACGCCTGACCGTCGCCGGTGTGCTCGATCGCGTCCATTTCGTCGATGCCGTCCGTGCGGATCTGCGCGATCCAGCCCGGACCGGCGTTCACGAAGTTCCCGCGCGGCTTTTCGCCGATCTGGCTCGGCGCGTTGTCGTCGACCAGTTTCTCGGAGTTCCACGAGCGCGGATCGACGACCCACGGGCGCGAGTTCGAAAGCAGAGGGCCGGCGAAGGGCGTGTCTTCCGCGCCTCCCTTATAGACTTCATAGACGCAGAGCGCCTGCTTGCGCGCGCCGTCCCAGCCCGTGCCCGATTCGCGGTAGAAGGACTTGCCGAGCTTCACCCATTCGGACGACTGGTTGCCGATGCGCTGGCTGTTGTATCTGTAAAGCGAGATGCGGCTGACGGAGATGTTCTGAAGCAGCGTTTCGTCCGCCTGGTCCGACCAGCCGGAAGAGCTGCTCGGGTCGTTCCAAGTGCGCGTCAGCATGTCTTTGTCCTTCATGTTTTCTCCGATCGCGCTCTGCGGGTAGAACAGGTAAAAGAGGAGCATGTCGGATTCGAGCTGCGCCACCGCCGCGGTGCCGGAACCGCCCCAAAGGTCGGGAGCGGCATGCCCCAGGGAAATCGAGAAATCGCAGTTCAGGTCCGCCGGATTCTTCATCTTGGCGAACGCCATCGGAATTTCGAAGCCGGGCAGACCGCCTTCGGGATCGGGCTCGAAATTGCCGAGCGAATTCGCGAGACCGTAAATTTCGTCGCCGGCGTTGTTGTTCGTTCCGCCGCCGCCGACCTTGAGCTTGACCGGATACTGCTTGGAATAGGCGAAAACGGGCTTCACCTCGCCCGGCTGCATGACGATGGAGCCGTTCGGCGAACCCGTGTAAGAGCTCGTTCCCGCGAAAAGGTAGAGCGAATGAGCGGTCTTTCCGGAATAATTGCCGCTGAAGAACCAGAACGGAATCTGCATGTACTCGCTTTCGATCAGATTGTCCGTGTTTCCGGTGTATTCGCCGTCCGCGCCGACCGTCCGGTTGTAGCCGACGTAAGTGTTTTTCCAATACCAGAATTTCCCGCCGTCCTCGCGATGCAGGAGGAGAGAGAACGGATAGAATTTCGTGACGTTCATGCCGAGACCGAAGAACTCAATCGGCACGTTGTAGGGATTGTGGAGCACAAAGAGCGGCTCCGCGATGAGCGCGGCGGAATCCTGATTGAAGATCAGCGAGAACTTCATCGAAAAGCGCAGCACTTCCGGCGCGAGACGCATCGACTGCGGGATGATCGCGGACCCCTTCTGCACGCCCGTGGAGGTGTTCGCGTAAACGGCGCCCTGCTCGACCTTGTAGTCGGGATCGCCGGAGACTTCCGTTAGGTACGTCGGCGCATCGACGAAGTTGGTGTAGTCGCCGCCGTGTCCGGCGCTGTTGTTGTATTCCATGCCGCCGCGCCAGGACGCCGCCGCGTAGTTCCATTTCGGGCTGAAGACTCCTTTATAGGTCTGCGTCGTCGCCTGTCCGGAGCCGGTGGAGACGTTGACGGACGTGCTCTCGCGGACGTGGCGCGGGTCGCCCTGCAGGTAGCTGTACGGCGCCATGCCGGTCGCGAGCCACGTGGAATCGTCGGACGCCTTCAGCCCGCGCACGCCCCGCTTTTCGACTTCGCGCTTGTAGAGGCGGTAGTAGTTGCGGAAGACGTCCCAGGTCGGTCCGCGCAGATAGCGGCCGTCGGAGTTCCCGCGCTTGGCGATCTTCGTGTCGAACTCATAGACGTAGCCGAGCCCCTCGGACGGCTGTTCGAGCCACCATTTCGTCGTCTCGTTGTTGTCGACCGAGAAATAGCTGAGCAGGTTGAGCCCGTTCTTTTCGCCGGAGCCGTGAAACTGCGGGTAGTCGCGGAAGCCCTTGTTGAAGCCGTCGTTCCCGCCGAACCAGGGCATTTCGAAGGCGACGGAAAGGTCGGTCTTGAGACCGCCGCTGTACACGTCGGAGAAGACGCCGCGGGACCAGAACGAGACGTCGTGATAGAGCGCGCGGGCGTTTTTGAGGAAGTCGGCGGAATCTTCGTCGGCGTAGGCGGCGAGATCGCCGAGGGAAAGCACGTAGGGGAGCTTGGCGGCGGAGGGCGTTCCCGCGCTCTTGGCGTCGGCGCTCCACCAGTCGTCGAAGGACTTGATGCCGGTGATGACTTCGGCGCCGACGCGCTGAGGCGTGGCGCGGAGCGTGCGCTGGAAGTCGTTGAGCGAGGAATCGAACTCGCGCGCGTAGGCGTCGGAGAGATTCACGCGCGCCTTCACGCCTTCGTCGCCGACCCAGTAGGCGAAGGAACCGGCGCCCTTGGCGGAACGCTGGAAGTCGGTGCGCTTTTCGAGCGGAACGCGTCGCACCTTGACGACGTCGTCCTCCCAGCCGCTTTTCTTGCCGAGCGTTCCCGCGCCGACGAGGGTGACGAGCTCGGGGCTGTCGTCGTCCACGTCGTAGGCGTTGACGGCCTCGGAGACGATTTCCTTGCCCTTGTCCGAGTCGGCGGAAGACTTCGCGACGGGAAGGTCGAGCGGGGAGAAATTGCCGGAGTCGGAATCGTAGCCGGAAACGAGCCAGCCGAGGAAGGGCTTGGCGTCGGGATCCTTGTAATCCCAGTCGCGGAGCTTCTGCGAATCAGACTTGTCGAGCCCGCCGGTCGCCCAGACGCCCGTCCAACGGCGCTTGCCCTTGTAGGGCGTTCCCGAGGGGAGCGACTTGTTGGTCCCGCCCTGGTCGAGAATGTCCGCCGTGGCGGTGACGCGCTGGTCGTCGCCGGCGAGGAGCTGGAGCTGCGCGAGCGCGATGCGGAGACCGCAGACGGCGTTCGCCTGAGCCTGGTAGCGCTTGACGCGGTAGCCGCCGATCTGCGATTCGAGATAGACGAACGACACGAGGGAAATCGCGATGAGGAGCATCAGCGCCATCATGACGAGCGCGACGACCAGCGAAAATCCGCGTCGGCGGGAGTTCCGGAACGTTTTTTTGAAGGGTAATGCGAACATGGCTATGGGGACATTCTCCTAAATTTTCGCGGGAAAGGAAAGCCAAAACGCGGACGGCGTCGAAGTGCAGGTTCTCCCGCAAAGACGCGAAGAAAAACCGCGAAATTCCGCGAATGAACGCGAATTTTTATCGGCGGGCGAGCGTTTCGCCTGTCCGCCGAAATCCTTCCCGCGCAAACTTCCCTTTAAGCTTTCTTCTTTCGGCTCGCGTAGGAGCGCGTGCGGGCGTTCTTCGCGTGCGGGCGCTGCTGCGTCTTCCATTCGGACGCGGCGCTCTTCTTCACGCGGGAACGCTTCGGCGCTGGCGTCGGCGCCTCCGCGGGAACGTCCGCCGCTTCGGCGAGCTTCGCCGCGCGCGTCGCCCGGCGCACGTCGCGCTTGACCTGCAGCTTCTTTTCGATGACGGCGCGGCGCTCTTTCTCCTCTTCGAATTTGCGGTGCGCCTTCTTGAGCGTGCGCGAGGGCTCCGCCGCCTTTTCGCCGCGCAGCGCCGCCTTGTTCTGGCGCTTCACGGCGCTCGGGCGCGAGGGATCGGCGTTCCCGTGCTTGGCGAAGATGAGGTCGATTTCCTTCTTCGTCAGCTTGCGGCAGTCGCCCGGCGGCATTTTCTTCAGAATGAGCCCGCCGATCTGAAAACGGCGCAGCGTCTTCACGAAAAAGCCGAAGACTTCGAGCAGGCGGCGGATCTCCCGCTTGCGTCCCTGGTTCAGGTGGATTTCGAGCTTCTTGCCGTCGGGAAAACGGATCACGTTCGAAAAGCGCAGAAATTCGTCCTCGCCGTCCTCGTTCTTGAGCTTCACGCCCTTGAGCAGGCGCGGCGTCAGCGCGGGATCGTATTCGCGGTTGAGCGTCACTTCGTAGCGCTTCACGACGTCGCTCGACGGGTGGATGATGCGGTTCGCCAGGTCGCCGTCGTTCGTGATGAGCAGCAGCCCCTCGGAATCCTTGTCGAGCCGCCCGACGCAGAAGAGCTTGTGCGCCGCCCACGTCTCGGGAATGAGCTGGAAGACCGTCTGCCCGTCGTTCGGATCGAGATTCGTGCACAGGTAGCCGCGCGGCTTGTTCATCATCAGCACGATGCTTTCGCGCTTGCCGAGGGAAATGACCTGCCTGCCGATCTTCACGACGTCCTCGCCGGGAACGACGCACTGGCCGAGCTCGGCGACTTTGCCGTTCACGCGGACCTGCCCGTCGGCGATCAGCTCTTCCGCCTTGCGGCGGGAACACACTTCCGCCTGGGAAAGATATTTTTGGAGACGCATCCGTTCTTCGTTCATAATGGCGCGCGAGCATAGCGCGGGGACGCGCGCCGCTCAACAAAGAAAAACCTTAAGATAGGTAAAAGTTTAAAAGGTTAAGGGTTAAAGCTTAAAGAAGGTTTCGGAAAACAGGCGAAGGCGCCGAGCCTCCTTTGTCTTCGCGGTTTTCCTAAAAATTCCGCGCGCGGTTTTCGCCCGCGACGAAAGCGCGTTGACACTCGCGGCGTTTTCGGCGAAAATTTCGGCAATAACGTTCTTACCCTCCTTACCAATCCATTCATCATGAAAAAATCATCCAAACGCGGTTTTACCCTCATCGAAATCCTCGTCGTCATCGCAATCATCGGCCTGCTCGCCGCCCTGCTCGTCCCCGTCATCGGCGTGGCGATGAAGAAGGTGCAGATCACGACCATGCGCGGCAAGTACTCCGGCTGGATCACGGCGATCGAGCAGTACAAGTCCGTCTATAATTACTACCCGATCCTGAACAAGGGCGCGACCGTCGGCGACGACGAGCACTACAATCTCGGCCAGGGCGACACCGGGCTGAACTTCGTCAAGGCGCTCTCGGGCCGCGATCCCGAAACGGGCGACAAGCTTTCCAAGGAAGACCAGAAGAGCTTCAACAAGCGCGGCCGCTCCTTCTGCGATTTCTCGCCCGAGGACTTCACGCAGGAAGACGGCACCGTCGATTACGGCACGCTCTGCGACGTCTTCGGCAACACGAACATTCACGTCGTCATGGACACGGACGACAACAAGCACGTCGTCATTCCCGGCGAATACATGCCCGACGACGCGACCGAGGCCGAAACCGACGCGAACGGTCTCATGAAGAACGTCATCATCTTCACGTCCGTGAACGACGGCGAAGACTACGAAAACGTCTACAGCTGGCGCTGATTCCGTTCCCGCGCGTTCCCGCCGCGGGAACGCGCGCGTCTTCCCCTTCCCCGCAAATCCGTTCCGCCGCCCTCATGTTGTTCCGCAAGAAAAATTCCCCGCGCGCGCGTTTCCGCCGCGCCTTCACGCTGATCGAGATTCTGACCGTCGTCGCCATCATCGGGCTGATTTCGGTCGTCATCATCGGGCTGCAGCCCAACAACCCGCACGGCATCGACGACGCCGTGCGGCTCGCGGCGCAGCAGTTCAAGGTCGCCCGCGCGCAGGCGGTGCTGGGGCACAATCCGGACCGCGAGCCCGAAACCAACAAGCGCTACAACATCCGCTCGGCGGTGCTCGTGCTCAACGACGAAAACGACGACGAGCGCCACCTGCGCCACATGGTCGCGATCGTCGGCGGCACGGACGACGAGAGCAAGACCGACCTGCGCGACTACTACTGGTACGCCGTCGGCGGGAACGCCGGCGTCACGCTGCCGAAAGGCGTCTTCTTCGTGCCGCCCACGGAATCGGGCATCGAGCACAGCTCGCTCGCGCCGATCGAAGGCGACTACGAAGTCTCGCTCGATCCCTCGCTCGAGCTCGGCGGCAAGCAGTTCGGCTCCGGCAAGCAGAAATGGTACGCGTATTTCTTCGACTCCAACGGGCAGACCTACATGACCAAGGCGACCTTCATGGTCGCGGAGGGCGTCTGGATGCCCGGCAACGGCATCCGCTTCGATTCGGACGCCGCCGTCGTCGGCTTCGCCGTCACGCGCAACGGCTCGCTCGTCTTCACGCGCGACGCGGACGAAACCGAAGCCGCCAACGAGCTTTGAGGCGTTCCCGCGCCCGCGCCTTCCTCCGAAAAAATCCCTTTCAGAAAAAAATCATCATGACCGCGTTTCCGCAGAAAATCTCCTTGCTCCGCCGCGCCGCCGACCGCGCGCGTTCCCACCACCGCCGGGGCTTCAGCCTCGTGGAAGTCCTCCTCGCCGTCGCCGTGCTCGGCATGGCGATTCTGACCATCGTCGGGCTGCTCAACGCCGCGTTCGAGTCCGTGGGCTCGAACCTGCGCACGAGCCAGGCGCTGACGGTCTACACGCGCCTGGACGGCGCGCTCGCCGACGTGCGGGAATTCATTTCCCCCGAGGGGCAGGCGATCGTCTCCGAAAACGACCTGAAGACGAAGCCCTCGTTCGATTACGTGTACGAATGGCTGAACGGCAAGAACGGCACGTCGTGGGACGACGCGCTGTTCGTCGTCTGCTTCAGCCGCCGCGTGAACCCGGATTCCGACGAGACGCCGCAGCTCGTCATGCAGGCGATCAAGGCGGATTCGTCACAGTCGCTCCCGACGAAGGACGACCTCGACTCGATGGATTTCGAAGGCAACGTCTATCTGGCGCGCGTCTTCGTTTCGCCGGAACTCGAGGGCGCGCGCGTCGAGATGAATTCCCGCGGCGAAGTGCTCTCGCGCACGCACACGCAGGGCGGCACGCTCCCGAGCTCGCCGGACGCGTACGCGCTCGCCTACCTGCCCGTGACCGTCGAGATCTATCCCTTCGCGGTCGGCAGCTCGCGCCAGTCGGAATCGCAGACGCCGATTCTCTCGCAGATGCTCGTCATTTCCCGCTGAACCCCGGACACCGTTCCCGCCATGAAGAAGATTTCCCGAAACCGCCGAGGCTTCACCCTCGTGGAACTGATGGTCGCGACGACCATCATGATCATCCTGATCATGTTCGTGACGAACATCGCCGTAAGCATGCTGCGCGCCTACGACAACACCGTCACCGCGCTCTCGACGAATTCGGACGCGCGCGCCGTGCTCGATCCGCTAGAGAGCGACCTCAATTCCGCCGTCGCCTTCGACGACGCGCACTGCTGGTTCGAAGTCCGCTACGACCAGGAAAAGGATCTCGGCAATCTCGACGAACAGAACGCGCCGCAAATCATGCTCTTCGCGCGCACGCCCGACCGCACGCGGCGTTCCCGCAGCGGCTCCGGGAGCACGGAGCTGCCCGGCGAACTCTGCGCCGTCCGCTACGCGCTTGTACAAAAGTCGCCCTTCGATTCCGCCGCCGCCGACTCGCCGGAAAATCTTTCCTACACGGTCTATCGCGCCGTGCTCAACGCCAAGGACACGCTGAACGCCGCCCTGCCCTACGTGCTCGGCTCCGCGGAAAAATCCGGCGACCGCAACGCGCCCTCCGCCTTCTGGGAATCTTCCGAACAGATCACCGACCCGAGCGACGAAGCCAAATACTCGCCCAAGGAATGGGGCACGCGCCTGCAGAACTTCCTGCAGGACGGCGTCGTGGACGTCTCGCTCGTCTTCTGGTACGACGACTTCGAGGACGGCAAGCGCAAGATCGCCGTCGTGAACAATCCCAAGCTCGTCTCGCGGCTGAACGACGTGTATCCGAACCGCGACGTCACGACCTTCTCGAAATCGATCTGCGCGGGCGCGGGAAAGATCGTCTTCGACGACAATTTCAACGGTGCGAAATCCGCCGCGCTGCGCTCCGTGGAAGTCTCCGTCACCGTGCTCGGCGAAGAAGGCAAGTCCAAGCTTCTCGGCAGGCAGCTGCAGAGCAATTCCGGCAAGCTCGAGGACGAGAAGTTCCTCGAAGTGCTCCGCGAGAACGGCACGACGTTCCAGCGCACGCTCTCGCTCTTCTCGAAGTGAGGCGTTCCCGCGCACGAAGACGCGCACCGCGATGAGCCGCAATTTTCTCGCGATCGACTACGGTTCCCGCCGCATCGGGCTCGCGCACGGTGACGACGAGCTCGGCATCGCCATGCCCGTTCCCGCCGCGACCGAAGCCGACGAGGCGGAGCGCCTCGAACACGTCGCGCGCGAAATCCGTATCCGGAAAATCACGACGCTCGTCGTCGGCTATCCCGTGAACATGGACGGCACCTGCGGCTACAAGACGCGCGAGGTGGACGCCTTCATCGCCGAGCTCGAAAAACGCTTCGCCCTGCCCGTCGTCCGCGTGGACGAAACGCTCTCCAGCTACGAGGCGGAATCCCGCATGAGCGCGAAGCGCAAGGGCGGAAACGACGCGCGCGCGCGCAAGGCGCACCGCCGCACCGGCGAAATCGATTCCCGCGCCGCCGCCGTGATTCTGCAGGACTACTTCAATGCTTCCGGCGTCGGCGGGAACGCGTTCCCGTCGGAGCCGGATCTTCCCCTTTGACGCGATGAGCGACGAAAAGCACGCAGTCCAGCGCCCGCGGCGCGTCACTGGCTCGGCGCGTCCCGCCGTTCCCGTGAAGCGCGAAATCTTCAACGCGATTCCGCCCGGCATGACGCGCTACCGCTGCCTCGTCGCCTACGACGGCACGGATTTCCACGGCTGGCAGAGCCAGGCTTGCGGGCTCGCGGTGCAGGATTTTCTCGAAAAGCGCATCGCGCAGATCGTCCGCGAACCCGTGCGCGTGCACGGCAGCGGCCGCACGGACTCCGGCGTCCACGCCAAGGCGCAGTGCTTCCATTTCGACACGCATTGGAACTATCCGGCGGAGACGCTCCTGCGCGCCCTGCACTGCGGACTGCCCGCGGGCATCCACGTCTATCGCGCGACAAAGGCGAAGGACGGCTTCCACGCCCGCTTCTCCGCCAAAGGGAAACGCTACCGCTACCGCATTTTTCAGGGCTTCGCCTCGCCCTTCGACGCGCGCTACTGCTGGGGGCTCGGCGACAAGACGCTCGACGTTCCCGCGATGGAACGCGCCGCGAAACTGCTGCTCGGCGTGCACGATTTTTCCGCGTTCGGCGCGACGCACGCCTCCGCCGAACGCGAAAACCCGGTGAAGGACCTGCGGCGGCTCGACGTGACCGCGCGCGGGAAAAACGTCTTCGTCACGACCGAAGCGAGCGGCTACCTCTACAAGATGGTGCGCCGCCTCGTCGGCGGGCTCGTCCGCGTCGGCCTCGGCAAATGGACGCCGGAGGAGCTGCTCGCCTACCGCGACGCGAAAATCTGCGACGCGCGCATCACGACCGCCCCCGCCCGCGGCCTCTTCATGGAAAAAGTCTTTTATTAGACCTGAGCGGCCGCACCGAGAAAACGGAGGGCCCCGAGACGTTCCCGCGGGAACGCGACGCGGAAATTTTCGCGTTTTCGCCGTTGCGCGACGCGCGCGGCGGGGGCAAAATCTTCCGCTCTTATGACCATCGAAGAAAAAATTTCCGAACTCGGTCTCACCCTCCCGCAGCCTCCGGCGCCCGCCGGAGCCTACGTTCCCGCGGTGCGGACCGGCAACCTGCTGTTCCTTTCGGGAACGCTCCCCATGGCGGAAGGCAAGCTCACACACACGGGCATGATCGGCTCCGCGCCGGAAAAGGACGTCGCCTACGGCTACGCGGCGGCGCGCCAGTGCGCGCTGGCGGCGCTCGCCAACGCGAAGGCGCATCTCGGCTCGCTCGACAAGGTGAAGCGCGTCGTCAACGTCAACGGTTTCGTCTACGCGCCGGAAGGCTTCGCGGACGCGCCGAAGGTCATCAACGGAGCCTCGGAGCTCTTCCTCGCCCTCTTCGGCGAGAACGGCAAGCACGCCCGCGCGGCGGTCGCCCTCGGCGGCGTGCCGCTCCACGCGACGGCGGAAGTGCAGGTCGTCCTCGAAGTCGAGTGAGGTTTCTCGCGGCGTCGCCATGGAAGGTTTCGTCGAAGAACTGGAACGGCTCGTCGCGGGCGTCGGGCGTCCCTCGTGGGACGCCTACTTCGCGGCGATGGCGGTGCTGATCGCGTCGCGCTCGGCGTGCGAGCGTCTGCACGTCGGCTGCGTGCTCGTCTCCGCGGGAACGCATCCGAACCGCGTCATCGCCGCCGGCTACAACGGCTTTCTGCCCGGCGCGCCGCATTGTTCCTGCGTCCGCGACGGACACGAACAGGCGACCGTGCACGCCGAGCAGAACGCGATCGCGGATGCCGCCAAGCGCGGTGTTTCCGTGATGGGCGCGACCGTTTACGTCACGCATTTCCCGTGCGTGAACTGCGCGAAGATTCTGGCTTCGGCGGGCGTCGGCGTCGTCAAGTACATTCACGATTACCGCAACGACCCGCTGGTCCCGCAGCTGCTCGCCGACGCGAAGATCCGCGTCGAAAAGCTGAACCTCGCCGGCGCGGGCGAGGCGTGATTTTCCCGCGATGGCGAATCCGGAAGAGGCGACGATTCACGACAAGGTGCGCGGCAATTTTCTGCTGGCGCGCCTCGGCGTGAAGGGAATTTTCGAGCGCTCCGTCGTCTGGATTTCGCGTTTTTCCCGCGACGAAGGCGCGCAGGGGCTGATCCTCAACGCGCCCATGCGGCGGATGCTGGGCGAATGCTCGCCGTCGTTCACGGGAACGCCGCTCGCGCGGATTCCGATGCACGTCGGCGGTCCCGTCGGAGCGGCGGGGCTGACGCTGCTCGCCTGTATCCGCAATCCCATTACGGGCGGACGCGTCGTGCAGCTGGGACTTTCTCCCGACCGCGTGCGCGAGCTCGCCGGCGATCCCGCGGCGCGCCTCTTCGCGTTCGCGGGAACGTCCGGCTGGGCGCCGCGTCAGCTCGAAGACGAGCTCGCTTCGGGAACGTGGCTGCCCGTCCGCGCGGACTTCGACGCGTGGTGCGAATCCGCCGAGCCCGATCTGTGGCGCCGCCTCGCGGAAAAGAGCCGCCGCCTCGAAGCGCGCCTCATGACCCGCGCTCCCCGCAATCTCTCCGACAATTGAGCCGCGCGCGACCACGATACCCCCGCCTTCGGGAATCTTGACGTCGAGACCGTATTTGTCGAAGTCAGCTTTCGCGCCGCCTCGCGGACGTCTTCGTCGAGCGCCGCGAACGGGTCTTCCGTCTCCTCTTCGTTCTCGACAAGAGAAAATTTTCGCTTGCCGATTACTTCGCCGAGTGCATCATTGGAAAAATCTTCCTCCGTAAGGAGCGATGGATTCCCGCGCTTTGAAGCCGCCGCTGGCAATTGCAGCCTGTTCGCCCGCAGATAAGCGCGGGATTTTTGTTGGTTCACGTAAAGCGCGAGGCCGTCGTTCATGAATCCGAGGATCTGTCTTGCAGGCCTTCCGTAGATGCTTGTGATTTTGTTCACGCGTTTTCCGCGCTCTTTTGCGTTCTGATCGATGGCGACGGACACGACTGACTTTTCTCCTGTGTTCGCGTCCATGATTTCTACGAGCACGACGACGGAATCTTCCGGTCGCGTCTTTGAAGTGAACACCGCCATCGGGTCGTCGATGTTGGTCAGCAGGTCGCGCAGGTAGCCGACGGCGATTCCGTGCTTTTCCTTCGTGATCTTGTTCAGCGCGTTCCCGGAAATCACAATCGGCAAATCGTCGATTCCGCACGCCTTCCATACCGTAGGAACTCTTTCCAAAACTTTGTATTCCGCGTCTCCTCGAAGCTTTCCCGCCTCATATGCGTCGAGAACGTCGTTCCACGCGCTCTGCTCTTCCGTCGAAATCGAATACCTTATGTCCGGATTCTCCGGAGCATACGTCCCCGCGTTCTCCGTCGCGCTCTTGATTTGCTCCGGGAAAAACGCGATTTTCACGTCGTCCGAAAGCGTCCGCTTCGGAATGAAGCCGTCGTAGCCCAACACCTCGGAGACCCAGCGAAGCGCAGATTCTCCGCCCCACACCGAAAACAGCTCTCCGAGAATGTCCGAATCCGATGTCTCGACGTAGTTTTTTCTCACGGAGAAAATCACGTTCACGGCTTCCTCAAGAGAACGCTCATACCATTCCTTGCTCGGATACCCTTTGACGTTGCTCGCGTAATTCGCAACCTTGTC